>JBDHZN010000105.1:0-11872 GCA_039811845.1 Micropruina sp. | reverse complement strand
TAACTATCTCTGCCCTCCCCCATGTGGGAGGGCAGAGATAGTTAGGGAGGGCCTTGGCGTGCGGGATCCGCGGAACACCCGCTACCGGGGATGCGCAAGGATGGCCGGGTGAGCACGACGTCCGGCAGCACCGATGCCCGCCGCCGCGGTCCGCTCGATCCACGATTGTTGCGGCGCGGACGCGCCACACTGCGGTACCTGGTCGCCGGGGTCGCTGTCGGGTCGGCGACCGCGGTGCTCACCATCGTCCAGGCCTGGGCACTGTCGTCGGCGCTGGGGAACATCTTCGAGACCCACGCGCTCGGCGTCCTGACCTGGGCGGTGCCGATGCTGGTGGGGGTGTTCGCCGGGAAGGCCATCCTCGCCTGGCTCAACCAGTGGCTCGCCCAGCGCGCGTCGGCCGCGGTCAAGTCACGGCTGCGTCGCGACGTCCTCGCCGCCCGATTGGTCGATCCGGTGCGGCCCGAGCCGTCCACCGCGTCGCTGGTGACGCTGCTCACCCAGGGCCTGGACGCCCTCGACGGCTACTACTCCAAGTACCTGCCGCAGTTGCTGCTGGCGGTCACGGTGCCGCTGATCATCGGCGTCGCGATCCTCACCTCCGACCTCACCTCGGCGATCATCGTGGCCCTCACCCTGCCGCTGATCCCACTCTTCATGGCGCTGGTCGGCTGGACCACCGAGGCCCGGACGCGGAAGCGCTGGCGGGTGCAGACCCGGCTCGCCGGGCACTTCGCCGATCTGGTCGCCGGGCTGCCCACCCTGCAGGTGTTCGGACGCGCCCGCGCCCAGGCCGAAGGGCTACGCCGCTCAGAAGCCGCCCACCGCCGGGAGACCATGGGGACGCTGCGGATCTCGTTCCTGTCCGCGCTGGTGCTGGAGCTGCTGGCCAGCCTCTCGGTGGCGATCGTCGCCGTCGCGATCGGCTTCCGGGTGGTCTTTCACGAGGTCGACCTGACCACCGCCTTCTTCGTGCTGATCCTGGCCCCCGAGGTCTACCTGCCGGTGCGCCAGGTCGGCGTCCACTACCACGACGCCGCGGACGGGATGGCTGCCGCCGAGTCGGCGTTCGCCCTGATCGAGGGCGCCGAGCAGGCCTCGGACACCTCCGCGGACGATGGTTTCGACAAGCTCGGCCGACGGCCCTCCGCCACCCCCGCGGCGGTCGGGCCTGTCGAGACCCCAGCGACCACCCCCTCGGCGGTCGGACCTGTCGAGACCGGTGTGATCGACCGGTCTCCCCCACCTACGCCGCTACTCCAGATCGCCGGCCTGACCGTCCGCTACCCGGGTGCCGCCGCACCCGTCCTGGACGACGTCGACCTGACCGCACGCACCGGCGAGCTCACCGTGATCACCGGCACCTCGGGCACCGGTAAGACCACCCTGCTGTACACGTTGATGGGTTTCGTCAGCCCGGCCTCAGGACGCTTCCTGCTCGACGGCCTCCCCGCGGACGCCGCCGCCCGGCGGACCCGGATCGCCTGGGTGGGGCAGAACCCGGGCATGGTCAACGGCACCATCGCCGACAATGTCCGGCTGGGCGCCCCGGACGCCGCGGACGATGCCGTCCGAGATTCGCTGCGGCTCGCCGGCGGTGACAGCCTCGACCCGAATCGTGGTGTCGGCGACGACGGCGAGGGCCTGTCGGCGGGCGAACGCCGCCGGGTGGCCGTGGCCCGCGCGCTGCTGCGGATCAGCCGGCGTCAGGCCGACGTGCTGGTGCTGGACGAACCGACCGCCGGCCTCGACGCCGCCACCGAAACCGCCCTGCTGGATGCGGTGGCCGGCCTCGGCACCACCACCATCGCCGTCTCGCACCGGCCGGCCGTGATCGCCCGCGCCGACCACGTCCTGCACCTCGGCTGACTCGCGATCCGCACTCGGCCCAACCGCTCGACTCCCGGGCACTGGGCGCCGCCGAGGGAAGCTCGACTCTCGTTGGTCGAGCTTGTCGAGACCTGGGTTCGGGCGCTGCGAAGGGTTTCGACAAGCTCAACCGGCGGTGGTCGCGGCAGTCAGCGTTCCTGTACGAACTGAGCGGAGACTCAGGTCCGGGCCCACCAGTCGATCATCGTCTTGGCGGTGTCGCCGTCCGAGACCGCCTCGATGAAGAACCGCTGCTTGCTGAAGGTCCAGGCGACGCGGCCGGTGCCGTCCTTGGCGGCCGCCGAGCCGAGCTTGCCTTCGATCTTCTTCGGCGTGTCGGTGTACCACCAGTTGGTGTGGGCCGGCGGCTTCTTCCAGTTCGATCCGATCTCGCTCTTGGGGATGCCCGCGCGGCGGAAGAAGTCGTCCATCAGTTCGGTGAGGTCCTTGGAGTCAACTGCCGAACGCAGGGCGACAGTAGCCTCGCCGTGGAGCTTGCCGCGGGCGTTGGCCGTGCAGAGGAACGCCTGCCGCGAAATATCGCTGCTGTCCGGCCGGCAGGTGTCGATCTGGACATAACTGCGCAGGTACACCGCCCACTCGCATTGCAGCTTGGTGAGTTCGGCGCTGCACTGTGCGGCCGCGCTCGACGAGGCCTGCGGGCTCGGGCCGGTCGAGGACGGCGGTTCGGTGGACGGCGCGGTGGAAGGTCCGAGGATCGACGGCGTCGGATCGACCGAGGGCTGGGTGGGCGTGGGCGCGCTGGGCGACGGCGTCGCGGTCCCGGTCGGACGCAGGAAGAAGAACCAGCTGACCAGTCCGATCACCACCACCACGGCGACGATGCCGAGGATCATCGGCACCGGGTTCCGACCACGACCGCCACCTGGCGGCGGAGCACCGAAGCCGCCACTGGGGTGGCGCGCCGAAATTGCCGCCACCTGGGCCGTACTGTCCGGGCGCGCCGTACCCCTGTCCACCAGCCCCGGGGCCGGGCGCACCCGCCCCGTACACGCCAGCTGCGCCGTATTGGCCGGGGGTCCCATAGCCGGGGACGCCCGGGTCACCAGATCCGGTGGAACCCGTCGCACCGTATCCCGGCCCGGCCGGTCCGTATGCACCGGACCCGTACCCGCCGCCGGCCGCCGGCTCGGACGGCCCGCCCGCTGCATACCCGCCCGGGCCGTTCGATCCAGGGCCGCTCTGACCCGGATTCTGCCCATACGGCGGATGGCCGTACGAGTTCTGCCCATAGGACTGTTCCTGCGCGGGCAACGGCCGCGTGGGTGCCGGTTGGCCCGGCCACGGTTGAGCCTGCGGGGACTGAGCCGACCAAGACTCGCCTGGCCACTGCTCGCCCGGCTGCTGGGCCGGCAGCGGCTGCGTCGGCGGATACTGCGGCGGGGTGGGCAACTGCTGGGTGGGGTCGCTCTGCCAGTCGCCAGTGCCACCCGGACGCGGCGGCCACTGACCACCTGGCTGCTGCGGGGACCCACCGGTGGGCGGGTTCGGCGGCTGGCTCATCACGTCCTCCCTCGGGATCGATGGGGGAAGGCTACTCGCGGGATGGGGCGCGCAACTCCTCGCCCATGACCGAGCAGCCCGCCGGAACGCTTATGTCGCAGGGGATTCCCAGCCGAAATCGACGAATAATCCCTATCCATTGCCTGCCGTCGCGATACAGGTGTAGCGTCCGGGACAAAGTTAACGAACCTAAATGTGGGGGACATGATGGGTACGTCTCAGGCCGACGTCTTCGCTGTCAAGAACGGCGAGTTGAGTTATGGCAGCAGCCACCAGAACATCCTCGGATCGTATACACACGTCACCCGGGGTGGCTTTGGTTGTGGCGGCCCAATGGATCTGTTCTGCTACGACGCCGTCGCCGGACGCGGCGACGTCTACACGACCGATCCGAGGAACAACCTGCTCACCCTGGTCAAAACCTATCCGTCACTGCGCAAGTGGTGCAGCCAAGTCGTCGTGGGCAATTTCGGAAGCAGCGGATACGACGATCTGCTCTTCTATCAGCCGTCCACCGGAACGATCGACATCTACCAGGTGAATCAGGGCGGCCGGCTCTACCTACTGAAGACGATCACCGGCGTTCGCACCTCGTGGACGTCGATGGTGGCCGGGCGATTCGGCAGCGAATCCTGGAGCGACCTGTTCTGTTACGACGCCGCGACCGGCCTGGGCGAGTTCCAGATCACGGACGGACTGGGCACGTTGACCGTGGCGGCGCAGCACACCACGCTGCGGAAGGGTTGCAGCCAGGTCGTCGTCGGCAACTTCGGCAGCAACGGCTACGACGACCTGCTCCTGTACGAACCCACCGGCGGCACTGGCGACTTCTACGCCGTTGACAAGGTCGGCAAGCTGTCGCTGATGCACACCCACCCCAGTTGGCGGAAGACCTGGACGACGATCGTCGCCGGGAATTTCGGCGGCGACGCGTGGACCGACCTGATGCTCATCGACTCCTCGGCGGCCGAGATGGAGATCTTCCAGGTCATCGGCAACGGCGGCGCGATCAATCTGGCCGCCTACGGCCAGGTGCCCGCCTGGACGCATCTCGTCTCCGGACGATTCCGCACCCCCGCAGGCTCCAATGACGATGTCTTCGGCTACTACCAGACCGAGGGTCGCGACGCCGTTTGGCCGGCGCTGCCCGCACCGGCACCGGTGACACCCCCACCCCCGATCGAGGTCAAGGGTCGCGGAGAGGTCTACGCCATCGAGGGTGGAAAGCTTCGACTGGTGGCCGCCCATAAGGGAATGTCCAAATCCTGGACCCATGTGGTCGCGGGCAACTTCGGCGGACCGAATGCCGACCTGTTCTTCTACGATTCGGCCACCGGGCGCGCCGAGGTGATGGGAATGGACAAGGAGGGCAAACTCACCTCACTGGGCAGCTATCCGGAGAAGTGGTTCCCTCCGGGTTATCGGAAAATCGTGGCCATGCCCGGCAGCGGCTACACCTCACTCGCCTGCTACTTCCCCGGCAACGGCACGATCGACATTTTCAAGGTGGACGGCCCGGGCAAACTGAGCAAGCTCAAGACCAGCGATACCTGGAGCAAGACCTGGGACGAGATGGCCGCGGGATATTTCGACACCAACGGCACCGGCGATCTCGTGCTTTACGACTCTGCCGCCGGCCGGCTCTCCTTCTACGGACAGGACGGCTCCGGCGCGCTCAGCCAGCTCGCGTCCCACACCCGCTTCTCGAAGACGTGGACGCGAATCGTCCCCGGAATGTTCGGCGGCAGCGCACCGCAAACCACTCACCTGGTCTTCTACGACGCCACGAACCAAATCGGCCAGATCTGGAAGACCGACGGCAAGGGCGGCATCGGCGCGATGGGCGCCTCGATGGGATTCCGCCCGACCTGGTCGCAGATCGTGCCCGGCAACGGCGGGTCCTCCACCTCGGTGCCGCTGATCTTCTACGACGCGTCCCGAGCCGAGGTGGCGCTCTATTCGGTGACCAGCCAAGGCGGAATCGGCGCGATCGGTTCCCAGACCGGCATGCCGAAGGATTGGACGCAGATCGCCGCTCGGGCGATGTGGACGGCCAGCTACAACGTCTACCTGTTCTGTTACAGCCCCTCGGGAGGCTGATCCCGACTCCGAGCCCCCGGCCGAGTGGATCGGGCCGTCCCGACCACACCGATCCCGCCGCGCCGGTGACCTATTCTGCTGGCATGGCAGCAGCGGGGTCGGCGGACGGCTCCGGCTGGCGTTGGCTGGTCCGGCTGGTCCCGGGGGCGGCTGCCCGAACGGGTCTGGCCACCCTGCTGGCCTTCGGCGCCGCCGCCTCGTCGGTGGCTCTGATGGCGGTCTCGGCCTGGTTATTGTCGCGCGCCGCGGAACACCCGCCGGTGCTCTATCTGCAGGTGGCGGCCATCGGCGTCCGGGTGTTCGGCATCTCGCGCGGCCTGTTCCGCTACCTGGAACGCCTGGTCGGCCACGATGTCGCGCTGCGGTTGCAGAGCGCGCTGCGGCTCAGCACCTACAGTCACCTGGCCCGCACCACCCTGCTCGGCACCCGGCGCGGCGACCTGCTCACCCGGGTGATCGCCGATGTCGAAGCCGTGCAGGATCTAGTGGTCCGGTTCGTGGTGCCGGTGGTGTCGGCATCGCTGGTGATCGTCGCCACCTCGGCGGTCTTCGCCGCCTTCTCGCCCGCCACGGCATTGGTGCTGCTCGGTTCCGCGGTGCTGGGCGGCGTCATCGTGCCGGGCCTGGCCCAACGGGTTTCCCGTCGCTGGGACGCCGCGGCCGCACCGGCCCGCGGCACGCTGGCCGCCGGCGTCCATGAGCTGGCCCGGACGGCGCCCGACCTGGTCGCCTACGGTGCCGCCGACGAACAGTTGCGCCGAGTGCTGGCCGCCGACGACGAGTTGCGCCGGCTGGACGAACGCGGCGCCTGGGTGCGCGGGGTAGCCTCCGGTTGCCAGGTGCTGGCCGCGGCGACAGCGGTGATCGCCGCGCTGCTGATCGGCGCGCCGCTGGTGGCCGACGGCACGCTGCCGCCGGTGATGCTGGCCGTGCTGGTGCTCACCCCGCTGGCACTGCACGAGGTGCTCTCCACCTTGACCCAGGCCGCGCAGAGCGCCACCCGTGCGCTGGCCTCGCTGGCCCGCGTCCGGCAATTGCTGGACGCCGCGCCGGTCGGCGTCGGCGACCGCGAGTTGCCCAGCACCGAGGTCGCACCCGGCCCGCTGGTGCTGGACGACCTGGCGATCGGCTGGCCGGGCGGCCCCGTGCTGCACGAGGGCCTCACCCTGCGGGTCGAGCCGGGCGAGAGCGTGGCGGTGGTGGGGCCGTCCGGCGCCGGGAAGACCACCTTGGCGGCCACCGTCCTGGGCCTGATCCCGCCGAGGTCCGGTCGGGTCGAGGTGACCGGACGGGTCGGCTACCTGGCCCAGGACGCCCACATCTTCGCCAGCTCGATCTCCGAGAACGTCCGGATCGGCAACCGGGACGCCGACGCCGCAGGCGTCCGGCGCGCGCTGGACCGGGCCGGGTTGCCGCTGGACGCCGCACGCGTCGTCGGCGAGGAGGGGGCGACGTTGTCCGGCGGCGAGGCGCGCCGGCTGGCCCTGTCCCGGCTGTTCGCCGGCGAGTATCAGGCGGTGGTGCTGGATGAGCCGTCCGAACATCTGGACGCGGTGACCGCCGAAGCCTTGCTGGACGACATCTTCGCCTCGATGGGCGGGGTGCCGCTGCTGGTGATCACTCACGATCCGGACGTCGTTGCGCGCTGCGACCGCATCGTCGAACTGGCGGTTGGCGCCGTCCCCTATCGTTGACGGCGTGACCCAGGGCCTGCCTCCGCTCAGCAATGGGCCGGACGTCGGCCACTTCTTGCCGCCCAGGTTCGGCTCGCCGGGCCTGCCTGCCCAATTCGGCATTCCGGCTCCGCTCTCGCCGCCGCGCCAGCCACCGAGTCCGGGCCGGTTCCTGGTGGTGGTCCTGGTCGTGATCGGCCTGGTGGCCGCGGTGCTGCAGACTCTGCCGGTGTTCGACACGGCGCTGAGCGAACCGGCTGGTTCGCGTACCGGGACCGCGGCGGGAACGGCACCCAGTTTCCGGCCGGGCGACCCGCTGACCGACAGCAAGATCTACCCGATGCAGGTCAAGGGCAGCTGCCCAGCGGCCCGTTCGGTGACCACCCGCGAGGCCTACGAGGCCCAGGTGAGCAGTTTGATCGACTGCCTGGCGGGGATCTTCAAGCCGTTGGTGAACCAGGCCGGCGGCGACTTCGAAACGGCCCAGCACAAGTTCTACGGACGGTCCACCAGTTCGCCGTGCGGCTCCGAGCAGGACGCCTACGCCTTCTACTGCACCCGCGACGCCACCCTCTACTTCTCCGACCAGGTGTTCGAGGATTCCCAGTACGGCCGGTTGATGATCGCCGATGTCGTCATCCACGAGTACGGCCATCACGTCCAGGCGATGATGGGCATGTTCGAGGCCGCCGACGGGCTCAGCGAGGAGAAGGCGATCACCACCCGGCGCGAGGAGCTGCAGGTCTTCTGCTGGACCTACTACGTGTTCGCGAATGTGGAGAGTTTCGAGTTGAGCGCCGCCGATCACAGCTACTTCCGTGACGTGTGGAACCACACCGACGATCCGGTCGGCCACGGCTCGGTGAAGGCGCAGCAGTACTGGGGTGCCCGCGGCCTGAACGGCACCGATCTGGGCGCCTGCAACACCTGGAAGGAGCCTGCGTCCCGGGTGCGCTGACCCGCTCTCCCTGCGACGTGGACCCGCTCCACCTGCGGCGCTGACCGGCCCTGCCTGCGGCGCGGACGCCGGCCTCGCGGCGCACGTCCACTAGCCTGTCGCCATGGCTGACCTGGAGAGCCCGCCCGTCCAACGCGGCGAGGCCGACACCGATCCGGCCGAGCCGGCGCCCAACCCCGACGACCCGGCCACCTTCGAGTTTCCCCGCGCCACGGACGCCGCACCGCATCCGTCGCGTCCGCTCACCATCGCGCAGTTCACCGACAACTACGGCCCGGCTCCCAGCGGGCTGCTGTACGCGGTGCAGTTCCTGGAGCGCGAGGTGCTCAAGGCGGGCCATCGGGTGCTGCTGGTGGCCCCGGAGGCGAAGGGCCCGAATCCACTGGCCGACAACCCGCACCGCCGCGAGATCCGGATGCCGTCGGTGCCGATCCCGGGGGCCGGCATCCGGCTGTCGCTGGGCCGCGACCTGGAGTTCCGGCTGGCCCAACTGGTCGCCGACCCGCCCGACATCATCCACGTGCACGGCCTGGGCGGCGTGGGGCTGCTGGGCATGTGGGTGGCGCAGCGGGCCGAACGTCCGCTGGTGGTCACCTGGCACACCGACCTGGAGGCCTACGCCGAGCACTACTGGCATCTGGGACCGTTCCTGAACGCCGCCTACCGGCTGTTCGCGATGCGGGCCGAGTCGAAGCCGTGGGCGAAGCTGCGCAAGCTGCGGTTCAAGCGGCCGCGACGCGGCGGCGCGCAGCTGGAGCTGTTGCAGGCCGCGTCCGACATGTTGAGCACCGCCGACCTGGTGACCACGCCGTCCGATAAGACCGGCAAGCGGGTGCTCGAGTTGGCGCCGAGTGCCAAGGTGAAGGTGGTGCCGAACGGTGCCGATCCGTTGCCGCAACGCAAGCCGCTGCCTCGCGGGAAGGGGCCACGGCTGCTCTACGTCGGCCGGATCTCACCCGAGAAGAATCTCGACCTGCTGCTGGACGCCTTCGAACTGGTCCGCGACTTCGAACCGAACGCCGAGCTGATGATCGTCGGCGACTTCCAGGACACCGCCCAGGCGCTGCGCCGGCGGCTGCAGCGGGCGGCCCGGTACGGCGGTGTCCGGCTGGTCGGCCGGGTGCCGCACGATGATCTGGCCACCTACTACGGCAGTGCCGACATGTTCGTCTTCCCCTCCCAGACCGACACCCAGGCGTTGGTGCTGCACGAGGCGGCGTTGTGCGGGCTGCCGCTGGTGATCGTCGATCCCGAGCTCAACCTGGTCGTCGACCCGGGGGTGAATGCCTTGGTGGCACGGCCGAACATGGTGTCGTTGAGCCAGGCGATCATGTCGATGCTGCGGCTGCTGAAGGACGAGGAGTTCGCCACGAAGGCGGCGGCCCGCAGCCGTGAGCTTGCCGGCCAGTGGCCGATCGAACGCCAGGCCAAGGAGATGCTGGGCATCTACACCGACCTGATGGCCGGCCGCCCGGTGGCGCTCAGCGACTACCTGAAGCCCGACCTGGGCCGCCCCCGGCTCAGCGGCCGGCTGCACTGACCGGCCTCACCCCGTCATCCCGGCCCATCGTTGGTCGAGCTTGTCGAGACCCCTCTGACGTGAGGCTGGCAGGGGTTTCGACAAGCTCAACCAACGGCGAGGCGATGCTCGGCGCAGCTAGCCGAACGTCCGCAGCCGCAGGCTGTTCAGCCCCACGAACACCGACGACAGTGCCATCGCGGCACCCCCCGACCCGAGCGCCCAACCAACCCAGGTGTTAGGAGAGCGTGCAGGTCGTCAGGCGACGGTGTAGTCGCCCGCCTCTGCCACTGCTTCGACGATCCGGTCGAAGTCGACCGGCGTCTCGGAGGTGACGGTCAGCTTGCCGCCCTCGAGGACGACGACGGCGTCGGTGACGCCGGGGATCTGCTTGACCTCTTCGGTGACTGCGGCGACGCAGTGCCCGCAGGTCATGCCTTCGACGGTGTAGGTGCTCTCCATGATGTTTCTCCTTCGTTCGGTCAGGATCGGACGAGACGCGCGATCGCGTCCCGGGCCTCGGCAAGTTTGATCTCGGCCTCGTCGCCGCCTTCGCGGGCGGCGCGGACCACGCAGTGCCTCAGGTGGTCGTCGAGCAGACCCAGTGCGAGCGATTCCAACGCCCGGGTGGTGGCCGAGATCTGGGTGAGGATGTCGATGCAGTACCGCTCGTCGGCGACCATGCGCGACAGGCCGCCGACCTGGCCCTCGATACGGCGCAGCCGCTTGAGGTAGGCGTCCTTGGAGGTCAGGTAGCCGTGACCCGTGGACGGCGTCTGGTCGGGATTGTCCGGATAACCCGGATCTACCGTGGTTTGTTGCGACATAGCGCCCTCCTGGTCGTGCGACATTGAGCATCAACCCTTGTCACTATACCCCCTATGGGTATGCATGCAAGTGCTTCTAGTGTGCATAACCCCTCAGGGAGGAGCGGCATACACCAGCCCCCTGGGCGACTGTCAAACTGCACCCAACCCGCGAGACTCCTCAAGAACTCACACCCCCGAGCGCGCAACACACCTAGTGAAAGCCAGAATGCGAGCGACAGAAATTTCTCATCCACGGTCGCTCGGCGCGTCGTACACAGGCGACACGCCTTGGCTCCACAGGATCCACAGGCCATGAACAAAGCTGTGGATAACTACGGTTGGACGACCCCGCGAGGCCGTGGCTATGGTCGGGCGATACGCCGCGCAGATCGTCCTGCACGGCACCCGCGAGAGATCGCACATTCGAACTGACGAACGACGGGCACAAAAGTGTCCGAGCGTCCGGCTAACGTGCCGACGTAAGTGATGAACGCAGATGTGAGGAGGGGTTATGTCACTCGCCTCGCTTCCCCCGTACGAAGAGCCGCCCGGCGAGTTCAGCGGCGGCCCCGACCGGACTCCGCCGCAGGACGTGCAGGCCGAGCAGTCGGCGCTGGGTGCGATGTTGCTGAGCAAGGACGCCATCGGCGATGTCGCCGAGATCGTCCGCGGCCATGACTTCTATCTGCCCAAGCATGAGCAGATCTTCGACGCGATCATCGACCTGTTCGGCCGCGGTGAGCCGGCTGACGCGATCACCGTCGCCGACGAGCTGGCCAAGCGTGGCGAACTGGGCAAAATCGGCGGGCACATCTATCTGCACGACCTGCTGTCGACGGTGTCGATCGCGTCGAACGCCAGCTTCTACGCCGAGATCGTCAAAGAGAAGGCGGTGCTGCGGCGGCTGGTCGAGGCCTCGATCAAGATCAGCCAGATGGGCTACACCGGTGGCGGCGAGGTGTCCGACATCGTCGACCGGGCCCAGCAGGCCATCTATGAGGTGGCCGAGGGCAAGACCTCCGACGACTACGAGCCACTCAGCGTGCTGATGGAGCGCACCCTCGACGAGATCGAGTCGCTCAGCCAACACGGCGTGCTGTCCGGGGTGCCGACCGGGTTCATCGAGCTCGACGAACTCACCAACGGCCTGCACGCCGGTCAGATGATCATCGTCGCCGCCCGTCCCGGTATGGGTAAGTCGACGCTGGGGCTCGATTTCGCGCGGGCGGCGTCCATCAAGAACAAGCTGACCAGCGTCTTCTTCTCGCTGGAAATGGGCAAGTCCGAGATCGTCCAGCGACTGATCTCGGCCGAGGCCGGGGTGCCGCTGAACCACATCCGCAAGGGCCAGATGGGCGACGACGACTGGCAGCGGATCGCCCGCAAGACCGGCGAGGTGTCCAGCGCGCCGCTGTTCATC
>JBDHZN010000104.1:0-11995 GCA_039811845.1 Micropruina sp. | reverse complement strand
TGTTCAGGAAGTCGACGGCGCCCGGCCCGGTGATCCGGGCCTTGCCGAGGTGACTGACGTCGAAGATGCCGACCGCGTCACGGACCGCCTTGTGCTCGGAGACGATCCCGGCGTACTGCAACGGCATCGACCAGCCGCCGAACTCGGCGAATTTGGCGCCGAGCGCCTGGTGGCGATCGTGCAGCGGGGACTTCTTCAACTCCGGCATGGTTCTCCTTCGAGCGAGCCTGGCGGCAGCCTATCCGTGGTCACGCCGGCGTCCTCGTTGGTCGAGCTTGTCGAGACCCGGTTTCGACAAGCTCAACCAGCGGTGGTTGCGACACGCTCAACCAGCGGCGCTGTCAGCGGCTGACAGTGCGCTGTGGGTGCGCTGCAAGTGGAGCCTTCCAGACTGGTCACGTTCGTTACCCAGTCCATTGAAAGGAACCCGCCATGAGCGCTTTCGAAGCTCGCTCCGATTGGGCGGTCGAGGCCGACGCTCTGGTGAAGGTGTTCGGCACCAACCGGGCCGTGGACGGCGTCGATCTGCGCGTGCCGACCGGCTCCATCTACGGCGTGCTCGGTCCCAACGGGGCCGGCAAGACCACCACCATCGCGATGCTCGCCACCCTGCTGCGTCCGGACGGCGGCACCGGCCGGATCTTCGGCCACGACGTGCAGCGCGAGCCGCAGATCGTCCGGCAGCTGATCGGCGTCACCGGTCAGTACGCATCGGTCGACGAGACCCTGTCGGCCACCGAGAACCTGGTGCTGTTCAGCCGCCTGCTCGGCCTCAGCCGGGCCGAGGCGAAGGCCAAGTCGAGCGCCTTGCTGGAGGAATTCGGTCTGACCGAAGCCGCCCGGCGTCCGCTGAAGAACTTCTCCGGCGGCATGCGCCGCCGGCTCGACCTGGCCGCCAGCCTGATCGCGCAACCGCCGCTGATTTTCCTGGACGAACCCACCACCGGCCTCGATCCGCGCACCCGCGCCCAGATGTGGGACACCATCCGGCGCCTGGTGGCCACCGGTTCGACGGTGCTGCTGACCACCCAGTACCTGGACGAGGCCGACCAATTGGCCGACCGGATCGCGGTGATCGACCGCGGCACCGTGGTGGCCGAGGGCACCGGCGACGAGCTGAAGGCGTCCGTCGGCACCTCCAGCCTGCAGCTGCGGCTGGCCGATCCGCGCGATCTGGACGACCTGCGGGTCGCCATAGAGCGGGTGCTCGGGGTCACCCCGACCGTCTCGGCCGAGGCCGGACGGGTCACCGCGCCGATGCACGACGCCGACCGGGTCACCGACCTTTTGATCACGCTGCGCGCCGGCGGCATCCACCTGGCCGAACTCAGCGTGCAGAAACCCACCCTCGACGAGGTGTTCCTGGCCCTGACCGGGCATGGTGCCGCGAGCGAGGACGCCGACGAAGCCGGCGAGCCCGTCCTGGAAGGAGCCTCCGCATGACCACGACCACCATGAGCACCGCAGCCCTCGACGCCACCATCACACCCGGCGTCGACCGAGCGTTGAAGAACCGGGTCAGCATCCGCCAGACCCTTGAGAACTCGCTGACCATGGCCGCCCGCGGGCTGATCAAGATCCGCCGCACGCCCGAGCAGCTGATCGACGTCACCCTGCAGCCGATCCTGTTCACCCTGATGTTCGCCTACCTGTTCGGCGGCGCCATCGCCGGCAACGTGCAGGACTACTTGCCCGCGCTGATTCCCGGCATCTTGGTGCAGACCGTGATCACCACCTCGGTGGTCACCGGCACCCAGCTGCGCGAGGACATGGACAAGGGCGTCTTCGACCGGTTCCGGTCGCTGCCGATCGCCCGGATCGCGCCGCTGGCCGGCGCCCTGCTGGCCGACACCGTCCGGTACGCCATCGCCACCACGCTCACCTTCGTGATGGGGTACGTGATGGGTTACCACCCCGCCGGTGGACTGGGGAACGTGGTACTGGCCGGGCTGCTGGTGATCGCCTGCTCGTGGGCGATCAGCTGGATCTTCGCCTTCTTCGGTGTGGTCGCCCGGACGGCGTCCAGCGTGCAGGGCATCTCGATGCTGATCCTGTTCCCGCTGACCTTCCTGTCGAACGCCTACGTGCCGGTGGACACCCTGCCGGACTGGCTGAAGTGGTTCGCCAACGCCAACCCGATCTCGCACCTGGTCACCGCGGTGCGCGAACTGGCCAACAACGGCGCGATGGGCGGCGATGTGCTGCTCTCCCTGCTCGGCGCCGCTGTGATCGTGGCGATCTTCGCGTCGCTCACCGTTCGGGCATACATGCGGAAGGCCTGACCCGCACCGCTGGTCGAGCGTGCCGAAGCCCGCTGGTTGAGCTTGTCGAAACCATAGGGGTCTCGACAAGCTCGACCAGCAGGGGTCTCGACAAGCTCGACCAGCAGGGTGGATCAGGCTCCAGGCCGGCCGCCTCCGCCGCCCATCATCTGGTTAGTCAGCTCGGTGACCTGCTCGCCGTTGACCGTGATGGTTCCGCCGGTGAGGGTGCCCGTCCCGTCGAAGTCGAACGGCGACTGCGCGGTGATCGTGATCGTGCCGCCGGTGATCGCGAGATCGCCGTTGCTGTCGATCGCGTCGGTATCGCCGGCACCCATCACGATGGTGATGTCGCCGCCGTTGATGGTGATCCCGAGGCCGGTCGTCACGATCGCCGAGGCCGCGGCGTTGATCCCGTCGTCGGATGCGTTGACCGTGATGTCGCCGCCGTCGATCACGACGACGGGTGCTTCGATGCCCTCGACAGAGGAGACGATGTTGAGGGTGCCACCGGTGATTGTCAGCCGCTGCTCGGCCTTGACGGCGTCGTCCCCGGTGGTGATCGTGAGGACGCCGCCGGTGATGGCCAGCTGACCCTTGCCGGAGTCGCTGTCGTTGCTGGACTTCATACCGTCACCCTTCGCATCGATCGTGATCGTGCCGCCGGTGACGGTCAGCGAGTCCTTCCCGCGGATGCCGTCATCGGCGCTCGTCACCGCGATCGTGCCGGACTCGATCAGCAGGTCGTCCTTGCCGACGATGCCGTCGGCGAAGTTGGCGGTGACGTTCAGGGTGCCGGTGCCGGTGATGATCAGGTCGTCCGCGGAATAGATGGCGCCGTCGATCTCCTCGTCGCTGCGAGTGGCGGCGTCGGCGACCGTGTTGGTGGTGCCGTCCGCCAGTTCGATCACGGCCGTCTCGGCGCTGTCGACCTGGATGGCGGCACCAGTACTGCTCGTGATCGTTGCGCCGTTGAGGATGATCCGCACGTATCCGTCGGTGTCGACCACGACCTGTCCGGTGGTCGACCCACTCAGCACGTAGGTGCCGGCCTCGGCGATGGTGAGGCCCTTGTCGGTGAGGGTGACTTCGGTGGTGGGCAGATCGTCCCAGTCGACGTTGGCGGTCGCGAGGGTGGTGTCGACGGTAGTGGTCGAGGTGGTCCCGCTGGTGGAGCTGGTCGAGGTGGTGGTGGTCGAGTTCGTGGTGGTGGCCGTCGCCGCACAGCCGGCGAGCAGCACCGCCGAGGTGATCAGGGAGGTCATGGTGAGCGCGAATCGTCGCATTTTCGATCCTTGGGTCGGTTTTGTCGGGTTGGTTGATTACCAGTGCACCGACTGCACCTTTGCGTTCCCTGTGCGATGACTGTGCCCCGCGTGCGAGGTTGGAGGAGGACTCGAGCACGCCCTCCCCGCCATCCCGGCGAACGCCGGGATCTGGCCCCAACCAGTGGTGTGTCTCTCGATTGGGTTGCTACTTGGCGGGTTCTGGGTGTGTGCCTGGCAAGGCCGACGAGGGAGTCATACCGGGTCGTATGGCGACTGAGGAGAACGCAGCGAGGTGCGTGCCCAGGGCCCGCCAAGTGGTGACTCAGTGGGGAGACGCACCACTAGACGCTCGGCCGACGGGGATCCCGGGTCAAGCTCGGGATGACAGGGTCAGCTTCTGAGCAATCAGTTCCTCGGCCCGGTCGGCGGCGGCTTCGAGCGAGAGTTCGGCAGGTCCTGCCGGCTGTGCAGGGCCTCGGCCAGGGTCAGCAACTCCACTCCGCGGGCACACGACTCCGGCCGGCGGATCAGCCAGGCCGAGAGGCCGAGCGCGTGGACGCCGAGGATCGGTCGGTCGACGATTCCTGCGGGCCGGGCCCGGTCCATCACGATCGCCCGGATGCGCAGCCGGCGAGCACAGTCGGCGAGTTCCGGCTCGCTCAGTGAGCCGTCGAGGATACCCGCCGAGAGCATGGCGGCGATCACGATCCCGTGCCATGGCGAGGCCCGCTGGGCCGGGTCGCTGAAGAGCGCCACCGCCCTGCGGTAGTGCTCGATTCCTCGTTCCGGGTCGCCCTCCAGCCGGGCCAGTTCGGCGAGGCCGCTTTCGGCCATCGCCGAGTACTCGGCCCGGACGGTGCCCGGGATGCCGGCCGCCAGCAACTCGTCCAGCAGCGCCCGCGCCTCGTCGGCGCGGCCCAGCCCGATCAACGCGCCGGCCCGGCTCCAGTTCAACTGGTGCAGATCCTCGTCGGCCTGCAGCTCGCGCAGTCCGACCTCGGCCCGATCCGCCCAGCGCAGCGCCTCCGCGGAGTCGGCGCTCTGGGTGGCCAACCCTGCCAGCAGCATCGCGGCCATCGAGCCGCGCCACAGGTCGTCGGCCCGATGTGCCAACTGCCAGGCCCTCCGGGCCGCGGCGGCTGCCTCGGCCGGGCGTCCGGCGTTCTCCGCCTCCTGCGAGCCGAACAGCTCACCGAGCAACGCGGTGCTGACATCGTCGGACGCGCACATTCGCCGCATCACCGCCGACGCCTTCTCCCGGTCGGGGGCCGCCACCAGGAATTCCGCGATCGCGGCCAGGTCGGGAGCGGTGATCCGATGCCGCCGGACCAGCCGGCGCAGCCGGGCATAGGCCCGGGACCACAGGCCGTTCTGCTCGGCCAGGGTGGTCGCGGTGAGCAGCGCATAGCTGAGCACGGTCGCGTCGACATGGGCCTCATCGGGCTGGTAGCGGCGAATCGCCTCCAACACCTCGGGCGAGAACGTGTACACCTCGCTGTGCGCACCGCGGATCGTCCAGTAGTAGCTGAGCAGGGCGAACAAGGTCACCACCAGCGCCGGCCGGTCGGCCGCGATCGCCTGCCGCAGCACGGCGACCAGGGTGTCCTGTTCGGCGGTGATCGTCCGGACCACCGCCAGATCGGGCAGCCGGCCCAGATTGCCGTCGGCGAAGTCGTGCGCCCAGCCGAACAGTGCTTCGCGAGCGGTCACGCCCTGCCCGGCGGCGACCAGCTCCGCCTGGCCGAACTCGCGGACCGTCTCGAGCATCCGGTAGCGCAGACCCCCGGTCAGCGGCTCCTCGGCGACGGTCAGCAGCGACTGCCCGATCAGGCCGTCCAGCAGATCCTCCGCCCGCTCGCTGCCGGTCACCGCGGCCGCGGCGTCCGCCGAGAAGCCGTCCGGGAAGACGCTGAGCACGCGGAGGGCGTCCTGTTCGCCGGAACTCAGCAGCCGCCAGCTCCACTCGATCACCGCCTGCAGGGTGCGGTGCCGTTCGGGGGCGCTGCGGTCGCCGCCGGCGAGCAGCGCGAACCGGTTCTCCAGCCGGCTCTCGATCTGCTCAACGGTCATCGATCGGACGCGGGCCGCGGCGAGTTCAATCGCCAGCGGCAGGCCGTCGAGATGGGCGCAGAGCCGTTGCACCGCCGGAAGCGGCAGCTTGGCGGCCGGACGGACTGCGTGGGCCCGCTCGATGAACAACCGGACCGCGGGGCCGTCGGCGGTCGCAGGCAGTGGCTCCAGCGGATAGACCACCTCGGCACCGATCGCCAGCGGGCTGCGGCTGGTGGCCAGCACCTGCAACTCGGGAGCTGCGGCCAGCAGCTCGGCGACCCACTGGGCGGCGCCGTCGACCAGGTGTTCGCAGTTGTCCATCACCAGCAGGGTGGGCCGCTCGGCGAGCTGACCGACGATCCGGGCCCGCACGTCCGGACGCGGCAGCGCTTCACCCAGCCGTTGCCCGGTGGTGACCTCTCTGATGCCGAGGGTGGACGCCAGCGCGAGCGTGATGTCGTCGTCGCTGCGGACGCCGGCCAGCTCGACCACGATCACCACCGGCGCGGCGGAGCGGGCGGCCAGCGCCTGCGCCAGCCGGGTCTTGCCGAGCCCGCCGGTGCCGAGGACGGTGACCAGCCGGGAGCGCCGCAGCAGCGCCTCGATCCGGCCCAGATCGTCGTCGCGTCCGATCAGTTCGTTCGGCGCGGCCCGGACGCCGACCCGCCGCCTCGGCTGCGGATCCGGTTCGGACGCCCGCAGCAGCCGGGTGTTCAGCTCGATCAGCGCGGGCCCGGGCGAACTGCCCAGCTCGTCGGCCAACCGCTCGCGGTGCCCGGCGAACGCGGCCAGCGCCTCGGGGATCCGGCCCTGGGCGGCCAGGCTCTCCAGATAGGAGGCCAACGCGGCCTCGTCGAACGGCCGCGCCTGAACCAGCTGACCCAGGTCGAGGGAGGCCCGGACGACGTCGCCGGCCTCGGCGCCGCGCCGGGCCCGTTCGGCGATCAAATCCAGCCGCAGCGCCTCGGCCTGCGCCCGCAGCAGGTCCTGTACCGGTGCGTCACCTTGATCGGCGCCGGGTTCGCCGCACCACAGGGCCAGCGCGCAGTCCAGCTCGGCGAGCGCGGCCGCCGGGTCGGTGGCCGTCCGGGCAGTGGCGAGATGGGCCCGGGCCCGCCCCAGGTCGATCTGTTCGGCGGTGACGGCGAGGCGGTAGCCGGCTGCACCGAAGGTCACCAGGCCGTCCGCGGCGACTGCCCGCAGCCGCGACACCAGGGTCTGGATCGCTGCCCGTGGCGCCCGCGGCGGTTCGTCCGCCCAGAGTTGGTCGGTGAGCGTCTGCACGCTGTGCGGCTGGCCCGGTTGCAAGGCCAGGGCCGCCACCAGGGCCTTCAATCGGGCGCCAGGCGGGTCGATGAGGCGTCCGTCCCGGCCCGCGATCTGCACCGGGCCGAGCAGGCGAACCCGCGGCTGGTCGTCGTGCACGGGTGCGAGCTTACGGAACGCCGGCCACCGCGGCTGACCGCCGTTGGTTGAGCTTGTCGAAACCTCTCAGACTGGCTGTCGAGGTCTCGACAAGCTCGACCAACGAAAGCTCGACCAGCGCGGGCTCAGGCGGAGCGGCGCAGGATCTCCTCCAACTCGTCCGCCGACAACATGATCGGGTTGCCCTTCATCGAGGACGAAGCGGCTGCCTGCGTGCAGATTTGCGAGTACTGCTCCGGCGTCACGCCGAGCTCGCCGATGGTCGGCACCTCGAGCACCCGAACGGTCTCGGCCAGCCAGTCCAGCAGGGCGTCCACTCCGGCGGTGCCCGACAGCAGCGCACCGGCCTCGGCGTAGCGAGCCAGCGCTGGGTCCTCGGGAGCCCGGTCGCGCAGGGCCGCCACGTTGCCGCGGCAGCATTCGACCAGCAGGGTGGCGCAGGTGAGTCCGTGCGGCGCCCCGGTCAGTCCGCCGACCACACCGGCCAGGCCGTGCACCGCGCCGAGTTTCGCGTTGGCCAGGGCAAGGCCGCCGAGCAGCGCGCACAGCGCCATGTCGGTGCGGGCGTCCAGGTCGTCGCCATGGGTGTAGGCGCGCCGCTGGCTGCGGCCGGCCCGGCGCAGACCCTCGGCACTGAAGCCGCCGGTGAGCGGGTTCGCCATCGGCGAGACGAACGACTCCAGGCAGTGGGTGAGCGCGTCCAGGCCGGACGAGGCGGTCACCGCGGGTGGGCAGCCGAGCGTCAGCTCCGGATCGACCAGGGCGACCCGGGCCAGCATCGTCGGATGCCGCATGCTGACCTTCACCCCGTGCTCGGGCGAGGTCACCACGCCGTTCATGGTGACCTCCGAGCCGGTGCCGGCGGTGGTGGGCACCGCCACGAACGGCAGCGGCCGCTGCGTCATCGCACGTCCGGCGCCGATCACCTCCACGTAGTCGAGGACGTCGCCGTCGTTGGGCACCAGTGCGGCGATGATCTTGGCGGCGTCCAGCACCGCACCACCGCCGAGGCCTACCACGACGTCCGCGCCGTGCTCGCGGGCGGCGGTGACTCCGGCGCGGATGTCGTCCAGCGTCGGCTCCCCGGTGATCGGCCAACTGCGGGCGCCGTCCAAGCCCTTCAGGATGGTGGCGAACCGGTCCGGGGTGGCCCCGGTGCAGACGAACGGACGGGCGCCCAGTCCGGCGACGGCGTCCGGCAACTGAGCGGATGATCCCGGACCGAACGCGATCCGGGCGGCGGTGGCGAAGGCGAAACTGGTCATCGGCACAGGATCGCATGTCTGACCACTGCATCGCAGGCAGATGGCTGCGACTGCAGATGGCTGCGACTAAGGTGACGGGTGATTCCTCCCCGGCACCGATAGGACACCCAGTGACCTCGTTCAGCCTTCCCGCCCTGACTCTGGCGACCTCGTGCCCGCGCGACGCCGACGTGGTGATCTTCGGGGTGGCCGAGAGTGCCGGCAAACCAGTCCTGGTCGGCGTCCCCGACGAGGTCGAACGCCGGACGGCGAAGCTGTACGGCCGTCCGCTGCTGGCGATCGCGCGCGATCTGGGTGTCGAGGCCAAGCCGGGCAGCACCGTGACGCTGACCGGCACCGACGGCGTCCGGCTGGTCGCGGTCGGGCTGGGCGAGACCGATGTGACGCCCGAACAGATCCGCCGGGCCGCCGGCAACGGTGTCCGGGTCGCGTCCGGGCTGGCCGGCGATCGCGCGCTGCGGATCGCCGTCTGCCTGGACGCCGTCGAGCCAGAGGTGGTCCGTGGTGCGGCCGAGGGTGCGCTGCTCGGCGCCTACCGATTCGTGAAACTGAGCGGCCAGGAGCCCAAGGAGGCGATCGGCTCGATCACCGTGGTCAGCAGTTCGGCGAAACCGGAGGCCCGGCGCGCGGTCGAGGCCGCCAGAACGCTGGCCGCAGCGGTCTGCCTGGCCCGCGACTGGGTGAACACCCCGGCCAACGCCCTCTACCCGGAGACCTTCGCCGAGTCAGCCAAGAACGCCGTCAAGGGCACCCGGATCGACGTCGAGATCCTCGACGAGAAGGCGCTCGAGCGCGGCGGCTACGGCGGGCTCACCGCGGTCGGCGGCGGCTCGTCGCGCGGCCCACGGCTGGTCCGGCTCGACTACGCGCCGCGCGGCGCCAAGGCGCACCTGGCGCTGGTCGGCAAGGGCATCACCTTCGACACCGGCGGCCTGAACCTGAAGCCGGCCGACGGCATGTACACGATGAAGTGCGACATGGCTGGTGCTGCCGCCGTGCTGGCCGCCACCCGGGCGATCGCGCAGCTGGGCTTGAAGGTGCGGGTCACCGCCTATGCGGCGATGGCCGAGAACATGCCGTCGGGCACCGCCTACCGGCCCTCCGACGTGCTCACCATGTACGGCGGCACGACGGTCGAGAACGTCAACTCCGACGCCGAGGGACGCCTGGTGATGGCCGACGCGCTGGCCCGGGCGAGTGAGGACTCCCCCGACCTGATCATCGACGTCGCGACCCTGACCGGCGCCTGCATGGTGGCCCTCGGTGAGCGGGTCGCGGGCCTGATGGCCAGCGACGACGAGGCCGCCGACCACGTCCTGGACGCCGCCGAGTCGGCGGGTGAGGCGTTCTGGCAGCTGCCTATCCCGGACGGCACCCGCAAGAAGCTGGACTCGAAGGTGGCCGACATCCGCTCGGGCGGCAACCGCTACGGCGGCGCACTGACCGCCGCCGCGTTCCTGCACCACTTCGTACCTGCCGCAACCCCCTGGGCGCATCTGGACATCGCCGGGCCGGCGTTCAACGACGAGGGGCCCTACGACTACGTGCCCACCGGCGGCACCGGCGTCGCGGTGCGGACCCTGGTGGCGCTCGCGCAGTCCCTGCAGGACTGAAGCCGGTGCGCACCGATGTGGTGATCGTCGGCGCCGGAGCCGCCGGCCTGCTGGCCGCCGTGGCCGCCCGACGTCTGGGTCACGAGGTCCTGGTCGTCGAACGCACCGCGTCCGTCGGCTCGGTGACCGCGGACTCCGACGGCCATCTGTGGATGCCCGGCAACGACCTGATGGGCAAGGGCGGGACGCCGTCCGACTCGGCCGACGAGGCGCTCAGCTACCTGAACGGCCTGGCCGCCCCCGCCGACGAGGTGATGGCGGCCCGCCGCGCCGCTTTCGCCCGCACCGCGGCCGTGGTGGCCCGCTGGTTGGTGTCGTCGCGAATCGGCCTCGAGGTGGTCAAAGGGTTGCCCGACTGCCGGCCCGCCTCCGAGGGTGCCAAGGCACAGGGCCGGACGCTGCGCGCGAAGGCATCGGCGGCGCGACTCGACGACTGGGCCGGACGGCTGCGCACCACGCAGGACGCCGAAAGCCCCGGTCTGCTGACCCGGCTGCGGCGCGGGTTCCGCGACGGTGCCGCGCTGAGCGCCGGCGGCGCCCTGGTCAGTGAACTGCTGCGGCGGGCGGTCGGCAGTGGTGTCGAGATCTGGCTGGAGTCGCCGCTGACCGAACTGCTGGTCACCGACGGCGCCGTGACCGGCGTCCGGGTGGATCGCGAAGACGGCGACGTCGAGGTGTATGCCGAACGGGGTGTGCTGCTCGCCTGTGGTGGTTTCGAAGCCGACGCCGAACTGCGGAAGCAGCATCTGCCCGGCCCGACCTCGGTTTCCTGGTCGGTCGGTGGCGGCAATGACGGTGCGGCGCTGCGGGCCGGCGCCCAGGTGGACGCGGCGCTCGCCGAACTCGACCGGGCCTGGTGGACGCCGGTGCTGCTCGCCGACGGTGCGGCGCACCGGGTCGACGTGGCCCGGGTGGCGCCGCACGGAATGATCGTCGACGTCGCCGGGGACCGTTACTTCAACGAGGCCGAGCCGGGCGTCTGGGCTGGTCAGTGGATGTACGAGCACAACCGGGGCCAGCGGTCGGTGCCGTCATTCCTGGTGATGGACAAGAGGCATCGCAAGCAGCACGACCTCGGGCCGTGGCCGGCCGGTTCGTCACCGAAGGCCGCGATCGAGGCGGGCGAGCTGGTGCGGGCGGCGACGTTGCAGGAGCTCGCCGAGGGGCTGTCGGTGGACCGGGCCGGGCTGCTGGGCAGCGCGGTGGCGTTCAACCAGCTGGCCAAGCGTGGCCGTGACACCGACTTCCGCCGCGGCGACAGTGCCTGGGACAAGCACTTCGGCGACCCGTTGCTGCGCCGCAATCCGTGCCTGGGTGCGGTCGATCGGCAGCCGTTCTGGGGCGTCCGGATCTACCCCGGCGACGCCGGTACCGCCGGCGGCCTGGTGATCGACGAGCGCTCCCGGGTGTTGCGTACCGACGGGACGCCGGTCGCCGGCTTGTGGGCCTGTGGCGGTGCCGCCGCCACCTGTTTCGGCGGTGCCGATCCGGGTTCCGGCGCTGCCCTGTCAGCGGCGCTGGTGGAGGCCTACCGCGGCATCATCGACCTGTCCGATCAGCTGGACCGGATCGACGAAGCCCTGGCCTGACCCCTATTCGGTGACTCGGCGGCCCTTCTGGCGGGCATTGAAGTCCCGCATCCGCTGCGGGTAGCCGACCACCGCCGCGTCGTAGAGCGGCAGGCCGTGGCGTCCGGTGAACTGGCGGGCCCAGGCCGGCGACTCGATGGAGCGACGTGTCCATTCGCCGTCGGACGCCACCAGCAGCAGGCTGGTCCGCGCCATCGTGGTCTGCGGTTCGAGGAAGGCCTCGACCCCGCGGCGGCTGGTGGCGAACTCGTCCAGGTGCGCGATGGTGGCGCGGTCGATGGGCGGCGCTGAACTCCTGCGGCGCCCGAAGCCCCATCTGAATGACACGCAGCCATTGTGCACGGTCGCTCACGGAGATCGAGGTATCTCCCCTGATCGGCATGAGGAATGCGGGCGACCATTACCTGCTCAACGTGGCGGCGACGGGATAGGGTGTGGTCTGGTTCTGACAGTCCGTCGAAGGAGACCAACTCATGTCAACGCCCGTTCCTTTGCCCGCCCTGGGTGAAAGCGTCACCGAGG
>JBDHZN010000103.1:0-12025 GCA_039811845.1 Micropruina sp. | reverse complement strand
TCGGTGGTGGCGCCGGACGCCGCCGCGGTGGCGGCGTCCGGCGTGAGGTCGGTGACGACGGTCATGACGTCGCCTTGTCGTAGATCACCGCGATCTTCCCGGTGTCCTTGGCGAACAGTTGGGAGTCGACGCTCGGCCAGCCGCCCAGGTCGTCGATGGTCCAGAGCTTGTCGGGCTCGGGGAATTTGCTGGCGAACTCCTTCGCCACCGTGGCGTCCACCGGGCGGAAGTCGGCCTCCGCCCACAGCCGCTGCGCCTCGGGGGTGTACAGGTAGTCCCGGAACGCCTCGGCCACGGCCAGGTTCTTGCTGCCCTTCAGCACCGCCACCGGGTTCTCGATCTTGAAGGTGCTCGGCGGGGTGACGTGTTCCACCTTCTCGCCCTCACCCTCGAGGAACAGCGCCTCGTTCTCGTAGCTGAGCAGAACGTCACCGGTGCCCTGCAGGAAGGTCTCGCTGGCCTCCCGTCCGGACTTGGGCTGCACCTTGATGTGCTCGGTCACCAGCTTGGAGATGTAGGCCAGGCCGGCGTCGGCGTTCTTGCCGCCCTCGCTCTTGGTCGCGTACGGGGCGAGCAGGTTCCATTTGGCCGAGCCCGACGAGAACGGGTTCGGGGTGACCACCTCGACACCGGACTTGAGCAGGTCGTCCCAGTCCTTGATGCCCTTGGGGTTGCCCTTGCGGACGACGATGGTCACCACCGAGCCGAACGGAATGCCCTTGTGCTCCCCGGCCGCCCAGTTGGCGTCGACCAGGCCGGCGTCCACCAACCGGGTGATGTCGGGGGTGACCGAGAAGTTCACCACGTCGGCCTCAGCCCCGGAGGCGACCTTGCGGGACTGGTCTCCGGAGGCGCCGTAGGACTGCTGGAACTCGACACCGGCGCCCTGCTGGGTCTTGGCGAAGGCGGGAATCACCTTGTCGAAGCCGACTTTGGGGACGGCGTAGGCATACAGGTTGAGCACCTTCGCCGTGCCTGCCGGGGCCGAACTGGTGGCACCGGTGACGTCGCTGGCCCCGCCCCCGGCGCAGCCGGTCATCGCCAGGGCGACGGTTGCCGCGACAGCGGTGAGAACGGCTCTGCGTGAGTGGGTCATGACAGGAACTCCTTGTCGGTTCGTGACGGCGCGGACGACGCCGTTTTCGATTTCACATGTAATCCCCATGGGATTAATAGGAGTTTCAGGCATGGCGGGTCCCACGTCAACTCGTCTCATCCCTCAGACGCAAGATCCTGGGCCGATCGGATTTCGACCGCCACGAAGCCCGCGGAACTCCACTCGAAGCCCAGGCCGATGTACTACTTGCTGTAGTAGATTTGTGTCGGGCTGCTGGGAATGCTCGGCCGGACCGGCCGATCTCGTCCAGCCCCGCTCGACAACCCGTCCAGGAGGAACCGATGAGTGGCACCGCGAAGATCCACGACGCCGTACTGAAGCCGTCCAAGCTCGAACTGCTGGCCGGCTGGCTGCCGAACCAGCCCTGGTTCGACGGCGACGCCGGCGACCTGCGCCGAGTGGCGGCCTACCGCTTCGTCGACCCCGACGGCGAGGTCGGCATCGAGACCCTGCTGGTGGCGTCCGGCGGCCGGCTGTATCAGGTGCCGCTGACCTACCGCTCCGAGCCGCTCGACGATGAATTCGCGGTGCTGGTGGGCACCATCGAGCACTCCGACCTGGGCACCCGCTACTGCTACGACGCGACGTCCGACCCGGTCTACGTCGCCGAGTTGATCCGGGTGATCCATGAGGCCGACAACGAGGCCGAGCTGTCGCGCGGCGAAAAGTCGATGACGGTGCGCGGCAGCGGCATCGTCCCGGTGTCGAACGCCTCGATGGAGGCCGCTCGCCTGGTCCGGGTGCTGGACGGCGACCACGTCCGCACCGCCCAGCCGCTGGGCACTCTGACTGGCACCTGGACCCAGGACGGCGTGGAACGCACCGAGATCCTGGCCACCCTGCGCTGACGGCGCTTGCGGACGGTCGGCCACGCTCGTCGAACCGTGGTCGGCCCCCGAGGCGCTCACCACCGGGATGAGCAACAAGATCTGGCAGAAGATCTCGTTGCTGCCCGGACGGTGACGCCCACCGTCAGTGCGCGGCCTCGTGCCAGGACCGGCCGGTGCCGACCGACACCTCCAGGGGAACGGTCAGGTCGACGGCGTGGCCCATCTTCTCGCGGACCAGCGCCTCCATCGCCTCGGCTTCACCGCCGGCGATCTCGAAAACCAGTTCGTCGTGCACCTGCAGCAGCATCCGCGACGACAAACCCCGCTCGGCCAGCGCCGACTCGACGTCGAGCATCGCCACCTTGATGATGTCGGCGGCCGAACCCTGGATCGGGGCGTTCAGCGCCATCCGTTCGGCCATCTCGCGACGCTGCCGGTTCGACGAGGTCAGGTCGGGCAGGTAACGGCGGCGTCCGAGCAGAGTCTCGGTGTAGCCGGTCTTGCCGGCCGTCCGGACGATGTCGTGCAGGTAGTCGCGGACATTGCCGAACCGCTCGAAGTACTCCTCCATCAGGCCCTTTGCCTCGGAGACGGCGATCTTCAGCTGCTGGGACAGGCCATAGGCGCTGAGCCCGTAGGCGAGCCCGTAGTTCATCGCCTTGATCCGGGCTCGCATGCCGGTGTCGACCTCGTCGGGCGCCACCGAGAAGACCCGGGCGGCCATCACCGTGTGGAAGTCCTCGCCGGAGTGGAAGGCCTCGATCAGGCCGACATCACCCGAGGCGTGCGCCATGATCCGCATCTCGATCTGGCTGTAGTCGGCGGTCATCAGGGTGTCATAGCCGGCTCCCACGACGAACGCCCGCCGGATCCGTCGGCCCTCTTCGGTGCGGATCGGGATGTTCTGCAGGTTCGGGTCGGTGGAGCTGAGCCGTCCGGTCGCGGCGATGGTCTGGATGTAGGTGGTGTGCACCCGGCCGTCGTCGGCGATCGACTTCTGCAACCCCTCGACGGTCTGCCGCAGCCGGATCTGGTCGCGGTGCCGCAGCAGGTGCGCCAGGAACGGGTGCTCGGTCTTCACGAACAGCGATTCCAGCGATTCGGCGTCGGTCGTCCAGCCGGTCTTGGTGCGGCGGGTCTTCGGCATGCCGAGCTCGTCGAACAGCACCTCCTGCAGCTGCTTGGGTGAGCCCAGGTTGATCGGACGCCCGAGGACCGCGAAGGCGTCCGATTCGGCAGTCCGGACGGCGTTGTCGAACTCGGCGTGCAGCGTCTGCAGATAGTCGGCGTCGACGGCGACGCCATCGCGTTCCATGGTGGCCAGGGTGCGCAGCAGCGGCAGTTCGACGTCGGCCAGGAGCGAGCCTTCGCCGCGCTCGTCCAGCTCTTCGGTGAGGGCGAGGGCCAGGTCGATCACCGCCCGGGCGCGGATCATCGAGTCCTTGCCTTCGTCGGGGTCCTCGAAGTCGAGGGTGAGCTGGTCGGACGCCGCACCCGCCGGCCCTTCGGCGCTCAACTCGCGCTTCAGGTGCCGGGCGGTCAGGTCGCCCAGGTCGTAGACCCGCTGGTCGGGCCGCAGCAGGTACGCCGCCAGCTGGGTGTCGCTGGCCAGCCCGTTCAGTTCCCAGCCGCGCGACCAGATGGCCAGCAGCGGACCCTTGGCGTCATGCAAGGCCTTGGCCGCGGTCGTGTCGGCCAGCCACACGGCGAGCGCGTTGTCGTCCTCAGGGGTCAGCTCGGTCACATCCAGCCAGCAGGCGGCACCGTCGGCGGCCGCCAGCGCCAGCCCGGTGATGTCGCCGGCGCCGGCACGCCAGCTGCCGGTGACGTCGAGCCCGGTGAGCTCACCGCGTCCGTGTTCGGCGAGCCAGTCGGCCAGCGCACCCGGCTCGAGCACGTCGCCGACCACCTCGAAGCCGCCGGAGGGGCCGGCCTGCTCGGCCGGCAGGGTTTCCATCAGCCGGTCGCGCAGCACCCGGAACTCCAGGCCGTCGAAGACGGTGTGCACCGCTTCCCGGTCCCAGTCGCGGCGTTCCAGTTCGGGCACGGTGACCGCCAACTCGAGGTCGCCAACCAGGGCGTTCAACTCGCGGTTGCGGATGACGTCGTCGAGATGTGCCCGCAGCGACTCGCCTGCCTTGCCGGGAATCTCGGCGGCGCGACGGACGATGTTCTCCAGCCCGTCGTAGGCACCGATCCACTTGGCGGCGGTCTTCGGGCCGACACCGGGCACCCCCGGCAGGTTGTCGGAGGTCTCCCCCACCAGCGCCGCCAGCTCGGGGTACTGCGCGGGCGGCACGAAGTAGCGCTCGAGCACCGACTCGGGGGTCATCCGGGCCAGGTCGGAAACGCCCTTGCGTGGGTAGAGCACGGTGACGTCGTCGGTGACCAGCTGCAGCGTGTCGCGGTCGCCGGTGCAGATCAGCACCTTCAGGCCCTGCGCGGCGGCCTGCTGGGCCAGGGTGGCGATGATGTCGTCGGCCTCGAAGCCGTCCAGCTCGACGTGGGTGATGTTGAGCGCGTCGAGCACCTCTTTGATCAGCGCGACCTGACCGGTGAACTCGGCCGGCGACTTCGAGCGGTTCGCCTTGTACTCGCTGTACTGGTTGCTGCGGAAGGTCTGCCGCGAGACGTCGAAGGCCACCGCCAGATGGGTCGGCTGCTCGTCGCGCAGCACGTTGATCAGCATCGAGGTGAAGCCGTAGACCGCGTTGGTGTGCTGCCCGGTGGTGGTCGAGAAGTTCTCCACCGGCAGGGCGAAAAACGCTCGGTAGGCCACCGAATGGCCGTCGATCAGCAGCAGCGTGCCCGGGGAGTCACTCACCCCTGCGAGGTTAGCGGAGGCCGCCGACAAAAGCGGCGCCACCGGACGCCGGCAATGCTGCGACAGCGATGTGGAATCGTAGGCGCCATGAGTCTGCCGGAGTGGGCCCAGGGCATCCGTAGCGCCCTGGACGACAAGATGGGCATCGAGCTGTTCGAAATCGGCCGGCAGCGCAGCCGCGGCCGGATGCCGGTCGAGGGCAACACCCAGCCGTTCGGGCTGTGGCACGGGGGCGCGTCCTGCGTGCTGGCCGAGACCCTCGCCTCGCTGTCGGCCTACGCCGAGGTGGCCCCCGGCGGCCGCGCGTACGGCGTCGACATCAACGCCACCCACCACCGGCCCGGCACCTCCGGCTGGGTGAACGGTGAAGCCACAGCGTTACACATCGGCGGAAGGCTGGGCACCTGGGAGGTCCTGCTCACCGATGACGCCGGCGAGCGGATGTGCACCGCTCGGGTCACCTGCGCGCTGGTGCGGCCGAAGAAGCAGTGAACCCGGACGACATGGTCGCCGCCCTGCGCGCGGCCGGCTGCGTCTTCGCCGAGGACGAGGCCGCGCTGCTGCTGGCCGCACCCGGTCCGCCGGGGCCGCTGCTGGCCCGCCGAATCGCCGGTGAACCGCTGGAGCAGGTGCTCGGCTGGGCCGAGTTCGACGGTCTCCGGGTGGCGATGACACCCGGTGTGTTCGTCCCTCGACGGCGCTCCGAACTGCTGGTGCGGCTGGCGGCCGACGCCGTCCGGGCCGGTGACGTGGTGGTCGACCTGTGCTGCGGCAGCGGCGCACTCGGGATGGCGCTGCGCACCCGCGTCCCCGGTGTCGAGCTGCATGCCGCCGACCTCGACCCGGACGCCGTCCGCTGCGCCCGCGGGAACCTGCCCGGCGCGTCGGTCTGGCAAGGCGATCTCTGGGCAGCCCTGCCGGCTCGGCTGCGCGGCCGGGTCCGGGTGGCGCTGGCCAACGCGCCCTATGTGCCGTCCGAAGCGATCGCGCTGATGCCCACGGAGGCCCGCGATCACGAGCCCCGGCTCACCCTGGACGGCGGTGGCGACGGGCTGGACGTCCATCGCCGGATCGTTGCCACCGCCCGCGATTGGCTGGCTCCCGGTGGACGGCTGTTGATTGAGGTGTCGGACGCCCAGGTCGGCCCGGCCGTCAGCCTGTTCGGACGCGCCGGGCTGCTGCCCGCCGTCCACACCGATGACGACCTGGACGCCACCGCGGTGGTCGGCACATCGCCGGCAGCATGGCGGTAGGTGACCAAGAGAACCGTCCCGCGGACACCTGAACATGCGACTGCGCCGGCCCACCGACGATGCGGTGGAACCGGCGCAGTTCTCGATCTAACGGTCAGGCGCCCGGACCGTCGAATCTGGCGGCGATGAGTCGGCGGAGGACCCGCGGGTCACCGCCCTCCGTGCCCGATTCGTGGTCGACGGGACCGGCAACTGCGTACCAGATCGCGCCCTTGATGCCTTGACAGAAGCGCCCATCCCGAACGGAATCGTATGCCTCTGCGCTGTTCACTGTTCCTCACTCCTTGTATTGGATACAGATCAGTATACCAAACTGCGTGCGAGTGCGCGAACGAACGGACAAGTACGACTGATTGCGCCGGAAGGGGGTCTCGACAAGCTCGACCGACGGCCCGCCCAGGGCGGGAGGGGGTCCGCTCAGCGCTTGGGCTTCTTGCCAGTCTTGGAGTGGCCGATCACGCCCTCGGCGACCTCGCGCATCGACTTGCGCAGGTCCATCGCGGTCTTCTGGATCCAGCGGAACGCCTCGGGCTCGGTCAGGCCGAGGCCCTCCATCAGCAGCCCCTTGGCCTGCTCGACGATCTTGCGCGACTCGAACCGCTCCTGCAGGTCATCGATCTCGTCCTCGAGCGCCTTCAGCTCGGCGTGCCGGGCCATCGCGACCTCGATCGCCGGCACCACATCGGAGGCGTCGAACGGCTTCACCACGTACGCCATCGCGCCGGCCTCGCGGGCCCGCTCGACCAGTTCGCGCTGGGAGAAGGCGGTCAACATGACCACCGGAGCAATCCGCTCCTCGGCGATCGCCGAGGCCGCGGAGATGCCGTCCATCTTCGGCATCTTGACGTCCATCACCACCAGATCGGGCTCCAGCTCGCGGGCCATCGCCAGCGCCTGCTCGCCGTCGCCGGCCTCGCCGATCACTTCGTAACCCTCGGCGGTCAGCAACTCGACGAGATCGAGCCGGATCAGGGCCTCGTCCTCGGCGACAAGTACTTTCGCGCGGCCCTTGGGGGGTGCGGCTTCGGACGTCATTGTCTGCCCTCTTCTGTCGTGGGGACGGGTGGCCGGTCGGGCACAGGGAGCACCTTACTCCGACGGGCACACTCGACGAGAATGTGGCATGATCGTAGGGCTCCAGCCGGGGTGGCGGAATGGCATACGCGGACGGCTCAAACCCGTCTGCCCGCAAGGGCATAGGGGTTCGACTCCCCTCCTCGGCACCGACTGGACGGTCGACTCGCGAACCACAGCTCGTTGTATGCTCCCCGGTATACCTCGTTGAAGGAGATCCGGTGGCCAGACGATCGACGCAGACGATCGCGGCTGACGCGGTCCATGAACACCTCCGCAACGCGATCCTGAGCGCCGAGTACCGGCCGAACCATCGCCTGGTCGAACAGGAGTTGTCGACCCAGCTCAACGTCAGCCGCACCCCGGTCCGAGAGGCTCTGCTCCGGTTGAAGCAGGAGGGCCTGGTCGCCCAGCAGAAGGGCTGGGTGGTTCGCGACCACGCCCCGGACGAGATCGTCGAATTGCTCGAGGCGCGGGTCGAACTCGAGTCGTCGTCGGCCCGGCTGGCAGCCGGCCGGATCACCCCGGACACCCTGCACAAGCTGCTCGAACTGATGGAGCAGATGGAGCACACCGACTCCCGGGCCGATGTGAACCAGATGAACGACGAGTTCCATCTGCTGATCACCGAGTCGTCGCAGAACCATGTGCTCGCCGACGCCGCCCGCAACACGATGATCAACTACTGGAACTTCAACGCTCCCATCGTGTTCACCGAGGCCGACATCCGGCTGGTCAACGACGAGCACCGTGCGCTCCATGCCGCGCTGGCCGCCGGCGACGGCGAGGCAGCAGGCGCGATCGCCCGCACCCACGTCCAGCGGACGGCCGACATCATCACCCGCGCGCTGCGGCTGGACGCCCGGTGACCGAGCAGCAGCCGTTGCCGGTCACGGTGCGGCTCGGCCCTCGGGTGACCTGACCGGTCGACGCCGCACGGTCTGCCGGAAGGTGGAGACGCCGAACAGCGCCACACCGGCCAGCACGATCCCGATCCCCAGCCAGGCCTGCCAGCCCGGCCGCTCCCCCAGAACCAGCACGCCGAGGGCGATCCCGACCAGCGGCTGCAGGTAGGTGTTCAGGCTGGTGATCGTCGATCCCCAGGTGGCGATGAAGTAGAAGAACATGACGTAGCCGAACGCGGAGCCGAGGACGCCCAACTCCAGCAGCGCCAGCCATGAGACCAAACCGGCGTCGGCGGGCAGCTGCCATTCTCCGGTGAACAGCAGCACCGGGAGCAGCCAGACCGTGCCGAAGCCGATCTGCAGAAAGGCGACGAGCAGCGGGTGGACGCCCGACACGAAGCGCTTGGTGTAGACGTTCGCCGCCGCGTAGTTGACCGAGGTGGCCACGATGACCACCGACCAGAACAGATTGCTCGAGCCGGCCGGGTTGCCGAGGGTGAGCAGCGCGACACAGCCGAACGCGATGCTCACCGCGACCAGTCGATTCAGCCCGAACCGCTCGGTGCGCAAGCCGAGGGTGGCGATCAGGAAGACGAAGATGGGCGTGGTGGACGACAGCACGATCGCCGTGGACGAGTTCACCCAGACCTGGGCGCAGGTGAGCAGCGCGATGCTCATCAGGCCGAGCAGCACGAAATGGCCCCATAGCGCGGCGGTGCATGGCCAGCGCGGCCGGATGACCGCGACGACGCCGCCCAGCATCACCGTGGCGATCAGCATGCGCACGAGGACGATCTGGAAGGGCGTGAAGGCCTTCAGGGCCAGGGCGGTGAAGAAGAAGCTCGATCCCCACACGGTGGTCATCAGGGCATACAGCGCGATCCGGCCCGGGGTCACCGGGCCGGTCGCGGCGTGGTGCGGACGGTCGGTCCGCACCACGCCGGGCTGAGACGAGGCGGTCACAGTGGTGTCAGGACTCCATCGCGGTGAGGAAGCTGCGGGTGCGATCATGCTCGGGGTTGGTGAGGATCTTCTCCGCGGCGCCGGCCTCGACGATGCGTCCATCCACCATGAAGATGATGTAGTCGGCAATGTCGTGCACCAGTGGGATGTCGTGCGTCGCCATCAGCATGGTCGCCTTGTTGGCGGCCATCCCCTTGATGACGTTGGCGACCTCGACCCTCAATTCGGGGTCGAGTGCGCTGGTCGGCTCATCGAGCAGGATCATCGTGGGATCCATCGCCATCACGCGGGCGATCGCCACGCGCTGCTGCTGGCCGCCCGAGAGCTGAGCCGGGTAGCGGTCTTCGCGGCCCACCAGGCCGACCCTCTTGAGGGCGTCCATGGCGGTCGCCTGGGCCTCGGCCTTCGGCCGTCCGAGCACCTCGATCTGTCCGTACATGACGTTGGCGACCGCGGTCATGTGCCGGAACAGGTTGAAGTTCTGGAACACCATGCCGATCCGAGCCCGCTGTGCCGCGGCCTCCTTGTCGCCCAGCGGCTCCAGAGCGTCGCCGACCTTGCGGTAGCCGATCAGCTCGTCGTCGACCTCGATCGTGCCCGAGTCGATCGGCTGCAGGTTGTTGACGCAGCGCAGAAAGGTGGACTTGCCGGCACCGGACGGCCCGATCAGGGCCACCACCTCACCGGAATGCACCCTGACCGAGACGTCGTGCAGAACCTTGACCTCCCCGAACGACTTGTAGACGTGCAGGGCTTCCATTTTCAGTGTGGGTTCAGACATGGCCCTACCTCGCTGGGTATCGACGTTCGAGGAACTGCTGGAGGAACGTGATGAGCGCCGTCAGCACGAGATACCAGAACGCCGCGACCAGCAGCAGTTCGAGGTACTTGAAGTTGGAGTAGTAGATGCGGCTCACGGTGAGCAGAAGCTCCATGTACCCGATGGTGTAGGCCAGGGAGGTGTTCTTGATCATCATGATGTACTGGTTGCCGGCCGACGGAAGGATGATCCGGAATGCCTGCACGAGGACGATCTGGGTGGTGATCTTCCTGCGTGGCAGGCCCAGGGCGGTCGCGGCGTCCCGCTGGCCCTGGTCGACGCCGAGGATGCCCGAACGGACCACCTCGGCCATGTAGCCGGTCTCTGCCAGCGACAGCGCGAACAGACCTGCGACGAACGGCGTGAAGAAGACGCTCGCCGGCTGGTCGACCCAGACGATGTCGGTGTACGGGATGCCGAGCCGCACCTGGCCGATCATCCGCGGGATGGCGTAGAACCAGATCAGCAACTGGACCAGCATCGGCGTTCCCCGGAAGAAGAACACATAGGCCGCGGCCACCCCGGACAGCACCCGGTTGCTCGATATCCGCATCAGCGCGACCAGGGTGCCGAGCACCAGCGCGATCGCCGTGGACAATGTGGCCAGGCTGACCGTGCCCCACAAGCCGGCCCAGATCTGCGCCCCGAACAGGTAGCGGGCCACCGTCCCGAAGTCGAAGACTCCCGAGATCGCGAAGCTGATGATAACCCAGGCCACGATGACGATGACCACCGCGGCCTGAATGAACTGGCCCCAGGGGAACTTCGCCCGGACCGGGAAATAGACGCCCTTGGACGCCTCGGTCGCAGCGGTCATGGCCCGACCACCCGCATCATGGCGAGACGATCACGGCTTCGCATTGAGGTCACCGTTCAGTGCCGGCTTCTTCAACCCACCACGGTCGATGCCCCATTTTTCGAGGATCTTGTCGTAGGTGCCGTCGGTCATCATCTCTTGCAGGGTGTTGTACACCGTATTCCGCAGGGCGGTGTTCTCCTTGGTGAACGTGTAGTTGATCAGGTAGTCGACCAGCACGTAGTCACCGATGGTGACCAGGTTCGGATCCTGCTTGACGATGTACTGGCTCTGCGCCACGTCCGGGGTATAAGCGTCGATCCGCTTGGACAGCAGGCCCTGAACGCCGAGGTTGGTGTTGGTGTAGGGCTCGACCTGGATCGGGTTCCCGCCACACTTCTCGTTCTCCTTGGCGATCGCCGCCTCGAGGGTGGTGGAGCCCTCGAGCATGCCGATCTTCTTGCCGCAGAAGTCCTGGGAGTTCTTGTACTTCCCCTCGTCCTCCTTGCGCAGGATGTAGGTGGCGCCGGACTGGAAGTAGCCGACCATGTCGACCTGGGCCAGCCGATCGGGGTCGGGGCTCATGCCGCCCGACCCCATGTCGAACTGGTTCGACTGCAGGCCGGTGATGATCGCCGAGTAGTCGACCTGCTGCCACTCCACCGTGAGGTTTAGCCGCTTGCCGATCTCGTCGATGAAGTCGACGCTGAAGCCTTGGACCTTGTCCTTGCCCTCCTCGAAGAACTCACCCGGAATGTACGACTGCTGGGAGCCGACCTTGAGCACGCCGGGCATGACGGTGTGGACTTCTGCCGTCGAACCCGAGGGCGACGCGCTGCTGCTCGGGCCGACACATGCGGTCAGCATCAGGGAGGCCGTCGCCACGGCGGCCGCCGCGCTCAGACCGGTACGTAGGGAACGCAACATGGTGCTCTCTTTCCTTGAGGCAAATAAGCGGGTTGCTCTTTCGTGGTAGGGGCGGGTGGGGCCGGTCACCGGGTGTCCGCCGACCGACCGGGCGCCACCGCAGGTGCCGGACGGTCGAAATCGGGGCATTCGGCGGCGTCGTCGAAGATCGCCTGGACCTCATTGCGGTAGTCGAGCGGGAACTCCTGCTCGACCAGGCCGTTGGGCACGCGCTCCCAGTAGAACCGCGGGGGCCGCATCGGCTGGCCGGGCTGTGACAGCACGTAGGTGAATGCGTCATAGGTCTCACCGTCATCACCGCGGACGGTCAGGAAGATGATGTCGAAGTCGTCGAAATCATCGTTGACGCGATCGTCATTGACCTCGAAGACAATCCCCCTCGCGGTCTTGCCGAGAGTGCCGACGTCGGCCAGATGGCACCAGCCCCGGTCGGTGCGGTCGCCCGCGGCCCGGAACTGGATCTGATGGTTGGGCGCGGTCGCCTTGGTGACCGTCACCGCCTCCGGCAGGTACTTA
>JBDHZN010000102.1:0-12048 GCA_039811845.1 Micropruina sp. | reverse complement strand
GCGATGCACGCCGGCCTCGCCGCAACGCTTGGCCGGTTGCCGGCCGACCTGCGACGCACCCTGACCTGGGATCAGGGGAAGGAGCTCGCGCTGCACCAGCAACTCGCCGAGCAGATCGGCATCAAGGTGTTCTTCTGCGACGCGCACTCACCATGGCAGCGGGGCAGCAACGAGAACATGAACGGGCTGCTGCGCGACTACTTCCCCAAGGGCATGGACCTCAGTCAGGTCACCCCCGACGAACTCGCTCGGGTTGCCGAGGAGATCAACGCTCGGCCACGCAAGACCCTCCGATGGGCTCGGCCGGTGGATCTGCTCGCCGATCAAGCCACCGCCGACGCCGCTGCCGAAGGCGCCTGACAGCTCCCCCGGATCACCCCCAGAAGATCGCTGTCGGGTCGCGGTCAACCTCCTCAAGCAGGTCCACGATGCTGGCGGTCGCGGGCACACGGTCGTAGAGGTGGAACCGCAGATTCCGATCCCGCCAATACAACGACCACGATCGTGTGGCCCTCGAATAGCGCAGCCGCGCGATCGGGAATCGCGTCCACTCAGTTCCCAAGCCCGCCCGCCAGGGCGGTCGGCACTCCACGATCGTCAGATGCCGCTCGGCGACGTCCACCTCAACGCGCACCTGGTCGCGGACCTGCTCAGGGACCCGGGCGCGGCACCACCGCTCGACCCGCGCCACATCCAGTTCCGGAAGACCAGCCATGCCGATAGTCTCCCCGCCAAACAGAACTCACCGTGTTGCGACGTTCGCTGGAATCCGCCCCGCCAGGGTGGGGCCAAGTCGAGTTGACATACTCAGACTACCAACGCCTGCTCGTCTACCTCCCCGCCGACGCCGCCTCCAGCACTGCTCTCGACCAGCTCGCCGGCCGCCGCCCCGGCGGACTGCGACCCGTCACCTCCGCCGCCACCAACCGCTGACCACGAGGAACCCTCATGCACGCGCTCATGCGCTACACGGTGAAACCCGACCACCTGCAAACACACCTCGACCTGCTCCGCGACGTGTACGACGACCTGGCCACTAGCCAGCCCCACGGCATTGCCTGGAGCACCTACCAGATCGCCGACACACGCAGCTTCGTCGAACTCGTCGAAGGCCCCGACCTACCCCAGCCGCTGCCCCAGCTCGAGTCCTTCCAGCGCTACCGCATCGGCCTCGACGACCGCTGCGAAGGCGACCGCGACTTCCAAGAGCTCCAGCAGATCGGCGCCTTCCCGCGACCCCGCAACTGAGTGACGGCCCAGCGACTCCCGCATTCGCGCACACCAGACCCCGCTGGATACACCCGACTCCCGAGTTCACCCGCAGACAGTGCCCACGTTGGCCCGTGAACTCACCGCGTGGTTTCCTCCAGCCTAGGTTCGCAGAAGCGACCCGACTTGCTCGAGTAGAGCGAGCAACTCGGCCGCTGTAGCGGGAGCGACATCCTTGAGGTGACGCTGCAGTTCCGCCTGCAAGGCACTCTCAACCTCATCTGGGGTGGCGGTGTCACTATGCCGCCGGAGGAAGAGGATCCAGTTGGCCACCGCGATGCCGAGCACCTCATGCTGCTTAGATCGCTCCATGAAGTCATCCATGAGCGGCTTGCAACGCGGAAGTCTGCCGTAGTTTCCCCCGCCGTCGTAGGCGGGCGTAGCCAGGACAAGCTCAGCCTTTCCGGGGTACGGATGCGCGGCCGACGGGTAGCGAATGCTCGCGTCATCTTTGGTACGCCGCACGTGCTGCCACCAGTAGTCGCGGTACTCGGCTGCGTAACGGGCGCTTTCTACCCAGGGCTCGATGACCTGCGCAACACCGGCGACAGCGTTACTGAGGTGCCACGGAACGACGCAGATGAGATCGTGTGGCGCACAGGCCTCGGGGGCGACCTGGTAGCGAAGACTGGGAACGCCTTCTTTCGAGAGTAGCCACCAGCCTTTGAGTTCAATGCCGAGCGCGATCGCGGGGTCGCCTTCATCACGTCGAACGAGCCGTACATCTGGGAAGGCTTGACTAGATCGCTCAAAACGGTATCCAAGCCAGTCATTGTCCGGGTCCCACATGTCTCGGAGGCCATTTAGGGTGCGCACAACTTCGACCTCAATCCCCGCGCCCAGCAGAGTGTTGAGGTTGAAGAGGTCGGTAGCGTTGACGCCGGCGATCGGATTGTCGAACTTGAAATCTCCGGGAAGGGCCAGTAGGGCGCTCCGGACTCGCGTTTGTAGCACGGTCCTGGGATCGTCCGGAGCGAGTTCCGGGCGTACCGGGGCGGTCGCAAGCTGATCGTGGCTCACGCGAGTGCCAGCCCCGTCAGTTGACGCTGCTGGGCAGCCGCGGCGAGGCGTTCGCTGGCGATGTCCTGAAAGTTCCTGTGGATCTCGGCGACGTAAGGGCGACGGCCAAGCATCACCGCTGCGACGGAGGCGGAAGCAAGCCCTCCAAACGGCTCCCACACGACGTCGCCGGGGTTTGTAACTGCCGCTACCTGTCGCTCCATGAACTCGAGCGGCTTCTGATTGAGATGTGAGGCAGACGCGAGAGATGGGCTGTGCACTCTGGGGGCAGATCGCACCAAGCTGCCCTTCACTCGCTCCGAATCATGAAGCGGTGGTCGTTGCCAGACGTTCGTGAGCCCGTGGACATGGTTCCATGGGTAGCGCAGCGCATCCCACTCCTCTGCGATGACTGGCCGCTCCCCATCAAGGGAATAGTAGGGGCGTCCTTCGAGCCGCCCGTTTTTCGCTGCGTATGCAGCTAGCTTTTCAACCATCGACCCAGGCGGCCAGTACCAGAGCCAATCTTGGGTCAAGTACTTCCGTGTGGCGGCGTTCTTGACACCGCATGCCTCGTTCGCACGATAGAGAGCAAGTCCGGCACGCTGCCACTCTGCCCGAAGCCACACCTTCGGTGCCATCGGGCCCTCGGGGGTATCGATCATGAACTTGCGCTGATATAGGACCGAGACCTCGGAGACCACGGGCATGCGTCGAATCGTCTTTCCGTTCACGTTGCCGGCGACGTGAGAAATGCCCTTGTCCCACGTCACTGTTTGGACGTACTCCCATCCGTGCGCTACCAAGAGTGGGTGGACCGTAGCCCAGCCGATCTCCGTGTTCCAGAACCACAGTGTCGTCGCCGGAGTTGCGGCCTTGTCCCAGGCTGTCACGTGCGGCAGGTACCACTCGACCAACCCTTCAACACCTGTCGTGTCTCCGTGGAAGCCGCGAACCCCGTACGCGCCGTCAGAGATGATCGTCGACGGTGCAGGCCAGGAGTCGTAAGCCTTCAAGACGTTGCCTCGGTGAAGCGAGTATGGCTCTAGGAGGCTCACAGCGCTCATGGGCCAAAGACTACTGACGGTGCGAGGGGTGGCAGTGTGTGCCTCGCCGCAAAAGCTGAGGCCGCGACTTGCCTAGCTGTCTGTCAGTTCTGAACGGTTCAGAATCGATCGTTACTGGGTCGATGCCCGGCGACTCTCAGCAGCTAGCATCTGGTGGAGGGACAGGGTTCCGCGCGGCCCGCCCGCTGTGCCCCGGGGGAGGCCGCGGGAACCCCCTTAGGCTGGGCTGCATGTGCGGTCGCTATGCATCCACCCGCCCGCCGTCCGTGCTGGTCGACGCCTACGGCGTCGGCGTCGACGCGGCGGAGGATCTCGGCGCCCAGTACAACGTGGCGCCGACGACGAGCATCTACGCGGTCTTGGAGCGCCAGGCGAAGGACTCCGGCGCCGTCGAGCGAACCCTGCGGGCTGTTCGGTGGGGCCTGATCCCCAGCTGGGCGAAGGACGCGAAGATCGGCGGTCGGCTCATCAACGCGAGGATCGAGACCATCGCTGAGAAGCCGTCCTGGCGCGCCGCCTACCGGCGCCGGCGCGCCGTGCTGCCGGCGGACGGGTACTACGAGTGGATGGCGGAGACCGGCCCGGAGGGCAAGGTCATCAAGCAGCCCTACTACCTCCACCCGGCGGCCGGCGAAGGGCTGAGCTTCGCCGCGCTCTACGAACTGTGGCCGGACCCGGCCCGGGCCGCTGACGATCCCGATCGGTGGGTCTGGAGCGCGGCGATCATCACCTGCGCAGCCGAGGGGCCAGCGGGAGAGGTCCACGACAGGACGCCGGTGATCCTCCCCCGCGATCGGGTCGACGCCTGGCTCGATCCAGCCAGGACGGACCCCGACGCGATCGCAGAAGTGCTCACGGGCCTCCACCCGCCCCTGCTCGGGATCCGCAAAGTGAGTCGACAAGTGAATCGCGTTGGAACCAACGGGCCCGAACTCGTGGCGCCGCTCACTGGGCAGACCGACGGCGAACTCCAGCTGCGACTAGCGTCCTGAATTCCGTCGCGGTGCCGCGCCGTTGTCAGTAGGGCTGCCTGGGCCACTCGGCGCTGGGCTCACCCCTCGATGATGTGCGGTCTCGGGCACCAGGGCCAGCTGGTGAACACCAGGAGGGCGTGAGTCTTGTTGATGATGGCGGCGAAACCGCTCTTAGGCGGTTCGCTGAACATGCGGGCGAAGGCGCCGACCAGCTGGTGGTAACCACGGGCGGTGGCCCAGGCGATCGCGTGCTCGGCTGCGGTGGCGTCGTCGTCGATGACGTCGACCAGGACGCGGGTGGGCCGTGGCCTGCCGCGCTGCGGCTTGCCGAGCAGCCCGGCGGGAAGCTGGGTGACCGAGATCCGAACCTTCGTCATCGTGGCCGAGTGTAAAGGCGCGGGCGGAGAACCTCAGAGCCAGGGCATCCTCGCGCCGGCGCAGGTGTTCCACCGCGCCCTGCCACACCCAACAGCGCAGCGCCTCGTCGGTGTCGGGGATCTCGACCTCGAAACCCCCACGGGCCGCCGTGGTCCAGCGCGACACCCGGGCCCCTGAATCAGCCGTCGCGGCGTAACCGAGCGTGCCGATATGCAGCGCGCCGAGCAGCTGGAGGCACGGATGCGATGTGATCGAGGCTTTTGTCGTCGCCCTCCGCATCAGCCTCGCCGCCGTCTGCGCCGAGGAGCCCGCGGGCCACTGCCAGAGCCGTCAGCACTCCCCCGATCCCGAACAGAGTGACGGCGACGAGCCCGATGATGCGCGCCCCATCGGGAATGCCGCCGGGGGGCACGACCAGCAGGGCGAGCCCAAACCCGAACAGGGCGGCGCCGATCTGCGCCGGAATAATGATCTTGCGATACGTCATGGGGGTCCTTCCTCCGCGTCGATTAGGTCAATGCTGTCAGCGTGGTCTGACAGAAGCTGCTCACCGCACAAGCCCATTCACGGCTCCGTGAGTGAATGCGTGCCAGGCGCGGGCAACCCCACCCGAGCCGGGGAACAGGTCAACGAACTCGTCGCCGGCGCGAGCGCCGAGCAGGTCGAAGATCCATCGGCAGAAGGTAGCGGGCTTGGCACCGGTGATCCTGCCGGGGTCGGTGCGGCGGGCTCGGGCCGTGTAGACGAGAGAGTCGCTACGCCTGGTCGAGCCGTCGTGGTGCACCGCGGTGGACGCGTCGCGGAGCGCCGGCGTCGACGCGAAGCCGTCGCGATGACCAGGTGACGACGCGTCGCTCTCGGCCGCACGCGACAGGTAGCGGTCAGCGAGCCGTGGGCGTCCGCCGGCAAAGATCACCGGCTCCCACCCGTTCAGCGGGCCGCGGGCGGCCCTGTGCGGCCGCTCACCGCGATGCCACGCCGCGACCCGCACCCCCGGAGGGCACAGGGGCAGCAGCTCCTGCAGCGCGTCGGCCGACGTCGACAGTGCCCACCCGTCGTACTCCCCCAGCTCGGCGATCAGCTGGACGTGGTCGACCTCGCCGGCGAAGTCCGGATGGTCCCTGTAGTAGCGGGCCGAGCGGCCGGGATAGGGCGGGTCGGCGTAGGCGAGCCTGAGCGGCCGATCGGTGGCGGCCGCGGTGCCGACCGCGCGTAGGAAGCGATGGCGAGCCTGCCGGCACCGCTTCGAGCAACAGACAGAGTCGCGGCGAGCCCGGGCCGGGATCGGGCCGGCGCACCAGGCGCACGGCGTGAGGAAACTCTGATTCATGGGGCGTTCCCTCGTTTCTTTCTATCCGATCTATTCACTCGGTGCTATTCATTGACGCTGATCCGTTCGACCGCAGACGCCCAGACCCAGGCACGCATCTGCCGGCCCTCGGCGTCCTCCCATTCGATGTGGACCGCGCGGTCTGTCCACGCCGTGGCCCACGCGACGGTGTGGATGGGGGTCTCAGGGAAGCGCACCCAGGCGCGCACTCTCACCGGCTGCTCCGGAACGCGAGGCTGCGCATGCTCCTTATCGAGTTCCCGGTCTGTGAGGCTGATTGGTTGGGGCCTGGTGGCCATCTGCTCGACGCGCCGATCGAGGTCCCCGCCGAGTCGGTCGCCGTACCGCCGGTTCGTTCCCATAACAGCCCCTTCCCCGAGGCATAATATCGAACACACGTCCGATACGCGATTCGCTCGCGCGACGGGTGGCCAGCACTCGCCCAACGGCTTCTATTCGATCCATTCATTAGGCGTCACCGCAGCTTGTTGGGCAGCCGAGCGGGCGCCGGCGGCAGCTCTCCCCCAGCTCGGCCGCGGGAGTCCTCGATCGCACTTCGAATCGCGACGGATGCGAACTGGCTGCGGCTGGCGATGCTACCTGCGCGCCGGTCTGAGGCGATGGCCTCGTGCATCGCCTGGACGGTGGCGGCGGGAAGGATGAATGCTCGATTGACTCCACCGCCCACAGTCTCCGCGGGAAGTCGGTCGGACAGCGCCGCCCTCGATCGCGAGGACCGCCGAGCGTGCCGATCAAGGACACCTGCGAGCCAGCCGCCGAACGTGTCCGGGGATCCGGCCACGGTCTCGAAATCCGCAATGTAGGCAGACTTGGCGGCCGCGAATGTTGCAGCTTGTAGGTAGATCCCCGTGCGTTCCTGGGACGACGCGCCGGCGCTCGGCCGCGGCTGTCGTGAGCGTGACGCCTCCGAGCGGTGGGCTACTACCTCCGCCGCCTCGGCGGCTCCGCTCTGAACTCGTGGCAAGTCGGTGGCGATCGCCTCATCGTCGAAGTCGCGCAGGCTCCGTCGCCGGGTCATGAGTCAGCTCCTTGCATGGTGGTGGTGATGATTCCGCTGAGGGCCGCGGTGTAGTCCCGTGCCACATTCGACGCCGGCGCGTAGACACCGATCGGCTGGCGGGCCAGGTAAGCGTCACGGGCTACGACCCCCTCACGCACTGGGGTCATCACCTTTCCTGGCCAACGCTCTTCAAGCCGTTCGACCACCTCGCGGTCGAGAATGCGCCGGCCGTCGTATCGGGTGGGAATGACCGCGTGTACCTCCTGCCCTGGTCGCAGCCGTGCGACCCGCTGGGAAACGAAGCGAGCGAGGCGGTCGAGCTGTTCGTACGCCTCTCCGCTGGTGGTGACCGGGGCGATCACTACGTCTGCTGCTGCCAGTGCGGCCAGGGTGATGACACCGAGCGCCGGCGGAGTGTCGATCACGATGTCGTCCCACTCCCCCAGACTGGGCAGGTAGTCGCGGAGCGCTAGGCCCAGCTCCGGCATGTGCTCAATGCGGGCCATGTCCTGCGTGCCGGCGATGACCTGGGCACCCGGGACGCTCGGTGCGTCGATCGCCGCCTCATCTGCCGTGGCCTCCCCCGTCATCACGTCAGCTGCCACGGCGTCGACGCCTGCACCACGTCCCACTCCGAGGCGAGTGGTGAAGTTGCCCTGTTGGTCGAGGTCGAGCGCCAGGACGCGTCGTCCGGCTCCGGCCAGAGCATGCACCAACTCTGCCGCCGTGGTGGTCTTGGTGCTCCCACCCTTGGCGAGCGCGATCGTGTAGACGGTCACGACCGCCGCTCCTTGTAGCCCTGAGAGTTGATCGCGGTCTGCGCGGCTTCGGCAGCTCGGGCGGCCGCCGCCAGGCTGGCGACCAGCTCCGCGAGCTGATCGCTGGCGATCCCGACCTGGACCGCCGCGTCTCGCGGCTCGCCGGTTCCCGGATCTCGGTCGTAGACCTCGATGGCCTCCTCACTGAGCGAGCGTGCGAGTCCCCGCGGGAGGTACTCAGCGGCCTCCCTCAGGTGCCACAGGATCACCTTGACGTTGCCGAGCAGCTCGTAGACGGCCGGCGCGGGGAGGACTCGGATCGAGTTGCCGTTGGCTGCGCGGGCGATCTGTTCGGTCGCCTCCCGAGCGTCGTTCGCTACGTCGTGCACTCGGTCGTAGTCAGCCGCGAACTGGTCAATGGTTGTCATGATGTGCTCCTATTCATTCGAATCAATCTATCTCTTAGGGGTGGGGGATGGCGCGGCCGCCACTCCCCCACCTCCCGAGAAACGGCGGTCAGTTGCGCGGCGGGTTCTTCGTGGCTGCGACCGTGTGGAAGCGGAGACTGAACCCCACCTCATCGGCGCGGATGCGCTGCATCGACCGGCTCTCACCGCTCTCCTTGTCCTCCCAGCGGTCGGTCACGATGGTGCCGACGACCACCAGGCGGTCCCCCTTGTGGCAGGACTCCGCCAGGTTCTCGACCGTCTGGCCCCAGACCTCGACGCGGAAGGCGTTGGGCTCGGCGTCCTCCCAGCCGCCGTTGTCGGTGGGCCGCCGGCGGTTCTCCATGATCACGAGCTGAGCGACCTGCTTGCCGGTGGGCGTGAATCGGATTTCCGGGTCATAGGCGAGGTTTCCGGTGATGGTGACGTTGGTCATGATGGCTTCCTTCTGTGGGTGATCTATTTATTAGTGTCAGAGTATCGGATCTATTCATTCTATGGAATAGGTCTCGTTAGTCGGCCCGGCGACATGGGCACGGGGGCCAACTAGGGTGCTGCCTGCGGCTCCGGGGTGGTTCCCGGCTGGTCGTGTTGATGGCCGGCCCTCGCTGCCTTTGGATTGGGACACGGCGAGGGCCGGCTCACATTCCAGGTAGCGCCGGCTCGTCTGGGTTGGTGTCTGGCAGCGCCGGCTGCTCGATCTCGGCGTCCAGCTTCGGCGCGATCATCGGCGGAGCGGCTGGGTGCCCGTACTCGTGGCCACAGAGCAGCAGCTCCACCGCATCGGTTGCAGTCGACTCGTCCACTTCTTCACTTCCTTCCTTGCGTTCTATTGAATCTATTCACTTAATGCCTGGGGGAGGCCGGGGGCTCCTTACGTCCGGCCCGGCCTCCCCGGCGCTTGGGGGTTGGCTAGACGGTCGCGAGGACCGCGAGGGTGTGGCGGTCGAGCTGGTCGATCCTGCCGGCGATCACCCGCTCGGTGTTACGGGTCGCACGGTCGGCACCTCGCACCGCCTGCTCGTGATGCGTCCAGGTGTTGACGGCGGCCACGACGCCGTAGGCCGTGCCCTGCCACGGGTTCACGCGGTCGTCCTGGTGCCACAGCTCGTTGAGCTGCTCGATCTTCTGCTCCGCGTTGAGCTTCGCGCGCTTGCCGTCGCCGGCCGGCTTGGTGAAAGCGGCCACGAACTCATCCCAGCGGGCGGGGGAGACCGGCTCGTCGACCAGCCGCCGAACCTGCTCGGCGAAGTCGTCCCCGACACTGTGAATGATCCCCAGCGCCTCCCGAACGTCCGTGATCCGACCCAGGCTGTGCCGGCTGTGCTTGATCTTGATTCGGCCGTCGAAGTCGCCCAGGGCGGCGCTGAGCGTGTTGTCGCAGACCACGACCTGGCTACCGGTGAGGTAGGTGGTCGCCAGGGTGCCGTCGAGCGACGTCGCCGCGGTCAAGAACGGGCGGAACTCCACGCCTTCCACCGTGAGGGTGTCCTCCATCTCAATCTGCACCCACGCCGTGGCGCCGCCGCGGAGCAGTCCGGCCGAGCCGATCTGGAGGTCCGCGTCGAGAATGCTCTCAACGTTCTGAACCAGCCACTCCCCATAGGGGTGCACCTGGTAGCCGGCGCCCACGACGCCCAGCACCTGGTGGCTGTCGCTCCGGACGATCGCCTTCCGGTTCGGATCCACGACGTTCAGCACGCCGTCCTCGGTGAGCGCCACGGCGTGAACCTCAGCCACGACCGCCTCCCAGTCGAAGAGTCGGCGGTAGACGTCCTCGGTCGGAATGGCTCGCGGATAGTGGTTGGGCTCGGCGGCCTGGAGGTCGGCCCGGTAATGCCAGGCGGTCCCGCGCTTGTCCGTGTAGCCGATGAGGGTGGCGGTGTTCAGGGTGGTGAGGGTTTCGCGGCTCATGAGAGGCCCTTCCTTAGTAGGAGTGGTGGGGGGTGGTTAGTCCCCGGCTGTCGTGTTGATAGGTTCAGTCTATGTGATCTATTCAATCTATGCAAGCCCTGCCCGGAGATTCTTCCCCCCTTTTTCCTTCGTTGCCCCCCGCCGCATGCTGTGTATCTATTCGATCTATTGGTGCCGACGCGCAGTCTTTCCCCATCCCCTCTTAACTGCCCCCCCACCCGACCAGCGCCGGGGTCAACCCGTTAGGGCAGCGGCGGAGGAAGTTTCGGGGCGAAATAAGCGCAGGGAGGAACGACCGGAGCGCGCCCCGAAAGTTCCGGGGGAGCTGGCGCGGAGCGCTTGACGCCGGCGCTGGTCGGGTGACGATGGGTGGTGAGGGGACGGGGAACCAACCCGCTTACGTGGGGTATCCCTGGGTTGCTCGGGGTCAGAACGGGGGCTCGTAGTCCCAGGTCGTCGGAGAGGGCCGGGATCCGGCGGGGTCGCTGCGTCGTATGGCCGGCGGGCAGTTGGGGCAGGGGTGCGCCCAGCGATAGCCGGAGGCTGAGACGCCGTTGATCCAGCCGTGGCCGTCGCAGTCCGGGCCGCCGCACGGGCCAGGAGGCGGTGGCGGCGGGGGAGGGACCATCGGACCGTCTGGGCCGGGGTGGTCGTCAATCGGATCGAGCCGGCGAAGCAGTGCGGCCAGCAGTGCGGCCGGACGCGTGCGAATCATGCCGGCATGGATCGTCCCGCGATCAGCGGAAATGCGAGTGATCGCCGCGGTGAGCTGGGCGGCCGTCCAGGGGAGGTCCGCGGTCACGAAGCGTCTTAGTGCTGGGCCGAGGCGTCCTGGGCCTTCTCCGGCCAACCAGGGGAGCCTCCGGGCCAATTCTGAGGCAACTGACCGCACCCGTGCACGGTCGGGATCCCGTCTTGTCGATGCGCCGGCGCGGAGCGCCGTCCCTCGTGTCTGGCCGGAGGCCGTGACGGAAGTACCACGAGAAGTAATTTTCTTAGGCTTAAGAAGCCTCTTAGGAGGGGTGACACGATCCACAGGGGACCGCAGCCAGGCGGGGATCGTGAGAGCGACCTCAGTAGCCAGGCCGCGCTGCCGTGAGCCCATCGCACGGATTGCGCTGCGCTCATCACCGTTCAGCATTCGGCCCTCCATGACGACTACTTCGAGGCCGAGTTGGCGTGCAGCCGCGTTGCAGCGCTGGATGGTGCGCTCGTCGACCCCCACCACGCTGGCCAGCGTGTCGGGCCTCACGATGCACCGCCGGCCGGAGGCCTGGTCCTGGGCATAGCCGGACTTCGCGATCGCCCACGCGCGGAAGGTGGTCGCGCTGACGTGGTGCTTGCCCAGGACGTCCGGTCTCAACAGCACGGCCAAGGCAGCCACGATCTGGACCCAGTGCTGGCGTCCGGACCAGACAGTGATGCCGCTGTAGGCACCGGCCGGCGCCGCTTCGTGGTGTCCCCGCAGCGTGTTGCGCCGGCCGCGGTCCTCCTGGTGCCAGCGGGGCAAGACGCGACGATCCTGTAGGCATCGTCGGAATACGAGGGGCTGGTGCTCCGCGCTGCATTTCCGGTGGGTGAGTAGGACGCCGATCAGCCCAGGGTCGGCGGGCGCCGGCGCCTGGGGGAGGGGTCCGAGCTGTGCCTGGCACCAGCGGTCAAAGCCGGCGCGGGAGAGCTGGTCGACGCGCGCCTGGTGGTGGGAAGCTGCGGTGGAGGCGGTCACGCGGCCTCCCTCGCCGCCAGGCGCTGCCAGAGGTCGGTGCGATGGGCTCGCTCCAGGCTGCGGTACAGGGTGCCGGCCTCCAGCTGGAGCCGCCGGCAGGCGCCGGCGAGCCCTTCGCCGGTGTCGACCATCCACTGGAGGTCCTCGATGCGGGCCCGCACCGTGG
>JBDHZN010000101.1:0-12087 GCA_039811845.1 Micropruina sp. | reverse complement strand
CCCCGCGGTCGTCGCCGTCGCGGTGGGGTCGGCGGGCATCGAGCTGTCACCTCGACTGTGCCGGATCGAATGAGCCTGCTGTGCGGGCTCGTCCTGAGCGTGATTATGCCACACCGCTCCACAACGACTGCGCCGACGTGCCGCGACGCGCCCGTCGAGGGTTTCGACAAGGTCGACCAGCGGTGGAACGAAGAGAACCGTCCCCCTCGGTCCAGCGGTGGAACGAAAAGAACCGTCCCCCTCGGTCCAGCGGTGGAACGAAAAGAACCGTCCCTTCGGTCCACGGACGCCTCGAGTGGAACGAAAAGAACCGTCCCTTCGGTCCACGGACGCCTCGACGAGCTCGACCAGCAGTGATCGAGATCGCCTGATCACTCAGGAGGCCGGCGGTTCCCGGTGGTAGCGCTCGGAGAACAGCGAGAGCGCCACCGCGGCCGCAGCCTCACGAGCCGCCGAAACCGCCCCGAGGGACACGATGTCGCCGCCGAACTGCGAGGCGACGATCTCGGGCGGCGGCAGTTCCGAATCAGCGGCCAGCTGGGTACGGGCGATCTCGATCACCTCACCGAGAGCCCCGGCCATCGCGCCGCAGACCACGATCACGCCGGGATCATAGAAGCGGGCGACGACGTTGCAGATCCTGCCCATCGTGGCGCCGAGTTCCTCCAGCAGGGGACGCGAGACCGGGTCGTCCAGCTTCGCCACGGAGAGGACCGCCTCGGCCGTCAGGCCGGCCTGATCCAGGGCCGCCCAGGGATGATCGGCGGGGACGCGTCGGGCGTCCAGTTCCTGGCGCAGCCATCGTTCGGCCCGGGGCCCGATGCCGTGGGTGCTGCCGACGCCGGGGACGTAGCGCAGGCCCTCGAGCTCACCGACGCCGCCGTTCGCGCCACGCACCAGTCGTCCGTCAAGGAAGACGCCGGAACCCAATCGGCGTCCGACCAGGATCGCGACGAAGTCGTCGTGGCCGCGCGCCGCGCCGAGGGTGCCCTCGGCCACCGCGGCCAGCGCCGCGTCGTTCTCGACCCGGACGGCCGGGAACTCCGCGTCGAGCACGTCTTGGAGCCCACTGTTCATGTGCTGCCAGAAACCCGCCTGGTGGGAGGGCGAACCGCCGTCGGCGTCGACCGGCGCCGGGATGCCGACGCCGAGACCGATCACATCGGCACGGGTCCGGCCGAGCTTGGCCAGCGCGCCGTCGATCGCCTGCAGTGCCGCTGTCGGGCGCTCGGCCGGGTCGAGATCGTCGAACCTGACCTGCGCGGCGTCCGAGAACCCGCGCACCCCCCCTATCGAGCACCGGGCCAAGATCTCGCCGGCGAGATCGGCGACGGACGCGGTGAACTGGCGCTCCCCCGCGTCGACCCCGACCACGACACCAGCCTCGGCGCGCAGCTCGAAGCGGCGTGCGGGCCGGCCCAGCCGGTAGCCCTCGCCCGGGCCGGCACTGGGCAGTTCACTGATCAGACCGAGTTCGATGAGAGTGTCCAGGGCCGCCAGCGCGGTCGACCGGGTGAGCCCAAGAGCGGCGATGACATGGTCGGCCTGGAAGGCTCCGGCGTCCCAGGCGAACTCCAGAACCGCGGCCGTGCTCGCCCGATGACGCAACTGGCCGGCGGTAAGGCTCATGTGTCCGTTCCCCCTTGACCGTCGGTGCGAGCTTGCGGCAGCATACCCGGAGTCACTTTCCTGTGGTAGTTCGATTTAGTCATCACAGGAACCTGCGCAGTCATCGACGACCCGAAGGACAACGACGTGCCTCAACCCTCATCAGGCGTCCCGACACGAACGCCAACCCCGCTCAGTACCTGGTCCCCGTCGCGGCGTACGTTTCTCACCACGGCCGGGCTTGTCGGAGCGGTCGCTGCGGCCCCCTGGCTGACCGGGTGCACCGCAGGTGCTCAAGAAACCATCACCTTTTACCAATCCAAGCCGGAGGCGGTGTCGTACTTCAGCAAGCTCGCTGCAGAGTTCACGGCCTCGCAGAGCAAATACCGCATCCTGCATGACATCTCCACCAATCTGTCTGCCAGCTTCGTGCGCAGCAATCCGCCGGACCTGGGCATGTTGAACTACAACCTGGAAATGGCGCGCTTCATGGAGCGCGGCGCGCTGGCGGACCTGTCCGATATGCCGGAGACGGCCACCATCCGCCCCGACATCGTGGAGCTGACCAAGGCCTACCCGCAGTACGAGAACCGGGTCAGCGTGCTGCCGTATTCGGCGATGGCGGCGTCGGCGATCTACAACAAGCGCATCTTCGCCGACAACGGCGTCGAGGTGCCGACCACCTGGGACCAGCTGCTCAACGTCTGCGAGACGTTGAAGGGCAAGGGTGTGACCCCGTTCTACGCGACGTTCATGGACTCCTGGACGATCATGCAAGGCTGGTTCGACTACCCGGCCGGCGGCATGGTCGACATCGCCGAGTTCTACAAGAAGATGAACCAGATCGGTGTCGACGTCGGACCCAACTCCGAAGTCTCGTTCCAGAAGACGATGCTGGAGCCGGTCAAGAAGATGGTCGAGCTGACCAAGTACATCAACTCCGACGCCGCCAGCCGCGGCTACGGCGACGGCAACACCGCCTTCGCCAATGGTGCGGCCGCGATGATCCTGCAGGGACCCTGGGCATTCAGCGAGTTCGACAAGGTGGGCAAGGAGCTCGAGCTGGGCACTTTCCCGTTCCCGGCCACCAACAACCCTGACGACCTCAAGGTGCGGGTCAACATCGACCTGTCACTGTGGGTGCCCGAGGTGGCGAACGGCAAGGACGGCGCGCGCGCGTTGCTGCAGTACCTGATGCAGCCGCAGATCCAGGATCCGTACAACGCGAAATTCCTCGGCTTCGGCACCACCAAGGACGCACCGCCGGTCACCGATGAGCGCATCATCGGCATGCAGCCGTACTACAACTCGGGCAAGTTCTACATGGGTGCCTCGCAGTTCATTCCGAACACCATCCCGGCACCCAACTACTTCCAGTCCATCGTCTTCGGTGAAGCCGCCGAGCCGCTGCTCGCGCAACTCGACCGCGACTGGTCCCGACTCGCCTTCCGGGCCTGATAAAGGAGTCCATGCATGTCGTCCACAGTCCAGCAACCGGCCCAGAAGGCGTCGGCCGAGGCTCCCACCATCGTGCATCGCCGGCGTCGGGTCGAGCCGATCTACTGGTTCTTCCTCTTTCCCGCCATCGCCGTTTTCACCCTGCTGATCACGTATCCCGCCATCGAGGGCATGACCATGAGTTTCACCAACTCGATGGGCTTCGGTGATTTCGACTGGATCGGGTTCCGCAACTACGTCGCCTTGTTCCGTGACGAGAACATCCTGTCGTCCTACGGCTTCACGTTCCTGTTCGCCTTCGTGACAGTCATTCTGGTCAACGCCATCGCCTTCTTCCTGGCGTTGGGCCTGACCTCGAAGATCAAGTTCACCAACCCGCTGCGTGCGATCTTCGTGATTCCGATGGTCATCTCGGCGATCATCTACTCGTTCGTGTTCAAGTTCCTGTTCAACAATTCCCTCACCGCATTCGGCCAGATGATCGGTTCGGAGACCCTGTCGACCAGCCTGCTGGCCAATGAGAACTGGGCCTGGTTCGCGGTGGTGATCGTCACCGTGTGGGGTTCGGTCCCCAGCGCGATGCTGATCTACATCGCCGGGTTCATGACGGTTCCCGGCGAGGTCTACGAGGCCAGTTCCATTGACGGAACCTCACCGTGGCAGAACCTGATCCACATCACCCTGCCGCTGGTCGCCGGTTACGTGGGCATCAACATGATCATCGGCTTCAAGAACTATCTGGCGGTCTACGACCAGATCAAAGGCTTGACCGACGGCGGTCCGGGCACCGCCACCCGCTCGGTCGCCTTCACCATCTTCAAGGGCTTCGAGGGCGGCGACTACGCCTACCAGATGGCCAATGCCGCCGTCTTCTTCATCATCACGATCATCATCGCGCTGGTGCAGCTGCGCTTTACCCGAGGAGGGACCTCCGAATGAGCACCGCAACCGCAACGAAGCCGACGAAAGCAACCACGCGCGGCAAGGTCGGCCAGGAGCGCACCAATTGGACCGCCACCGGCCTGCTGATCCTGGCGGCACTGACCGTACTGGTGCCGCTCTACGTCACCGTGTCGATGGCGTTCAAGACCACCGCACAATCCACGGACCTGAACGCGTTCAGTCTGCCGAACCCGTTCAGCACGACCGGTTTCACCGAGGCCTGGGCGCTGACCAACTTCCCGCGCGCGTTCCTGGTCTCGACCCTGGTCACGGTGATCGCGGTGGCCGGCTCCATCATCTTCTCGGCGATGGCGTCGTACGCGATCGTCCGCAACTGGGACCGCAAGGTGTTCCGCTACTCGTTCTTCTACCTGCTGGCCGCCATGTTCATCCCGTTCCCGGTGGTCGCGCTGCCCCAGGTGCGGCTGACCGGCATCCTCGGGCTGGACAACTACTTCGGCGTCGCCCTGCTGACGATCGTGTTCGGCCTGGCGTTCAATTGCCTGCTCTTCACCACGTTCCTGCGGTCGATTCCGCTGGAGCTCGAGGAGTCGATGCGCATGGACGGCGCCAGCACCTGGCAGACATTCTGGCAGTTGATCTTCCCGCTACTGGCACCGATGGCGGCGACGGTGGGCATCTTCTCGTTCCTGGGTTCGTGGAACGACTTCATGATGCCGTCGCTGATCATCTCGCAGCCCGAATGGCAGACCATCCCGGTGGTGAACAGCATCTTCCAGACCCAGTTCAGCAACAACTACAACGTCAGCTTCGCGTCGTACCTAATGGCGATGGCGCCAGCCATCATCGTCTACCTGTTCTCGCAGCGCTGGGTGATGTCCGGCCTGACCCAGGGCGCCATCAAGTAGCCTGACTGACGCCCCCATTCCACATCGAAATCCAACCGAGCGCAGGTCTCTGCGCGGTCGCCGCCACCATCGGTCGTGGTGCCTCCGCGCAGGGGCCTGTGTTCGTTCCCAACAGGAGAAGCATTGAGCAGCGCAGTGGAGTTCGATCGAGCGGCCCGTCCGGACGGCTGGTGGCGCTCAGCGGTCGTCTATCAGATCTATCCGCGGTCGTTCCAGGATTCGAATGGCGACGGGATCGGCGATATCCCGGGCATCACCAGCCGGTTGAACTACTTGGCCGAGTTGGGTGTGGATGTGATCTGGCTGTCGCCGGTGTATTCCTCGCCACAGGTCGACAATGGCTACGACATCAGCGATTACCACGATGTCGATCCGTTGTTCGGCACGCTGGCCGACCTGGACGAGCTGATCGCCGCCGCGCACCAGCGTGGGCTCAAGCTGGTGATGGATCTGGTGGTGAACCACACCTCCGACCAGCACGCCTGGTTCGTCGAGTCGCGGGACCCGTCCTCGGCGAAGCGGGACTGGTACTACTGGCGTCCGGCCCGGCCCGGCTGCGAACCCGGGACGCCGGGCGCCGAGCCGGATGACAGCCACGCCGCGTTCGCACCGTCGGCCTGGACCTACGATCCGCGCAGCGGCCAGTACTACCTCGGCATCTTCAGTCCCGGCCAGCCCGACCTGAACTGGGAGAACCCCGAGGTGCGGCAGGCGGTCTACGCGATGATGCGCTGGTGGGTCGACCGCGGCGTCGACGGGTTCCGGATGGACGTGATCAACCTGATCTCCAAGCCCGAAGAATTGACCTCGGGTGGGCCGATCGAGCCCGGCCAAGGCAGCCTGCGTCGGGTGGCCAATGGTCCTCGGCTGGACGAGTTCTTGGCTGAGATGAACCGTGAGGTCGGCCTCGACGCCCAGAACCTGCTCACCGTCGGTGAGATGCCGGGCGCCACCATCGAGGTGGCCCGACGGGTCACCGATCCGGCGCGGCACGAGCTCAACATGGTGTTCACCTTCGAGCACGTCAATCTGGATCAGGCCTCGTGGAGCAAATGGGACCTGGCCGACCTGCCGCTCCCCCGCCTGAAGGAGAACCCTGGCGCAGTGGCAGGACGGCCTGGCCGAGTCGGGCTGGAACTCGCTGTACTACGACAACCACGACCAGCCCCGGGCCGTCTCCCGGTTCGGCGACGACTCGCCTGAGCATCGGGTCGACTCGGCCAAGACGCTGGCGACGGTGCTGCACCTGCACAAGGGGACGCCCTACATCTATCAGGGCGAAGAGTTCGGCATGACCAACGCCCCACTCACCCAGATCGAGCACTACCTCGACGTCGAATCACTCAACTACCACAGCCTCGCGGTTGCCGCCGGCGTCCCCGAAGAACAGGTACTGCGCTCCCTGGCCAGAAAGGGCCGCGACAACGCCCGCACCCCGGTCCAGTGGGACGCCACGCCCTATGCCGGCTTCACCACCGGGATCCCCTGGATGACGGTCAACCCCAACTACCGTCAGATCAACGCCGACGAGGCCCGCCGTGATCCGCAGTCCGTCTTCGCCCACTTCCAGCAACTGATCCGGCTGCGGCACTCCAGCGAGGTCGTTCGCGAGGGACGGTTCCAGCTGTTGCTGCCCAACCACGAACAGCTCTGGGCCTTCACCCGTACCCTCGGCGACCGGGTTCTGCTGGTGATCGCCAACTGTTCCTCGTCCCCGGCCGAGCTGCCCTCGGACGGCCTGCCGGGGCTGGACGGCGCCGAGCTGCTCCTGGGCACGCATGCCGATGTGACGGCGTCGACACTGGCACCGTGGGAGTCCCGAATTCTGCGGCTGTGAGCTCCAGCGCTGGTTGAGCTTGTCGACGCTTGCTGGTTGAGCTTGTCGACGCTTGCTGGTTGAGCTCGTCGACGCTTGCTGGTTGAGCTTGTCGAAACCCCTTGCCAGGCGCCGCTAGAGAGGGTCTCGACAAGCTCGACCAACGGGGCGGCTCGAGCTCTCCCGTCGATCAATACGTCCTGGTCAAGACATCCCCGCGATCCACCCCGAAAGGAACACCCGTGTCGCTTCCCCTCGATCACGAGACCGTCGTCCCAGCTGCCGGCGCGGAATGGTGGCGCCAAGCGGTGGTCTACCAGATCTATCCGCGGAGCTTCGCCGACGACAATGCCGACGGCATCGGCGACTTCCGTGGCATCGCCTCGCGCATCGACTACCTCGCCGGGCTGGGCGTCGACGCGGTCTGGCTGACGCCGTTCTACCCCTCCGACCTCGCCGACGGCGGGTATGACGTGATCGACTACCGCGACGTCGACCCGCGGATCGGCACCCTGGCCGACTTCGACGCCCTCATCGGGGCGCTGCACGCGCACGGCATCCGGGTGCTGATCGACATCGTGCCCAATCATTCGTCCAACCGGCACCGGTGGTTCCTCGACGCGGTCGCCGCCGGACCGGGTTCACCAGAGCGCGAGCGCTACCACTTCTACGACGGCACCGGCCCGGACGGCTCCGAGCCGCCGACCGACTGGCGCTCGCTGTTCGGCGGCCCGGCCTGGACCCGGCTGCCGGACGGACAGTGGTACCTGCACACCTTCGCCACCGAACAGCCGGATCTGAACTGGGCCAACCCCGAGGTGCGCAACGACTTCCTCGACACCCTGCGGTTCTGGGCCGACCGCGGTGTGGACGGCTTCCGGGTGGACGCCGCCCACATGCTGACCAAGGACATGAGCCACCCGCTGCCCACCCAGGCCGACCTCGAATCGCTCCCCCGCGACGGCAATCACCCGACCTGGGACCGCGACGAACTGCACGACATCTACGCCGAATGGCGTCAGGTGTTCAACTCCTACGACCCGCCGCGCACGGCCGTCGCCGAGGCGGCCGTGCATGCCTCCCGGGTTCCGCTGTACGCCAGCCCGAAGACGCTGGGCCAGTCGTTCTTCTTCGACCTGCAGCTCGCCGACTACGACGCGGCCAGCTTCCGCCTGATCATCGACGACTGCTTGAGCGTCGCCGCGGTGTCCGGTTCATCGGTCACCTGGGTGCTGAACAATCACGATACGGTCCGGCACGCCAGCCGCTACGGCACGCCGTTCCCCGGTTATGGCCCGAGCGGTGACCCGCTCCGCAAGCACGGCACCGACTGGCTGATGGCGGGCGGCGACCCGGTCCTGATCGACGCCGCGCGGGGGCTGCGCCGTGCCCGGGTGGCGACCATGCTGCTGCTCGCGCTGCCCGGATCGGCCTACCTGTACCAGGGCGAGGAGCTGGGACTGCAGGAGGTCTCCGAGATCCCGGACGCCGCCCGCCAGGATCCCGCCTTCTTCCGCAACCGCGATCTCGAGGTGGGCCGGGACGGCTGCCGAGTCCCGCTGCCCTGGACCCGGACCGGGCCGTCGTACGGCTTCGGTGCCAGCGGCTCGCACCTGCCGCAGCCGTTATGGTTCGGCCGGTACTCGGTCGAGGCCGAGACCAACGACTCGGAGTCGACTCTTTCGCTGTACCGGCGGGCGCTCGCGCTGCGGCGCCGGCTGCAGCGTGCCGAGTCGCTGGAGTGGATCGACACCGGACGGGACGACGTGCTGCGCTTCCGGCGTCCGGGTGGCTGGCAGGTGGTCTCCAACTTCGGCACCGAGCCGTTTCCGCTGCCCGCCGGCCGCATCATGCTGGCGTCCGGCCCGCTGACCGATTCGCTCCCTGCTGAGACCACCGTCTGGCTTGACGTCTCCTCCGCGGGCTGAGCTTGTCGACGCTTGCGGGTTGAGCTTGTCGACGCTTGCGGGTTGAGCTTGTCGACGCTTGCGGGTTGAGCTTGTCGAAACCCCCCGTTGCCAACGAGGTCTCGACAAGCTCGACCGACGAATGATCGGCGGTCAGCTCTTCGGCCGGTCCTTGCCCCGCTCCGGACGGAACTCCTCGTTGCGGCTGAAGCCGGCGTCGCGAAGATCGTCGGACAGCTCGTCGACCAGTAGGTCGTCCGGTTCCCAGGCGCCGGAGCGGTAGGCGACGCGTCCGATCAGATGGCTGGCGACCGGCGCGGTGAGCACCTGCAGCAGGATCACCACCAGCAGGGTGAGCCAGACCTTCGGCTCGCGGATCGAGAACCCGACGCCGAGCAGCACCAGCAGCAGGCCGAACACCTGCGGCTTGGTGGCGGCGTGCATCCGGGCCAGCACGTCCGCGAAGCGGACCAGGCCGAGTGCGCCGCCGAGGCAGAAGAACGCTCCGCCGACCAGGAACACCGCCCCGATCAGGTCGAAGATGTCGTCGGCGCTCATTGGGCGTCCTCCTCGTCGCGACGGTAGCGCTGCCGGTCGGACGCCCCGGGCGCCAGCATCCGGGCCACGCTGACCCCGCCGGTGAAGGCCACCATGGCGAGCACCAGCAGGATCGGCAGCGAGCTGGTGTCCTTGGTCACCACCATCACCAGGCAGATCGTCATCAACACGATCGACACCAGCACGTCGGCGCTCACGATCCGGTCCAGGGTGGAGGGTCCCTTGGTGAGCCGCCACAGGGTCAGGCCGACCGCCGCCGCGATCATCCCGGCGGCCAGCCAGATCAGGATCTGCGTCATGCCTGCTCCTTCTCCCGCTGTACCTTCTCACCCAGGGCCGCGATATCGGCTTTGCTGCCGATCGCTTCCAGCAGCCGCCGCTCGACGGTGAGCGCGTGCGTGCGGGCGTGCTCGACGTCGTCCGGTCCGGCGACGTCCACCAGGTGCAGGTAGAGCGTCCGGGTCGAACGGCGGGCGTCGATGACGATCGAGCCGGGCACGATCGAGATCAACTCGGCGGTCTCCACCTGGTAGAGGTCCTGGTTGCTGCGCAGTCGCACCCGGATGACGGCCGGCTGGAAGTCGACCCGTGGCCGGAACGCGGCGGCCGCCAGCCCCCAGGACGCCACCGCCAGATCGGCCAGCGTGGTGCCGATCAACCTCAGCGTGCCGAACAGTCGCGGACGGCCCCGATAGCGGATCGGTGGCAGCGGGAAGGTGACCGTGACCAGCCAGGACACCACCGTGCCGACCACGACGTCCACCAGCGAATAGTTGCCCCACAGGATCACCCAGATGGTGGTCAGGGCCAGAATCGCCCGCCACTGCAGCCGCCACCGCAGCCGCCGCCGGCTCGCCGATCGCCTCATCATGGCGCCACCCCCGTCAGCACGGCCCGCAGGTAGGAGTCGTCCAGCAGACCGGCGGCGGCCCGGTCGACGTAGCCGTAGAGCGGGCCGGCCAGGAAGGTGAGGGCCAGGCCGAGAGCGACCAGGGCGGCCGTCGCGCCCACCATCACACCCGGCATCGGCTTGGCTCCAAGGTCGGCGTCCACCGGCTGCTCCTCGGGCGCCAGCGGGCCGAGGACAGGCGTCCCCCAGAACGCCCGGTTCCACACCTTCGCCACCGCATACAGGGTGAGCAGGCTGGTCAGCACGCTGCCGACAACCAGCGCCCAGGCCAGCGGAGTGCCCACCTCGACGCCGGCCGCCAACAGGCCGAGCTTGCCGACGAACCCGGACAACGGCGGAATGCCGGCCAGGTTCATCGCCGGGATCAAGAACAGAGCGCCCAGCACCGGCGCGGTGCTGGCCAGGCCACCGAGCCGGTCCATCGACGTCGACCCGCCGACCCGTTCGATCAGCCCGGCGACCAGGAACAACGCGGCCTGCACGGTGATGTGGTGCGCGGTGTAGAAGATGGCGCCGCCCAGGCCGGCCGGGGTGGCCAGCGCGATGCCGAACATCATGTAGCCGATGTGCGAAACCAAGGTGAACGACAACAACCGCTTGATCTCCGACTGGGCGATGGCACCCAGGATCGCGATCACCATCGTGGCCAGCGCCGCCCAGCCGAGCAGATCGGTCAGCGGATTGTTCGGGAAGATCGCAGTCTGGGTGCGCAGGATCGCGTACACGCCGACCTTCGTCAGCAGGCCGGCGAACACCGCCGTGACCGGCGCCGGGGCGGTCGGATACGAGTCGGGTAGCCAGAACGACAGCGGGAAGACCGCCGCCTTGATCGCGAACACCACCAGCAACAGCAGCTGGATGCCGATCGTGACATCGCCGGGGAGTTCGGCGAACCGTTGACTGAGCTGCGCCATGTTCACCGTGCCGGTGGCGCCGTAGCTGATCGACAACGCGGTCAGGAACAGCAGCGAGCTGACCAGGTTGATCACCACGTAGATAGACCCGGCGCTGATCCGCTCGCCGGTGCCGCCCATCGTGATCAGCACGTACGAGGCGAACAGCAGGATCTCGAAGCCGACGAACAGGTTGAACAGGTCACCGGCCAGGAAGGCGTCCGAGACGCCGGCCGAGAGCAGCAGGAAGGTGGGGTGGAAGATCGACACCGGCGTCTCGCGGTGCACCTCCTCCTCGTCCTGCCCGGTGGCGTAGATCAACACGCCGAGGGTGACCAGTGAGGCGACGGTGAGCATCAGCGCAGCCAGCCGGTCGGCGACCAGCACCACCCCCAGCGGCGCCCAGGCGCCCACCCACAGTGACTGGACGCCGTGGGTGTCGGTGATCCAGATCAGCGACCCGGCGACCAGGCAGACCCCGGCGAGGGTGAGGATCGACACCGCGCGCTGCAGCCGCGGACGGCGTCCGAGCAGCAGGGTGAGCGCCGCGCCGAACATCGGCAGCAGCACCGGCAGCGGAAGGAGGTTGTTCATTCGCTCACGACGTCCGCGCCGGTGTCGGTGAACTTGATCTCCTCGAAGCTGTCGGACGCCTCGTCGGCCTTCGCCAGCTCGCGGATCCGGGCGTCCTCGACGTCGTCGGCGACCTCGTCGTGGCCGTTCAGCTGGAACGACCGATACGCCATGGTGACCAGGAAGGCCGCGGTGGCCAGCGCGATCACGATGGCGGTGAGCACCATCGCCTGCGGCAGCGGATCGGACATCTCGTCCTTCGGCGTGACCCCGATCAGCGGTGGGCCGCCGGCCGCACCGGAGGCGACCAGGAACAGCAGGTTGACGCCGTTGCCGCCCACCATCACCCCCATCAGGATGCGGCTCAGCGAGCGTTCGGTGATCAGGTAGACCCCGCAGGCGACGAGTGCGCCGGCGATGATCGCCAGGGTGACGTTCGGGCTCATGTGTAGTGCCCCCGTCCCCCGCCGGTGGTGTAGCGGATGACCTGGTCCTCCTCGGACGGCAGCGCCGGCCGGGCGCGGGTGGATTCGGGCTGCGGCACCGGCGCCTG
>JBDHZN010000100.1:0-12105 GCA_039811845.1 Micropruina sp. | reverse complement strand
CGGAGTCGGCGCGGCACTCACCCGGCACAGCCTAGTGGGAGGCCGCCGGGCGTCACACGCTGACGCACGACGGTCCGAGCAGCGCCTTCAGGTCGGCCATCAGCGGCGGGGAGGGCAGCACCCGCAAGGTCTCCTCCAGCTTCCACACCGTGGTGCGGTTCGAGGTGGTGAGCCGCACCCGCACCTCGGTGGTGCCCGGATGACTGGTCAGCACCGTGCGCAACTGCTGCACCACCACTGGGGTGCAGCGTGCCGCCGGCAGCGAGATCACCACCGGACCGGACGGCCCTTCCGAGACGTCCGGGAAGCTCACCTCGGTGGCGCGGATCTCGACGCCCTCGTCCTTGCCGACCACCCTGCCCTTGATCCGGACGATGGTGTCGGTGGCCAGCTGCAGCGCCACCGTGTTGTACACCTTCGGGAAGAGCAGCACCTCGACCGAGGCATCCAGGTCCTCGACCGACAGGATCGCCCACAGGTCGCCGTTCTTGGTCTGCTTGCGGGTGACCTGAGTGATCATGCCGGCGATGGTGGTCTGGATGTCGCGCGGGCCGTCCTCGGCCATGATCTGGCCGACCGAATGGTCACGGTTGGCCAGCAGCACATGTTCCAGGCCGAGCAGCGGATGATCCGACACGTACAGGCCGAGCATCTCCCGTTCGAAGGCGAGCCGGATCTGCTTCTCCCATTCCTCGACGTCGGGAACCGGCGAACTGACCAGCGCCTCTCCCCCACCGAAGTCGCCGAACAGGTCGTCCTGGCCGTTGGCCTGGTTGCGCTTCAGGTCGATGACTTCGTCGACCTTCTGCTCGTAGCACTCCATCAGCGCGCGGCGGGTGTGACCCAGCGAATCGAAGGCGCCGGCCTTGATCAGCGATTCGATCACCCGCTTGTTGCACACCACCAGCGGCACGTTGTCCAGGAACTCGTTGAAGTCGGACGCCTTGCCGTTGCTCTCACGGCCCTCGACGATGCCCTTCACCACGTTGTCGCCGACGTTGCGGATGGCGCCGAGGCCGTAGCGGATGTCGTTGCCGACCGGGGTGAACATGCCGTCGGATTCGTTGACGTCGGGCGGCAGCACCTTGATGCCCATCCGACGGCATTCGGCCAGGTAGATAGCCGATTTGTCCTTGTCGTCCTTCACCGACTGGAGCAGCGCCGCCATGTATTCGGCCGGATAGTTGGCCTTCAGATAGGCCGTCCAGTACGAGATCAGCCCGTAAGCGGCGGTGTGCGCCTTGTTGAAGGCGTAGTCAGAGAACGGCACCAGGATGTCCCACAGCGATTTGATCGCCGAGGCGGAGAAGCCGTTGGCCTGCATGCCGGATTCGAAGTTGACGAATTCGGCGTCCAGCACCTCCTTCTTCTTCTTGCCCATCGCCCGGCGCAGCTGGTCGGCCGCGCCCAGGGTGTAGTTGGCCACCTTCACCGCGATCTGCTGCACCTGCTCCTGATAGACGATCAGGCCATAGGTGAGGTCGAGGATCTCGGCCAACGGTTCGGCCAGCTCGGGATGGATCGCGGTGATCGGCTGCTTGCCGGTCTTGCGCAGCGCGTAGTTGGTGTGGCTGTTGGCACCCATCGGACCGGGCCGATACAGCGCGAGCGCCGCGGAGATGTCCTCGAAGTTGTCCGGCTGCATCTGGCGCAGCAGGACGCGCATGCCGGAGCCGTCCAGCTGGAAGATGCCGAGGGTGTCGCCGGAGGCCAGCAGCTGGTAGGTCTTGGCGTCGGTCGGGTCCTTGCTCAGCTCGTCGAGGTCGAGGTCGATGCCCTGGTTGGCCTTCACGTTGGCGATCGCGTCGTCCAGGATGGTGAGGTTGCGCAGGCCCAGGAAGTCCATCTTGACCAGGCCCAGCGACTCACAGCTCGGGTAGTCGAACTGCGTGATGATCTGGCCGTCCGACTCCCGTTTCATGATCGGGACGACGTCGAGCAGCGGCGCCGACGACATGATCACGCCGGCGGCGTGGACGCCCCACTGTCGCTTCAGGCCCTCAATGCCCATCGCCGTGTCGACGACCTCTTTGACCTCGGGCTCAGACTCGTACATGGCCCGGAACTCGCCGCCTTCGGCGTAGCGGGCGTGCTGCGGGTTGAAGACTTCGGGGAGCGGGACGTCTTTTCCCATCACCGGGGGGGTGTAGGCCTTGGTGATCCGCTCCCCCAGGCCGAACGGCTTGCCGAGCACCCGACCGGCGTCCTTGATCGCCTGCTTGGCCTTGATGGTGCCGTAGGTGACGATCTGGCAGACATGGTCGTCGCCGTAGCGTTCGGTGACATAGCGGATCACCTCACCCCGCCGACGCTCGTCGAAGTCGATGTCGAAGTCGGGCATCGAGGGGCGTTCAGGGTTCAGGAAGCGTTCGAAGATCAGTCCGTGCGGCACCGGGTCGAGGTCGGTGATCCGCAGCGCGTAGGCGCACATCGAGCCGGCGCCGGAACCGCGGCCCGGACCGACCCGGATGCCGTTGTTCTTGGCCCAGTTGATGAAGTCGGCAACGACCAAGAAGTAGCCCGAATATCCTTTTCCAGCGATAACGCTCATTTCGAATTCAGCCTGCGTGGTGGCGTAATCGGGAACGCCTTCGGGGAAGCGGCGCTCCAGCCCGCGGCGCACCTCCTTGGCGAACCAGGACTCCTCGGTCTCGCCGGTCGGCACCGGGAAGCGGGCCATATAGGTGCCGGTGCCCTCGTCGAAATGGGTCTCGCAGCGCTCGGCGATGGCCAGGGTGTTGTCGCAGGCCTCAGGCAGCTCGCGCCAGATCTCGCGCATCTCGGCGGGGCTCTTCAGGTAGTAGCCGTTGCCGTCGAATTTGAACCGGTTCGGGGTGTCCCGGTTCGAGCCGGACGAGACGCACAGCAGGGTGTCGTGGGCTTCGGCATCGTTCGCGTGCACGTAGTGCAGGTCGTTGGTGGCGACCAGCGGCAGCTTCAGATCCTTCGCCAGCCGCAGCAGATCGTGCCGGACGCGGCGCTCGATGTCGAGACCGTGGTCCATCAGTTCGCAGTAGAAGTTGCCGGCGCCGAAGATGTCGCGGAACTCGGCGGCCGACTCGACGGCCTGCTTGTACTGGCCGAGCCGCAGGTAGGTCTGTACCTCACCGGACGGGCAGCCGGTGGTGGCCAGCAGGCCTTTGGCGTAGCGGTGCAGCAGTTCCCGGTCGGCGCGCGGCTTGTAGAAGAAGCCCTCCAACGAACTGAGCGAGCTGAGCCGGAACAGGTTGTGCATGCCGTCGGAGTTCTGCGCCCACATGGTCATGTGGGTGTAGGCGCCTTTGGACGCCACGTCGTCGCCGGTGCCGTCGCCGAACTGGACGCGCTTGCGCTCGCTGCGGTGGGTCTTCGGGGTCAGGTACGCCTCAAGCCCGATGATCGGCTTCACCGCGGAACCCTTGGCCGCCTTGTACCACTCGTAGGCGCCGAACAGGTTGCCGTGGTCGGTGACCGCCAGCGCGGGCATGCCCATCTGTTCGCAGCCCTTGACCAGGTCTTTCAGCCGCGCGGCGCCGTCCAGCATCGAGTACTCGGAATGGCAGTGCAGATGCACGAACCCATCGGCCATCGGCGGTTTCGACCTCCATGAGTCAGGTGGTGGACCGGGCGGATCGCCAGGGGGAAGTCCAGCTCAGGGCCCTACCCTAACCCTGCCCGCCGACGGTTCTCGGCGACACCCGGATCGGAGCCCGTCCGCTCGGCGTGTCGCCCCGTCCCTCCAGCCCGCTGGGGCGGCTCGGTGCCAGCGGCGGGTGGGCGAGATCGCCCACCCGCCGTGTGGTTTCGCCGAATTCCGGGTCGATACCGGTCAGGATTCCTTTGCCGCAGCAATGGACGCGGCGCGAAGCCGGTTGTATTCGTCCTCCGGGACCGGCTTGGCATCCGGTACGCCCAAGTCCTCCAGGCGCACCCGGAACGTCTCCGGCGAGAAGTACGCAGCGGCGCTGGCGATGAGGCAGATCCCGAAGGTGAGCGAGCCGACGATCACGACCACGTTCGTCGATCCCGGAGGGGCGACGAGGGGGAAGACCACGCTCATCAATGAGGCGACCACGGTGCCCATGTTCTGGCCGAACGCCATGGCGGAAACTCGGGTGTGGGCCGGGAACAGCTCGGGGAAGAAGGACGGGAAGGTCGCCTGATAGCCCTGGAAGAGGCAGCCCCACATCACCAGTGAGAAGACGATGGCGAGGCCGACGTTGTGCTGGCTGATCGCCCAAAGGTATGCGTAGGACATCAGGCCGGCCAGGATGGTGGGTACGACGATCAGCGGGCGTCGACCGATCCGGTCGGACAGGTTCCCCAGAAGCGGGGTGAGGATCACCGCGAGGATGTTGCTCAGGATCGGGATCCAGAGATAGACGTCGGTGGCGAATCCGATGCCGTACGACTTGCTGGTGGCGTAGGCAGCACCGAAGACGGAAGTGGTCGTCGCGATGACGGACGTCAGCGCCATGCAGAACACCCGGAAGATGGCGCCGGGGCTCTCCTTGAACGCGGTCACGAGCGGCAGCGCGGCCACCTCGCCATGCGCCTGCTCCTCAGCATTGGTGTGGGTTTCGTCGACGTTGCGCCGGATCAGGTAGCCGGCGACCACCACCAGGGCGCTGAGCGCGAACGGAATCCGCCATCCCCAGGACTGGAAGGCATCTTCGGTCAGGAAGTGGGCCAGCGGTAGGAAGATGAAGGCGGCGAGGAGCTGGCCGGCTTGGGTGCCTTGCAGGGTGAAGCTGCCGAAGTAGCCACGGCGACCGAACGCCGCGCTCTCCGTGATCATGGAACTCGCCCCCGACACCTCGCCGGCCACCGCGAACCCTTGGATGAGGCGGAGCACCAACAGCAACACCGGAGCGCCGAAGCCGATCTGCTGGTAGGTCGGCAGGAAGGCGACGAGCATCGTCGAGATGCCCATCAGCATCATGCAGAGCACCAGCACGTTCTTGCGTCCGTACTTGTCACCCCAAGCGCCGAGGACCACGGCGCCGATCGGCCGTGCGACGTAACCCACCGCGTAGGTGCCCAGAGCACCGATGATGCCCATCCGGGGATCGGCCTCATCAAACATGATCGTGGGGAAGATCAACGCCGCAGCCTAGGCGTAGATGAAGAAGTCGTAGTACTCGAGTGCGCTACCGATCCAGCCGCTGGCTGCTGCTTTCTTGGATTGGTCCTTGCTGTGTTTTTCTTGAGTGCCGTCAGCCATTGACATCTTCTCTCTCGGACGGGGCCATCTTTGGCCGTGAATCGGGGCTGAATCTGGGAGCAGAAGCCGTGCTGGCAGCGATCGCGGCTGCTTAGAGAGGGACGTGTCAATGCGAGGCACCCGCCACGATGGACCGAACGGCCTTCACCGTCACTGCCATGACAACCCCTGTGAACTCTGCGGCTTCGGTGAGCGAGCTCGCACGTTGCAACTGATCTGGCAAGAGTGGCACATGTTGTGCAATTGTTGCAAGACCGCTATCGGGAGCGGGCCACGGGACCAGGTAGACCTACTAGCTAACCCTCATTCCGATCCGCCTGGGGTATTGCGCAAACCTTGACGGAGCTGTGCAAGGTGCTGGTAGTGTGCGGTAGCAGTCATAGTCGGAAGGAGTGCGGATGACCCCGGCACCCACCCTGACCGAGGTGGCGCAGCGGGCCGGTGTGTCCGTCTCGACTGCGTCGAGGGCATTCAGTTCGCCCGAGCGCATCGGACCGCAGACGCTTGCCCGCGTCATCGCGGTGGCCGAGGACATGGGTTACCGCGCGTCGACGCGAATCCACAAGGGGCCCGAGTTCGCGGCGGGTACTGTCGCCGTCGTCGTGCCGGATATCGGCAATCCGGTCTTTGCCGCGTTCGTGCGGGCCGCTCAGGCCCAGGGGTGGCATCGCCGCCAGATGGTGTTGTTGGCCGATACCGGCGGCAGTCCCGACCAGGAGCGGGAAGTGATCACCGAACTGTTGGACCGGGTCGGCTCGCTCGTGGTGTGCTCGCCGCGGCTGCCGGCATCCGAGATCGTCAAGTTGACGAGCGGCACTCCGGTGGTCTTGGTGAACCGGGCATCGACCGAATGTCACTGCGTGCTCGCCGATTCCGAGACGGGCCTCCGTCAGGCCGTCGACTATCTCGCGGCGCTGAACCATCGACACTTTGCGTATGTTCAGGGCTCTCCGCAATCGTGGTCGAACGAGCGCCGGGTGGCAGCGATCCAGGAACTGTGCGACGACCGCGACATCCGGCTCAGCCTGCTCGGCTGGCAGCAGGAGAGCCTGGCCGGCGGCCACGCCGCCGCGGCTAGTGTGATCGCGACCGGCGCTACTGCCGTAATTGCGCACAACGATGCGGTGGCGATCGGTGTGATGAACGGCGTCCGGGCCATGGGTGTTTCGGTTCCCGACGAGCTGAGCGTGATCGGCATCGACGATTCACCACTGGCACGTTGCGCCAGCCCGGCATTGACCAGCATCAGCGTTCCGATCGCACGCGCGGGCGTACTCAGCATGGATCTGCTGTTCCGAGACACCTCGCGCACGCGCCGCCGAGAGGAGCATCTGCCCACCCAGCTGGTGGTCCGAGACTCCTCCGGCGCCGCCCCGACCCGCGCAACATCCACCGCCAGGTCGGATGATCAATGAACCTCGATGTGAACACGAATCGCGAATAATTCGACCGCGCACTCGTCCCGATTCCAGGCAAGCGCGTAGCCGAATTTCGTAGTGGGATGTGCCGGCGCTGCTCGATTCCATTGACGCCAAGCGCGGCAAGGGTTCCAGGCGTTACGCGCCGACGGCTCCATGACGGACTGGTGACCGCTGTGCCCGGCTGGTAAGCCGCCTCAGTCGCCGACCACCGCCGCGGTGGCGGCGGCAACCAGGCGGAGGTTCTGCGGCAGCGCGCCGTCGAAGCCGGAGGCGGACATCGTCATGATCACCGTATCCAGCCGGGGATTGTTGACGAATTTGGTGCTGAAGAAGCCCTGCCAGGAGTAGGCGCCGGGACCGCCGAGCCAGTGTGTCGAGCCCGCCGGTGCGTTCTCACCGATCTGCAGGTCGAGCATGTAGCCCCACTTGTTCTGGGTCAGCTGCCAGTTGCTCAGCTCGCCGATCTGATTGCTGGTCATCAGTCGCACCGACGCCGGACTGAGCACTCGGACGCCGTCCAGTTCGCCGCCGTTGAGCAGCATCTGGGCGAACCGGAAGTAGTCGGCGGTGGTGCCGTGCAGGCCGCCGGCGCCACTGAACAGGGTCTTGTGCTCGCTGAACGTGTACTGCGGACCCATCATGCCCAGGCCGAGCGGGGACGCCTCGGTCTGCTTCTCGTCGCGTCCCGCCCAGTAGACGGAAGCGATCCGGTGCCAGACGTCCTCGGGCGGGAAGAACCAGATCTCGCGCATGCCCAGCGGTTCGAAGATGTTCTTGCTCAGGTAGCTGTTGAAGTCCATCCCCGAGACCACCTCCACCAGCCGACAGAGCACGTCGACGCTGTTGTTGGAGTAGTCGAACATGGTGCCCGGATCGGCGATCAGCGGCAGCGAGGCGATCAGTTCGGTGTTGGCCTGCAGCGTGGTCGGCGGAGTGTTCAGATCGTCGACCAGACCGGCCTCGTGGTAGAGCTTGGGCACCACCCCGTAGATCGGCGGTTCGAACATGCGGTACCACCAGGTGTTGGTCATGCCGCCGGTCATCGTCAGCAGATCGTGCGGGGTCAGCTCGCGACTCGCGGTGCGCAACTGGGTGACCTGCCAGTCCTTGACCACCGCCACCTTCGGGTCAGCGAACTCGGGCAGATGCACCGAGAGCGGTTCTTGCAGGGCGATCAGCCCACGCTCGAACAGCTGCATCACCGCGGCCGCCGCGACCACCTTCGACATCGAGGCCAGCCGGAAGATGCTGGCGGTCGCCATCGGCACCTCTTCGTCGGCCTTACCGAACGCCTTGAAGTAGCAGACCTTGCCGTGCCGGGCGACCAGCACCACCGAGCCCTGATAGGCGTTCTGAGCCAGGAATCTGTCCTGCAGAGCGTCGATGTTGCGGAGAGTGGCGCTGGAGACACCGACCTCTTCGGGATCCACCTGGGTAAAGGGCGTGGCGGTCATCGGCCGTCCTTCCTAGTCGTCCCGGAGCCGTTCGACGGTTCACCACGGTGTGAACCCGGCCGGGAGCCTTTCGGTGCGAGCCTAGTGCCGTTCGTCGTGAGGGAAGCGCTGATCCTTCACGTCATCCCGGGCCTCGACCCGGGATCTCCGGCGGGGAGAGATCCCGGATCAAGTCCGGGATGACGATGGGGAGGCTTCGATCAGCGCGCCCCTAGCGGGCTGGCCACAGATCGACGACGAAACGCTCGATGCCACGCACTGTGGTGCCGTGCCGCTCGTAGTAGTCCATGGCGTAGTCGTCGAGGGACAGCCCGTGAGTGCTCCGGTAGCCGACCGCGACCCGCACCAGATAGCGCCCGTCCTTCACCTTGGGCAGCGTCACCGTCTTCTTTCCGGGAGTGCCGTCGAGGCTCCACACCCGCAATTCGCGGTCGTGGATGGTGACCGGCCAGACCCCCAATGTCTCCATCGGCACATCGCTGGGACTCTCCACCGGCGGCGGCTCGGCAAGGTATGCACTGACCTGGACCTCGGGCGCATGCAGGTCGGACGCCGATTCGAGCTCGATCCGGTCGGGCTGAATGCGCATCGGCCCGTCCTGCTCCTGCTCTTTGTCGTAACCGGCCTCGTTAGTGGCGATCAGGATCGCCCGGTAGCCGGCGTCCACTTTCCGCTCGATCAACCGGGCGAGCGGGCCTACCGACTCCCCCGACGACGGCTCGTGACCGTTGCGCTCGGAATGGGTCTGCGGGGAAGCCGGCCAGAGCTCGACGACGAACCGCTCCCAGCCGGCCAACGCCGGGCCGTTCTGCTCGCGATGCGACCGGAGCCGTTCCTCCAGCCCACCCGGGCCGAGGTCGGGATAGACGGCGACCACCCGCATCAAGTACCGGCCGCCCTTCGCCTTGGGCAACCGGAGCGGCCGGCCCCGTCCGGTGTCCGCGGCGTCGCTCCACACCTCGATGCTGCGACGCCTGAATCGCACCGGCCAGGTGCCCAGCGGAACCACCGTCTCCGCGCCCGAGATCTCGACCACCGGCGGTTCTTCGGTATAGGCGCTCAGCTGAATCTCCGGCCGGTGATCCGGCGCGGCCGACACCAGCCCCACTCTGCCGCGCTGGATCCGGACGCGGCCCCGGTCGCGTCCCCAGGCGTCGCGTCCCGCCGCGCGCACCTCGGCGATCTCGATCGGTCCGTGCCCGGCACTCACCCGCTGCTCGACCACCTGGTCGAACCGCCCGTCCGGCTCGTCCGGTTCCCGATAGCCCACCGGACGGATCGGGTCGGGCTCGAACGACAGTGCCCAGCTGCTCGGCACTGGGGCGGCGAAGGGATCGGGCCACACGTCCACCACGAACCGCTCCAGGCCGGACGGCTGCTCGCCGTGCCGTTTGCGGTACTCGGCGATCCAGCGCTTCAGCGGCTCGCCGCCGAGATCCCGATAGCCCACCGACACCCGCATCAGATACCGGCCTCCCGGTGAGGGCGCGAGTTTCAGCGGCGGTGCGTCGCCGCAAGCGAGATCGCCGCCCCAGACCTCCAGAACGCGTCGCGGAAAGATGACCAGCCAGCTGCCCAGCACGGATAGGGGCCCGTCCGGTCCTCTGTCGTCGAGCGGGGGTGGTCCGTCGTCGTACGCGCTGAGCTGCAGCTCGGGCCGGTGATGGCGGGCAGCGGACACCAGGCCGACCCGGCCACACTGGACGCGCACCCGTCCGGTGTTCTCGCCCCAGTCGTCGCGGAAGGCGTCCTCCCAGTCCTGGGCGAGTTCGATGACGCCCTTCCGGACGCTCACGCCTCGCTCGACCGTACGGCTCAGCAACTCGCAGGGTGGCCCGACATCGATCGTCGCACCGGACGGCGATGCTACGTCCATCCAGCCGATGCCCGGCACCTCGGGCTGGCCGTCGGGACCCACGGTCACGCCGCGCCGAGCGCCCGGTCGAGATCGGCCCACAGATCTTCGACGTCCTCCAGTCCGACCGAGAGCCGGAGCAGGTTCTCCGGAACCGAGATCGGTTCGGACGGGATCCGCCGACGGCGTTCGATCAACGATTCGACACCGCCGAGGCTGGTCGCCGGCACCCACAACCGGACGGCCTCGACCACCGTCTGGGCTGCGGCTTCCCCACCGGCGATCTCGATCGCCAGCATGGCGCCGAATCCTCGCATCTGAGCTCGTGCCACCGCGTGGCCGGGGTCGTCCGGCAGGCCCGGATAGCGCACCCGGGAGACCGCCGGATGCGCCGCGCAGCGCTCTGCCAGAACGCCTGCGCTGGCCTGGGCCCGCTCCAGCCGCACCGGCAGCGTGCGCAGCCCGCGCAGGGCCAGCCAGGTCTCCATCGGGCCGGGAATCGAGCCCTGCACGGTGCGGTACTGCCGCACCCGTCCGGCCAGCTCGGCATCGGCCGCGACCACCACGCCCAGCAGCACATCGGAATGCCCAGACAGGTATTTGGTGGCCGAGTGCATCACCACATCGGCGCCCAGTGCGAGCGGATTCTGCAGCATCGGGGTGGCGAAGGTGTTGTCGACCCCCACCCGGACGCCGGCCTGTCGCGCCGCCGTGCACAAAGCACGCAGGTCGGCGATCTGCAGCAGTGGGTTCGTCGGTGACTCCAGCAGCAACCAGTCCGCGCCGGGCAGCGCCGCCACCACCGCGGCGGTGTCGGAGGCGTCCACGGTGGTCAGCTGCAGGCGTCCGGACGCCGCCCGCTCGGACGCCAGCGCCAGCATGGTGTTGTAGCAGGTGTCGGCCATCACCAGCCGTCCGCCGTCGGGTATCAACTCCAGGATCGCCGTCCCGGCTGCCATCCCCGAGGGGAAGGCGACGGCTCCGTCGGGCCCACCCTCCAGTGTTCCGACAGCCTCTTCGAAGAGCTTCCAGGTGGCGTTGTCCCCGCGGGCATACATCGACTCGCCGTACCCGTAGGGCCCCCACGAGACGTAGGTGGAGGAGAACTCGATGTCAGGACTGACCGGGGTACCCGGCGCCCGGCCGGGTCGTCCGGTCACGACGGCGAGGGTGTCGCGGCTGAGGGCTTCGTGCGCCATCGAGAACTCCTTTGATCGGTGCCCAGAGACTATCGCCGGCGGATCGTCCGACTGAGGACGACCCGGTGGCGGCGGAACGCGGACGGCAAGAAGTGACCGAAAGGGTTGCCGCGGACTCGCCGCCATGGTTGCATTCTTGCTGGACAAAGCGGAGAAGGGAACAAAATATGCAGCAGGTGAGTCTGATCGGTGTACCGACCGATATCGGTGCGTCCACGATCGGATGTCGGATGGGACCGCAGGGCCTGCGGGTGGCCGGCATCACGGCCGCGCTGGAGGCGTTCGGATGCGAGGTGCGCGACGTCGGCGACCTCGCCGGACCCGACAACCCGCAGCAGCCTCCGGTGAACGGCTACCGCCACCTGCCCGAGGTGGTCGAGTGGAACAAGGCGCTCTACGACGCCATGTCCGCCGAGCTGGCCGATGGCCGGATGCCGATCGTGCTGGGCGGCGACCACTGCCTGGGCATCGGCTCGATCGCCGCGATCGCCGATCACTGCCGCCGAGTCGGCAAGAAGCTCCGGGTGATCTGGGTGGACGCCCACGCCGACTTCAACACCGCCGAGTTGACCCCGTCGGGCAACATCCACGGCATGCCGGTCGCCTGCCTCACCGGACACGGTCCCGAGGAGCTGACCCGGATCGGTGAACACTACCCGGCCATGGATCCGAGCGAGATCCGGCAGATCGGCCTGCGCAGCGTCGACCCGGGCGAGAAGCGTTTCCTGCGCGCCGAGGGCATTCAGGTCTACGACATGCGCTTCCTCGACGAGATCGGTATGCGCCGCACCATGGAGCGCGCACTGGAGGGCGTCGACGAGAACACCCACGTGCACCTGTCGCTCGACCTGGACTTCGTCGACCCGACGATCGCGCCGGGGGTCGGTACGCCGGTGGTCGGCGGGCCCACCTACCGCGAGGTGTCGCTGTGCATGGAGATGCTGGCCGACAGCGGTCAGCTGGCCTCGATCGA
>JBDHZN010000099.1:0-12199 GCA_039811845.1 Micropruina sp. | reverse complement strand
TCGGCGGCGGCAAGGGCGGCTCGGACTTCGACCCCAAGGGCCGCTCCGACAACGAGGTGATGCGGTTCTGCCAGTCGTTCATGACTGAGCTGTACCGGCACCTGGGCGAGTACACCGACGTCCCGGCCGGCGACATCGGCGTCGGTGGCCGCGAGATCGGCTACCTGTTCGGGCAGTACAAGCGGATCACCAACCGCTACGAGTCCGGTGTGCTGACCGGCAAGGGTGTCAGCTGGGGTGGGTCGCGGGCGCGCACCGAGGCCACCGGCTATGGCACCGTGCACTTCGCCTCGGCCATGCTCGGTGTCCGCGGCGAGGACTTCGGCGGCCGCAACGTGGTCGTGTCCGGTTCCGGCAACGTCGCTATCTACGCGGTCGAGAAGGCACAGGAGCTGGGCGCCAAGGTGCTCGCGGTGTCCGACTCGTCGGGCTATGTGATCGATTCCGAGGGCATCGATCTCGAGGTGCTGAAGGACGTCAAGGAGGTCCGCCGCGGCCGGGTCTCCGACTACGCCGAGGCGGTCGGCTCCCGGGCCCGGGTGGTTACCGAGGGCTCCGTCTTCGACGTGCCGTGTGACGTGGCGCTGCCCTGCGCCACCCAGAACGAGGTGGACGAGAAGCGGGCCAAGATCCTGGTCGACAACGGCGTGAAGCTGGTCGCCGAGGGCGCCAACATGCCGTGCACCCCGGCGGCGGTGTCGCTGCTGCGCGAGGCGGGCGTACTGTTCGCGCCGGGCAAGGCGTCCAATGCCGGCGGCGTCGCCACCAGCGCGCTGGAGATGCAGCAGAACGCCAGCCGTGACGCCTGGGACTTCGAGACCACCGCCGGACGGCTCGAGCAGATCATGCACGACATCCACGACCACTGCCTGGCCGCCGCCGACGAGTTCGGCAGCCCCGGCGACTACGTGGTCGGCGCCAACCTGGCCGGCTACATCAAGGTCGCCGACGCCATGGTGGCCATGGGCGTCATCTGAGTTCACGAGGCCGCGGGTCGAGACCGATCACCGTTGGTCGAGACCCAGCCACCGTTGGTCGAGCTTGTCGAGACCCGACCACCGTTGGTCGAGCTTGTCGAGACCCGACCACCGTTGGTCGAGCTTGTCGAGACCCATTACCCCGCTGACAAGAGGTTTCGACAAGCTCAACCAGCGGAGGGTCCGGGCGATGCTCGACGAGCCTGGGCGCCTGCCTGGACCGGTTTCGACAAGCTCAACCGGCAACTTCATGCAGTAGCCGCGTAGGGTGCGGTCATGACGCTGGCCAGCACGGGAATCCCCGGCCTGGACGACACCATCGACCACCTGCGGATCGGTGACAACGTGGTCTGGCAGGTCGACTCGCTGGCCGACTTCCAGGCGGTCGCGGCACCGTTCGTCGCTCGCGCCCGTGCCGATGACCGGCGGCTGGTCTACCTGAGTTTCGGGTTGCGTCCGCCGCTGCTGGATGATCTGGACGGCGTCGAGGTGCGCACCGTCGATCCGGGCGTCGGGTTCGAACGGTTCGCGATCGCCACCCATGACCTGCTGGCCGAGATCGGCCCGCACGGCTTCTATGTGGTCGACCCGCTCACCGACCTGCACCAGGCCTGGCATTCCGACCTGATGGTGCTGAACTTCTTCAAGGCCACCTGCCCGTACCTGTTCGAGCTCGACACCATCGCCTACTTCCCGCTGCTGCGGAACCGGCACACCTACGCCACGGTGGCCGGCATCCGCGAAACCACCCAAGTGCTGCTCGATCTGCACCGCATCGACGACGCCCTGTATGTGCATCCGTTGAAGGTGTGGCTGCGGCACTCCCCCACGATGTTCTTCCCGCACCGGCTGGACGGCGGACAGGCGATCTCGATCACCTCGTCCGCGACCAGCACCCAGCTGTTCTCGTCGCTGGCCAGGCGGATCGACCCGCCGGACGTCTGGCAGCGAATGGTCGAGGACGCCTGGGCCGCGCTGTCCTCGGACGTGCCGGCGCAAGAGGCGGCCCGCACCACCCTGCTGGCGGTGCTGGTCGGCGGCCGCGGCCGGATGGCCGAGCTGTGCCGGCGTCGGCTGCGGCTGGTGGACCTGCTCGCGGTGGCGTCCCGGCTGGTCGGCACCGGGCGGATCGGCGGCAAGGCGCTGGGTGTGCTGCTGGCCCGGGCGATCCTGGAACAGTCCGCACCGGAACCCGGCTCAGAACTGGGGCCCGAAGGCGTCTCCGGACGCCTCGAACCGCACGACTCGTTCTTCCTCGGCAGCGACGTGTTCGTCAGCTTCCTGGTCGCCAACGGCTGGTGGCGGGACTGGACGGCGCACCGCGCCGACGAGAACGGCGGACGCGCCGCCGAGGCGCTGCACGCGCAGATTCCGGACGGCAGCTTTCCGCGCCGGTTCCGTGAGGACTTCCTGCAGGTGCTGGAGCATTTCGGCCAGGCGCCGATCATCGTCCGCTCCAGTTCGTTGCTCGAGGACGACTATGGCAACGCCTTCGCCGGCACCTACGACAGCGTGTTCTGCGCCAACCAGGGCACTCCTCAGGAACGGCTGGCTGCCTTCGAAGACGCCGTCCGCACCGTCTACGCCAGCGCGGTGAGTCCGCAGGCTCTGCGGTATCGGGCCGACCGGGGGCTGCTCGACCTCGACGAGCAGATGGCGATCCTGGTGCAACGCGTCTCCGGCGATCTGCGCGGCGAGTTGTTCTTCCCGCTCGCCGCCGGCGTCGCCAACTCGTCCAGCCTGTACGTGTGGGACGCCGCATTGCCCGATGCCGGCATGGCACGCCTGGTGGTCGGCCTCGGCACCCGTGCCGTCGACCGGACCGGCGGCGACTTCGCCCGGATCGTCAGCCTGGCCGCGCCGAACGCCAACCCGGCACCCGCGGACGAGCTGGGTCGCTGGAGCCAGCGGCAGGTGGACGTGCTCGATCTGGCCGGCAACGCGTCCGTCACGCTGAGCGTGGGCGAGGTCCGGGCCCGGGCGTGCGGTCTGGACTGGTCGCTGGTGGCCAGCCCGGACGCCGCCGCGGCCCGCCGGTTGCGGGAACTCGGCCGCCGCGGGCGTGGAGTGCCTGAGGTGATCGACTTCGGCGCTCTGCTGCGCGACACCGACTTCCCGGTGCTGCTGCGCACCATGCTGGCGCGGCTGGCCGGCGCCTACGACCATCCGGTGGACATCGAGTTCACCGTGAACCCGGATCGGCAGGGACGTGTGTCGCTCAACCTCGTCCAGTGCCGTCCGCTGCAGACCCGCGGGGTCGGCGGAGCGGTCGGCGTCCCCGAAGTGGTACCGGAGCGCTGCCTGCTCGCCACCGCCGGAAACTTCATGGGCGGCAACGCCCGGCTGCCGATCGACTGGGTGGTGCTGGTGCGTCCGGACGCCTACCTGGCCCTGGGCGAGCCCGGTCGCTACGCGGTGGCCCACCGGATCGGGGCGCTGAACCGCGCCCTCGACTGCGCCGCGCTGCTGGTGGGTCCCGGACGCTGGGGAACGTCGATGCCGGCACTGGGCGTGCCGACGCACTTCACCGACCTCAACCGGTTCACCGTGCTGGTGGAGACCACCTACGCTGCTGGATCGTTCCGGCCCGAGCTGTCCTACGGCAGCCACTTCTTCCAGGAACTGGTCGAGACCGGCATCTGGTACGCCGCCCTGTTCGACGACCGGCCCGGTGTGTCGTTCCAGCCCGATCTGATCACCTCGCTGCCGAACCGGCACGCCGAGCTGTGCCCTGAGGATCCGTGGCTCGCCGAGGTCGTCCACGTCGCCCAGACCCCGAGCCTGCTCCTGCACGCCGACGTCACCGAGCAACGCATGCTGGCGCAATGGGCTTGATCCTCGCCGGCCGGGCGTCCTCGCTGGTCGAGCTTGTCGAGACCCGAAGGACCCGTCATCCCGGGCTTGCCCCGGGATCTCCTCCCGCCGACCCCACCGTGGGAGCCCTCGCCACCACCGGGCGCGAGGCGGCCAGAGCACCCGCTTTGCTGACCGGGAGCGCGCTTTGATAGTGTGAGTGGTCGCGCCTGCTGTGGGCGCGCATCACCGTGAGCACCCAGTACCGAAGAGGCATGCCCTGTGGCGAACATCAAGTCCCAGATGAAGCGCATCAAGACGAATGAGAAGGCTCGTCAGCGCAACAAGGCCGTGAAGTCGACCCTGCGCACCCATGTGCGCAAGTTCCGCGAGGCTGCCGAGGCCGGCGAGACCGAGAAGGCGCAGACCCTGGCGAGGACCGCTTGCCGCGCCCTCGACAAGGCCGCGTCCAAGGGCGTCATCCACCGCAACCAGGCCGCCAACCGCAAGTCGGCCATCGCTGCGCAGGCCGCCGCTCTCTGAACTGAATAGCCAAGCGCCGCCCGCTTGTTCGGGCGGCGCTTGCGCGTCCCCTCGGAACGGTTCTTCCCCGACCGGCCCCTCCTCGCATGCACCGGAGCCGACGCGACGACCCCTCGACAATTCTGAACGAATTGCGTCGAACCTGAGAATGTGATTAGGTTTCTCAGACAGTTCAGGGCTGGCGATGCCGCCGGGCCCACTGGGCTCCGGGAGTCCACAGAGCAAACGGGGAAGAATCATGAGCAATCGCACGCGCTTGGCCGTCTCGGCCGCCACGGCGTCGGTCACGCTGGCGTTGGCCGCCGGCACGTTCGCCGTCGGCACGACTCCGGTCAGTTCGGGTGTCGTCGAGTCACAGCCCGCCGTCCAGCAGGCGGCCTCCACCGTGCTGCTCAGCGGCAACGCCCCGAAGGCGAAGGTGCACAACTACAAGCGCCTCACCAAGAAGGCGAAGAAGGTCGCCAACAAGGTGCGCAACGACTGGCGGGCGATCAAGTCGATCGGCGGCTGGCGTGCTGGCAGCAGGTACTCCGGTGACCATCCGGCCGGCCGCGCCATCGACGTGATGATCCCGAAGTGGAAGAAGAACTCGAAGCTGGGCTGGTCCATCGCCAAGTACTTCGCGAAGAAGAAGAACGCCAAGAAGTACAAGATCCACTACGTGATCTTCCGGCAGAAGATCTGGACGGTGCAGACCCCGCGCTGGCGCAAGATGGCCAACCGCGGCGGGGCCACCGCGAACCACTTCGATCACGTACACATCTCAGTCAAGCGCTGAGATCACCAGACCGGGGGACGCGCCAATCTCCCCCGAACGCGAAGCCCGTCCGAGCGGTCGTCCCCCCGCCGCCGGACGGGTTTCGCCTTTCCCTGCGCAATTTCCAGGACTGACCGGCCCGTCGAGACGCACGCGGCCTCAGAGGTCTCGACGAAGCTCGACCGACCGACGGTCTCGACCTGCAGCGACCAGCAGGATACGTCTCTAGACGCGGCCGGACGCCTGCCGTGCCCGACCCCGGTGCTCGATCACACCCAGCACCAGCATCTCCAGGGCGAAGCCGGCGTCGCCGGCCGCTCCCTTGACCTCGGCGTCGGCTCGCGCGGCGAGCTGGATCGACGCCGCGATGCCGGACGCCGTCCAGCCACGTGCCTGACGGGCCAGGTCTTTCAGCTTCCACGGTGGCACGCCGACCCGGCGGGCAAGATCGGCGTCACGCAGGCGCTCGTCGCGGGCGTCGAGGTATTTGCCGAGGTTGCGCAGTGCCGAGGCGACCGCACTGGTCAGCAGGACGGGCGCCACACCGGTTTCCAGAGCCCAGCGCAGGCTGCCCAGCGCCGCCTCGCGATTGCCGTCCAGACAGTGATTGGCGACCGCGAAGCCGGTGGTCTCCGCCCGGCCGGCGAAATAGCGCTGCACATCGGCCTGGGTGATCACCCCTTCGGTGTCGGCCAGCAGTTGAGCGACCGCCGCAGCCACGCTGCGTAGGTCGCTGCCGACAGCGCTCACCAGAGCCTCGGCGGTGGCCCGGTCGACCCGGCCGTTCTGGCGCCGCACTTCCGCAGTGACGAATTGGGGAAGCTCCCAGGCCTTCACCGCCGGCGCGTCCACTTGGGTAACCTTCGCTTTGCGCAGCCGGTCGAGCAGCGCCTTGCCCTTCGCGCCGCCTTCGTGGACGAGGATCAGGGCCAGGTCGTCGCCGGGGTCGGACGCCAGCGCAACCAGGTCGTCCGCCACGTCGGCGGGCAGGTCCGCCAACTGCTCGACGACGACCACGGTGGCCTCCGAGAACAGCGATCCGGTCGCCAGCTCGGCCAGGCCGCCGCGATCGAGTCCGCCGGCCGGCACCCTGCTGACCGTCGCGTCCGGACGAGCCTGCGTCGCCTGGCCCACCAGCTGCTGCACGGCTCGCTCGGCGAGGAGGCTTTCAGGACCCTGAATCAGGGTCACGGTCGCGAACGGCGCGGTCATGGGCTCAGCATGCCATCCGCCACCGACATAGAACGGACGGGCCCGCTCACCGCTGGGTGGTGATCACCAGCGAACCGTCCACCCGGCTGATCGCCACGGCTCCCTGCTGATCGGTCCGGGCAACCCGCATGCCGAGGCTTTGGACGGCGCGCTGGGTGCGTACCGCCGGATGCCCGTAGTCGTTGTCGGCGCCCACGCTGAACACCGCGACGGTCGCCCTGCTGGCAGCCAGGAACTCCGGCGATTGGTGCCCGGAACCGTGGTGCGGCACCAGCATCACGTCGGCGGTGAGATCCGCTCCCGCAGTGAGTGCGTTGCGCTGCCCATCCTCTTGGACGTCGCCGGCCAACAGCACCCGCAGACCGCCCACCGAGGCCCGCAGCACCAGCGAGCCGTCGTTCTCGGCGGCCGACTCGCCCTCATCGCCGCCGGTCGCGGAGGGGGACGCCCGCACCGCCAGCACCTCCAGGCTCACCGCGCCAGCCCGAACGACGTCACCCGGCCTCAGAATGGTCAGCCCGACACCACCGGCGGCTGTCTTCACCAGGTCGAAGCCGGACGCCGGACTGGTCGCCGCCGACACCGCCACGACCTCCGTCCGATGCCCCTCGACGGCTACCTGGGCTCCGGTGACGTGGTCGGCATGGAAGTGGGTGAGAACCACCAGCGGCACCATCTCGACGCCCAACCCGTCGATGCAGCTGCGCAGCTTCGCCGGGTCGGGCCCGGCGTCGACCAGAGCCGCGGCGTGCGGACCGACTCGCAGCAAGGTGGCGTCGCCCTGACCCACATCGCAGAACACCACCGACCACTCCGGCGGCGGCCAGCCCGGCGGGCTCGGCGGCCGCAGCAACGCGAGCATCAACAGCAGGCCGGACGCGATCGCCCACACCTTGCTGCGCAACAACCGCGGCATCACCAGCACCAAGCCGACACAACCGCCGAGCACCAGCATGACTCCGACCGCATTGGCCGGCCAGGCGACCGCCGCCGCCGGGAACAACTCCCCCAGCCGAGCGATCCAACACAACCCCTGGGCACACCATCCGGCACCGGTCGCACAGACGGCGGCGACCGGCAGCAACGGCACCGCAACCGCTGCGGCGAGGAACCCCAACACGGTCGCAGGACCGACCAACGGGCCGGCCGCCAGGTTCGCGATCAGACCCGCGAGGCTGATCTGGCCGGACAACAGGGTGACCAGCGGCTGGGTGGCGAGCTGGGCGGCCAGGGGTGTCGCGAGCCCCTCGGCAAGCGGACGCGGCATCCAGCGGGCCAGCGCGTCGGTCCACGCTCGCGACCACGCCACGATCCCCGCGCTGGCCAGCACCGACAACGCGAAACCCGCCGACCGGGCCATTCCCGGGTCGACGAAGACGATCACCACCACCGCCACGCACAGCGCCCGGACGGCCTGGCCGCCGCTGCCACCGGCCCCCAGCGCCACCAGCCCGACCAGGCCCATGGCCGCGGCCCGCACCACGCTCGGCTCGGAATGGCACAGCAACACGAAGCCGACCACACCCACACCGAGCAGCCCTCGCAGCCACCAGCCGGTCACCCCGCAGCCGCGGGCGACCGTGCCCAGGAAGGCCAACAGCAGCGTCAGGTTGGCACCCGAAACGGCGGTCAGATGGGTCAACCCAGTGACCTTGAACCTGTCGACCAGCGTGGTCGGCATCGCCGAGGTGTCCCCGACGACCAGGGCCGGCACCAGGGCGCGTGGCTCCGGATCGAGGTGGGCGGCACTGGCTCGCAGTCCGGCTCGGACCCGCTCGATCGCGGCGTCGAGCGGCGCCGGCGGTGTCACGACGACCGGTGGTTCCCGGGCCCGCACCAGGACCGACACCGCTTCACCAGGCTCGGCCTCGGCCAGCCGGACGGTGGCCCGCACCCGGGTTCCCGGGGCGAGGGCCGCCCACGACGTCATCGCTCCGCCGCTCGCGCTCACCCGGACCATCGCGGCGCTGCGCAGTAGTTCGCCGCGCATCTCGATCGTCTCCAGCCGGGCGCTGCTCGACCACCACGGCGGACGGACGCCCTGCCGTTCACCGACCCGTGCTGTGCCTACCACCGTCAATTCGGCCACACCGACCGCCTGCTCCTGCGCGAGCCGGGTCAGCGGGTCGTGCCCGCGCGACCACCATCGCGCCCATCCGATCAGCATGCAGGCCAGCACGACCAGGGCGATCGCGGCCAGCGCCCAGGAGCGCCTGCGCCACGACAGTGCGGCGCAGGCGCCGCCCGCCACCGCACCCAGAGTGAGCCAGCCGGTGTCTCCGGCGGTCGCGATCCACATGCCGGCCCAGGCGGCAGCCGCGACGGGCACCAGACGGAAGTCGACCGGAGCCGGCGGGCGTGGCACCTCAGACTCGGACATGGGGTGCGATCTCCGCGTAGCTCTTGGGACCGATGCCGTCGATCTCCTGCAACTCCGCCGGAGAGCGGAAGCGGCCGTGTGCGGCGCGCCAGGCGAGGATCTTCTGCGCGGTGACCGGACCGACCCCGGGCAGCGCGTCGAGCTGCTCAGCGGTCGCGGTGTTCAGGTCGATCTTGCCCGTCGCATCAGCGCCGGCCGTACCGCCGCCACCGCTCCCGCCGGCCCCGCGCACCTGACTACCGGTGCGTCCGATGATCAGCTGCGCCCCGTCGGCGACCGGTGCGGCCAGATTGAGCTCACCCGGCTTCGCCCGCCGGGTCAGCCCACCCGCCGCGGCGAGGGCGTCCTGCACCCGTGCCCCCTCGGTGAGTTTCACCACCCCGGGCCGGCGCACCTCACCGAGCACGTGCACCAGCAGCTGCGTCGTCGCCGTCGGGCTCGGTGTCGGGGACGCCGCGCTGATCGCCACCGAAGGCTGGGCGGCCGCGGCCACCGGAACCGAGCGCGCCTGCATCAGGCTGTATCCGCCCCACAGCACCCCGCTCAGCACGATGATGCCCACGACGACCAGATGCTCGCGAACGAACTGACGCACCCGTGGCGCCCACGCCGTCAACGGCACCCGGGCGCGGGCCGCAACCGGCGGGTCGGGTTCGGGGTCGTCGTCGTCGGGTGCAACCGGGACGGGTCGTCGCTCGGACTCTGCCACCGAGGTCGGCGCTGACATCTCACCGGTGTCGATGCCGCGTCGCGGCGGGATCTCGGCGAGCAACGCCTCCAGGCGCCGCCTGACCACCTCGGAGAGGTCATCGGCGGGTCGATCTCTGCGCACCATGTCCTCACCGTGGACCGCTGCCCGAGGATTCGTTCAAATTGCTCCGCGCTCTGTGGATAACTCGGACGCCAAGGCGCCACAACCACTCCTCAGCAGCCCGCCCGGGCGAACAAAGGCAAGCCTTTCCTTGCTTGTCGGAGGCAGGTCACCCGCGCCACAGTGGGCGCATGAGCACCGCTGCGGCCAGTCGGCCCGACGTCGAGTTGGCGTCGCGACTGAACTGGTTGCGCGCAGGAGTGCTCGGAGCCAATGACGGCATCGTGTCCACAGCGAGCATCGTGTTCGGGGTGGCCGGCGCCACCAGCGACTCGTTCGCCGTGTTCGTGGCGGGCGTCGCAGGCCTGGTTGCCGGCGCACTGTCGATGGGTGGCGGCGAATACGTCTCGGTCAGCACCCAACGCGACACCGAGAAGGCGGCATTGGCCGAGTTGCGCGACGAGCTGCACAGTGACCCGCATGCCCGGCTCGACGAGCTGACCGCCCACTATGTCGACAGCGGCCTGTCAGAGGGCCTGGCCCGCCAGGTGGCGAGCGAGCTGGCCGATCATGACGGATTGCCGGCGCACGCCCGCGACCTGCTGGGCATCGATGCCGAAGAACAGACGAACCCATGGCAGGCCGCGATCGCGTCAATGACCGCCTTCATCCTGGGCGCTCTGATCCCGCTGCTCGGCATCGTGCTGGCACCCATCGGGGTGCGCCTGGGCATCACGATCGCCGCCGTCCTGGCCGCCCTGGCCATCACCGGCTACACCAGCGCCCGGCTGAGCGGTGCCCGTCCGCTGCGTCCGGTGGTGCGCAACGTCGTGGTCGGCAGCCTGTCCATGGGCCTCACCTACCTGGCCGGCAGCCTGGTGGGCGGGCTGTTCTAGAGATCCCGGCGTTCGCCGGGATGACGAAACACCGGGAGGAAACGCCAGATGTCGAGCTGCCGGCCTGACGGCTCAACCAGCGGCCTCCTGGAAGTCGTCGTCGAGCAGGGCACGCAGCCGCTCGCGGAGGTCGGCCCATTCGCTGGGTGGCACCACCGCCTCGTTCAGGCCCTCGAGCATCCGTTTCAGGCCGGGAGTGATGCCGAGCAGATCCATCTCCTCCAGGCACACCGACTGCAGTGCGCCGTCGCCGTTGACCCAGGCGGCGAGCGCCAGGATCGCCAGCGGCTGATCCTGGGTGCCTGGCGGACAGGCCCGCACCACGCGCGACCACAGCTCTACCCAGGCCTCGGCCGCAGTCTGCTCCAAAGACAGCACCACCTGGTCGCGGGCCAGCGGGTCGTTGATCAGCAGGCCCAACCAGGCCAGGTCGTCGCGGGTCACCTGGCCGGGTGCCCGCAGTGCCTCGGCGAGGGCGCGCATCAGTTCGTCGGGACGGTCATCGCCCTCGAGGTCGAGAGCACGGCCCAGCGCCCGCACCCAGGCATCCTCAGCTGCCCTCCACTCGTGCGGATCGGCACGCACCAACTGGGTGAGCGTCGACCGGCTGGGCCGCGCCTGCAGGCCGTGCAGGGTCGCCGAGGCCGCGGTCGGCGCCGCCCGGGGATCGTGCCGGTGGATCGGGCCGTGGGCGCTGCCGACCCGGTAGCGGTGACCGGAGACGCAGATCGGATCGCCGGCCAGCGCATCGCCCAGATGCGCACGGCCCCTGCGCAGCATGCGCCAGCCCTGCCTCTCGCGGGCGGTGTAGGCAACCAGCCACATCGCGCCGGACGGCCACCGCAACAGCATCCGGTCGATCAGCAGTTCGAGGTGCCCGGCACCCCGCAGATCGTCCAGGTCGGCGCGTGCGGTCAGCTCGATCTGGCCCTCGTCCTGGACGATGAGCACCATCGACTCCTCGGGATGGAAGCCAAGCAGATGGGGAATGACCCCCAGCAGATCGGGTAGGTCACGAACCCGGGCGATGGGGACGGAGGTATCTGAAGTCATGCCCTCAGTGACGCCCGCACCCCGCGAAAATGGTCAAAATGTTCGAGCCCGGACGCGGTGCTGTGGAAAACCTCGGGCGGGTAGCCTGAGTGACGATGACCAACGCACCCGGCAACGGCTGGCCCGGTTCGCCGCCGCCCCAGGGCCCCGGAACTCCTCCGCCATGGGGCACACCGCCTTGGCCGCCGAGCGGCCAGGGAACCCCGCCGTCCCCCGGCAATCCGGGCGCCGGCCCGTCGTATCCCGGCGGGCCCGGGCAGGCTCCGGCCACTCCGCCGTACCAGGCGTCCTACGGGCAGCAGCCACAGCTCGGCTCCGGGCAACCCGGCCAGGCGCCAGGCTTCGACCCTCGACAGGCTTTGGGAGCACAACCCCCGGCGCATGTGTCGATCGACCAGTTCACGCCGCCCCCCAATCGCACGCCGCTACTGGTCACCCTCGCCGCACTGATCACCCTGGTGCTGGTCATCGGCGGCGGCATCTACGTCCGGTCCCGGCCCGAGGGTGCGCCGAGCGCGAGCCCCAGCCCAAGCAGCACGGTTGCGGCCGGGCCGGGTCAGCCGTTCAGCAGTCCCGACGAGCGACAGAAGGGCCGCTGGGAGATCCTCGACTCGTCATGGACCGATGAGGGCCTCGAACTGCAGTTGAGGCTCTATTCCGACGGCGGCAGCATCAGCTTCACATTCCTGGCGTTCTCCAACGCGTCGACCGAGGTGGTGTCCCCCACCAGCAGCCCCCGCTCGCCGGACATCCGCAAGGGCATCGTCTACAACAGCG
>JBDHZN010000098.1:0-12293 GCA_039811845.1 Micropruina sp. | reverse complement strand
GTGAGCTCGTGGACGAGCACGTAGTCGGCGACCCAGTCGGGCATCTGCTGCAGCCGGTCGGACAGCCGGATCTGGCCGGTGGCCGTGGTGCATGAGCCCCAGCGCTGCTGCTGCCGGGATGACCAGCTGACGGTGAACGCGGGCATCGGCTGCCCCGGCTCGGCCAGGTACCGGGCGAACAACTCACCTGCCCGAGCGGTGAGTGCGGCGTCTCCGGCGGGCGGACGGCGTCCGGCTTCCTGTTCCAGGAAGCGCGAGACGAACCCCGGAATCAGTTCCCGCTCCTGCCGAGCGGTCATTCGGGCGGGCACCAGCACGACCAGGGTGCCGGCCTCGCGGACGATGCCCATGGTCGTCCGCCGCCGGGCGCTGCGCCGCACGACGTACTGTTCCGAGGTCATGGAATCGAGGCTAACCGGCGGCACCGACAACTCTCGTCCCACCGAGCCGTCGTCGTGTTGACCAGCCGCCCGATGCCCCACTACGGTCTTTCCGGACGAGGCCTACGGCTACTCCGCTCGCAGGGGAAGGCAAGCGGACGACGCGGTAGGCCTCGTCTTCATCGTGCGGGCGACTCGCCAGGGATGCCCGCGCGCACCGCACGGTCAACCGGTGCCGTATGCTGAACCGGCAAGCGCGCTGTGATTACTACCAGCGCACACCATCTATAGGAGGAAATGACGTGGCCGACGACACCTACAGCGGTTCGTTCTACTGCGTGAAGTGCAAGGACCATCGCGACGCCAGCGGCGACGTGACGGTCAACGCAAAGGGAACGCGGATCGCCAAGGCCAAGTGCCCCGTTTGTGGGACCAATCTGACCCGCTTCCTGCCCAAGGCCTGAGCAAGCACTGAAGGCGCCGCACCGTTGGTGCGGCGCCTTTGGCATGCCCCCTCCGTCATCCCGGCTTGCCCCGGGATCTCCGTTGGCACTCCGCGCGACGGGTGCGAGGTGTTGTCCGTTTGCCCCTGCGGTGTTGCCCGTCGCTTCCGAGCCGATGACCGGACGCCGGACCTCGGCCAGCATGGGCGGGTGGATTCCGAGCGGCGCGAGCACTGGCAGCTCCGGGCGCCGATGCCGGTGCTGCGGCGTCCGGACGGCGTGCTGCAGCTGGGTTTGGAGCCGCCGGCGGGCATCCTGCTCGGCCTCCTCCCGCCCACGGCGGATCAGGTTCTCGACGCGCTGTTGGAGCCCTGCACCATGCGGCGACTGGCCAGGATCGGTGGCGCCTCCTCGACCCGATGGCTACCCGGCCTGCTCACCGCCCTGGACGGCGCCGATCTGCTGCGGCGGCCGGCGCCGTCCGGACCGGTCACCGTCATCGGCACCGACCAGCTCACCCTGCTGATCATCGAGTTGCTGCTCGACACACTCCGCGGCCCGGTCCACGTCGTCTGGTCCGACGCTCCGGCTCCGCCCGCGGCGCTCGCCGAGCTGCAGCGACGCCATCCGAACCGGATCCGGTTCAGCGGCCACCTCGGCGGATCCGACTGTGCGCCGTCCGGCTTGTCGGTGGTCTGTGTCCGAGCGCTCGAGGCGGACCGCGCGGTGCTGCGCCAGGTCGGCGGCCCGCAGCTGATCGTCGCCTGCAGCGACCTCGGCGCTTCGGTGGGCCCGCTGGTGGTCCCCGGCCGCACCGCCTGCCTGCGCTGCGAGGATCTGCACCGCCTGGAACGTGACCCGGCCTGGCCGGAACTGCTGCTCCAGCTCAGCCGGCCGCGGAACTCGGACGCCGCTCCGGCCGGCCTACATTGGGCCGCCGGCGTCGCCGCGCTGCACGCCACGTCCTGGCTGGCCGGCGGTGTGCCCGACTCGCTGGGCGCCAGCCTTGTCCTGGACCTCGACGGCGCGCTGCGGGTGCGTCCGCTGCGGACGCACCCGGGCTGCGGCTGCGGAGCGGCCCGCTGACGGCCGCGTTTCGCCAGGTTGGCACAATGGCGCCATGGACGGCCCGGAACACACCACCGAGGAACGTCCGCTGCCCACCTCGTCGCTGGCCCGGGCCTCGCGAATGCTGTCGTTGCCGCTCGGCGCGGCAGGCCGGCAGGCGGTCGGATTGGGCCGGCGGCTGCTCGGCGCCGACTCCGAACAGGTCGACAGCGAGATGCGCGCCGCCGCCGCGGAACAGCTGTTCGCGGTGTTGGGCGAGCTCAAGGGCGGCGCGATGAAGTTCGGCCAGGCGCTCAGCATGTTCGAGGCGTTCCTGCCCGAAGAAGTCGCCAAGCCGTACCGGCAGCATCTGGCGAAGTTGCAGGACAGCGCTCCCCCGCTGCCCTCGTCGCGGGTGCAGGCGGTGCTGCGCAATGAACTCGGTCCGCGCTGGCGGGAACGTTTCACCAGTTTCGACCTGCGGCCTGCGGCTGCCGCGTCCATCGGTCAGGTGCATCGTGCCGTGCTGACCAACGGCTCGCCGGTAGCGGTGAAGATCCAGTACCCGGGCGCCGATCAGGCGTTGCGGTCCGATCTGCGGCAGATCGAACGGCTGGCGTCCGTCGTGGCGCCGCTCGCGGGCGGGGTGGACGTGGTGACGATGAGCCGCGAACTGGCCGCCCGGATCTCGGAAGAGGTCGACTACACGCTCGAAGCCGACAACCAGTCCCGCGCAGCGGCCGCGTTCGCCGATGACCCCGAGTTCGCCGTGCCCCGGGTCTGGGAGGCGACGAGTCGGCTGCTGATCAGTGACTGGCTGGACGGCCGCCGGCTCTCCAGCGTTGCCGACGCCCCTGCGGTCGAGCGCAACCGGGTCGGCCTGGCCTACGTCCGGTTCCTGTTCGCCGGCCCGGCCCGGGCCGGTCTGTTGCACGCCGACCCCCACCCCGGGAACTACCTGGTGCTGCCCGACGGCCGGCTCGGCGTGGTCGACTTCGGACTGGTCGCGCGGCTGCCGGACGGGCTGCCGTCCGCGATGGGCCGGCTGATCCGGCTGGCGATCGCCGACGACGCGGACGCCATGGCGACCGGACTGGCCGACGAGGGCTTCGTCGCCCGCGACGTGGACGCCCGCGAACTGCTCGGCTATCTGGAACCGTTCGTGGAACCCGCCCGGCACGACCAATTCCACTTCGACCGGGAGTGGATGCGCGACCAGTTCCTGCACGTGCGGGGCAGTTCGAACCGCGACGGGGTGGCGATGAAGCTCACCATTCCGCCTGTGTATGCGCTGATCCACCGGGTCTGGCTAGGCGGAATAGCTGTCCTGGCGCAGCTGGACGTGACCGCCGGCTTCCGCGGGGTGCTGGCCGAGTTCCTGCCCGGCTGGGAGGACTGACTCAACCTGCGGCCGCGCCGGCCCGCAGAATCTCGAGCACCGCCTCGGCGTATCTGTCCGCCTTCGACCGGCCCACACCGGCGATCGCCAACAGTCCACGCTCATCGGTGGGCCGGGCCTCGGCGATGGCCATCAGGGTGGCGTCGGTGAACACGCAGAAGGCCGGCAGCCCGACCTGCTCGGCCTCTTGCCGACGCCATTCCCGCAGCAGTTCCCAGGTGCGGTCGTCGTAGCTGGACGGGCAGTCGGCGTGCCGTCCGAGCTTGAGTTCCGCACCGGCGGCGAGCGGACCGCCGCAGACCCGGCAGGTCAGGCTGTGCTTGCTGCGGTTCTGTTTACCACCGCCCCGGGCCGGACGGGCCGGGGCTGCGGCCGGCCGGACGCCGTCCAGGAATCGGGACGGCTTGCGGCGCATCGAGCCGTCGTTGCGGGAGACGGCCCACGACACCCACAGGTGCCGCTTGGCCCGGGTGATGCCGACGTAGAGCAGCCGGCGCTCCTCAGCGACCTGCTCGGGCGACTGGGCCAGCGCGAACGGCAGCGTGCCTTCCTGGACGCCGACCAGCGCGACACCTTCCCACTCCAGGCCTTTGGCCGCATGCAGGGTGGACAGGGTGACACCGGCGCCGGCGGGCGCGTGCTCGACCCTGGCCCGCTCATCGATCTCGGCGAGCAGCTCGGCCAGACCGACGCCGGTGTGCTCGGCGGCGAACTCATCGGCGAGCGCCAGCAGCGCCGCCAGCGACTCCCAGCGCTCGCGGGCCTGGCCCTGCCCGGACGGCGGCTCCGGCGTCCAGCCCTGGCCGGCCAGCACACCGCGCACCGTCGCGACCAGATCACCTGCCGCCGCGGCCAGCTGACCCTTCAGCGCCACGATCGCGTTGCGAACCTCGGGCCGCTGGAAGAAGCCTTCCGAGGCCCGCAGGCTGAACGGCACACCGGCGCTGGACAGGGCCGCTTCGTAGGCCGGCGACTGGGCATGGATGCGGTACAGCACCGCCAGTTCCGACGGCGGGACGCCGTCGGCGATCAGGCCGGCCAGCCAACGCGCCACCTGCGCCGCCTCGTCGGCCTCGGTCGCGGCCTGGGTGAATTGGGGCGGTGGCCCGTCGCCGCCCTGGGCGACCAGCCGGACGCCCTCGCCCGGCCCTTGCGCATGCAGCACCCGGTTGGCCAGCTCGACCACCTGGGTGGTGGACCGGTAGTCGCGCACCAGCCGGATGATCTCCGCCTCGGGATGGTGGATGGCGAACCGGGTCAGATAGCTCGATCGGGCGCCGGCGAAGGAATGGATGGTCTGGGCGGTGTCCCCCACCACACACAGGTCGGGCCGCTCGGTCTGCCACAACTCGAGCAGCTTCTGCTGCAGCGGGCTGACGTCCTGGTATTCGTCGACGACCAGGTGGCGGTAGGTGCGGCGCACCTGGGCCCGGACGTTGTCATGGTCACAGAGCAGTGCCACCGTGCAGAGCAGCACGTCGTCGAAGTCGATCACCCCGCGGTCGTTCTTGAGCTGCTCGTAGCGAGCGTAGATCCGGCCGACCGTGGTGGCGTCGACGGCGGACACCTCACGCCCCTGCGAGACAGCGAGTTCGGCGTAGTCGGCCGGCGGGACGTTGCTCACCTTGGCCCAGCTGATCTCGGTGAGCAGATCACGCAGAGCGCCGGATTCGGCACGATGGCCGAGCTGCCGTCCGGCCGCTTCGGCCATGATGCCGGCCCGGTGGTCGCTGACCCGCGGCAGCTCGTGACCCATCGCCGCCGGCCAGAAGTACTGCGCCTGCCGCAGCGCCGCGGAATGGAAGGTGCGGGCCTGCACCCGCGGGAAGCCGAGAGTGCGCAGCCGTCCGCGCAGCTCGCCGGCGGCGCGGGTGGTGAAGGTGACCGCCAGCACCGCCTGCGGGTCGTAGGCACCCGTCGCGCAGCCGTAGGCGATCCGGTGGGTGATGGCTCTGGTCTTGCCCGTTCCCGCGCCCGCGATCACCGCGACCGGCACGCCGAAAGTGGTCGCCACGGCCCGCTGCTCGGGGTCGAGGGCAGCCAGCAGAGCGTCGGGATCGGGCACGCCAGACACTGTAGAACGCGGCTCCGACAGTCGCTGAACCGTCGCCGGTCGAGCTTTGTCGGGACTGAACGTACGCACGGTGGCACGAGAGGTTTCGACAAGCTCAACCAACGGTGGTTGCGTTGCTCAGCTTCCCCAGCGCGATCCAGACCACCCGTTGGTCGAGCTTGTCGAGACCCGTGCCCTCCGCGAATAACATTCGGCACAACCGACCGCCCGGGAGACTCATGAGCCAATCGCCGAACGCCGACGAGACCCAGCAGACGTCATTCCGGCGGACGCCGGAATCTCCGGACGAGCCCGAGGCTACGAAGAAGCGAGGAACGACCTGGCGCGGGCCGGGCGGCCTTCGCGTGTCGCTGATCGGTCTGATCGGCGTCGTGCTGGTGCTGGCCGGCATCCTGATCCTGGCCCTGACCGGCAACGCAGCGTTCGGATCGGGGGTCGTCGTGGTCGGTTTCGGCGTCCTGCTGATCGACGCGTTGCGGGCTCGCTGAGGTGCCAACGAAAACTGTCGGAGCCGCCCCCTAGGGTGTTGCCCAGCATGACCGGACTGATTCTTCACCGCAGCGACGACGCCCCGGCGTTGGCCGCCGAACTGGCGTCCCGGTTGGGTGGCCCGCGCCCCGATCCGTTCGCCCTCGACCTGGTGGTGACCCCGCACGCGCATCTGCGTCGCTGGCTCACCAATGAGCTCGCCAATCGGCTCGGACGCCCCGGCGAGGGCATCTGCGCGGGCATCAGGTTCGTCAGCCCCGGCCGGCTGTTGTACGAACTGGGCGATCCGGTGCGGTTCTGGCAGCCACGGCAGTTGGCCTGGCGGCTCTTGCGGGTGCTGGCCGAGAACGCCGACGAACCGCGGTTGGCACAGCTGCGCCGGCACCTCGCCGGCTCGCGCAACGCCTACCCGGTGGCGTACCGGGTCGCCGGCCTGTTCCAGCGCTACCTGCAGTGGCGCCCGGCGATGGTGGCCCGCTGGGAGGCCGGTGAGAACGTCGACGAGGACGGCACCGACCTGGGCTTCGACGCCTGGCAGCCGGTGCTGTGGCGGCTGGCGGCGGCCGAATCCAGCCCATTGGCGGTGAGTGCCGGCCTGCGAGCCCGGCTGCGCAGTGAGCCGAGCCCGGCGCTGCCCCCGTCCTGGTCGTTCGTCCAGCCCGATCCGCTCTCCCCGTGGTGGCTCGACCTGCTCGACGCGCTCGCCACGCACCACGAGGTGCAGGTGTCGTTGCGGCAGACCTCCGCCGCCGGCAGCCCGGTCGGTCCGGCGGCCCGGCTGACCGGGTCCGAGAGGAACGCCCAGGCCGGCCTGTTACAGCGCGCCACCGTCCACGACCTGCCGGCGGCGTCCGGACGAGGCGGAACGCTCGGCTGGCTGCAGCGCACACTGCGCGGAGAAACCGTCGCCCCGCCGCCGGCGGACGGCTCGGTGCAGTTGCACGGCGGGCACGGGCTGGAACGCCAGGTGGAGATCCTGCGCGATGCGATCACCGCCCTGCTGGCCGCCGACCCGACGTTGGAGCCGCGCCACATCATCGTCGGCTGCGCGAACCTCACCGCGGCCGCACCCCTGGTCCAGGCCGCCTTCCGGTTACCCCCCGGTGTGCCCGGGCGGCACCCGGCCAACGACTTCCGGGTGCAACTGGCCGACCGCAGCTCGGCCGAGGTGAATCCCCTAGTGGGAGTGCTGGTGCAGACCCTCACGCTGGTCGCCTCGCGGGCCGCTGCCGCCGACGTCATCGACTTCTGCACCCGGCCTGCGGTGGCCGCGCGGTTCGGCCTCGACTCCGACGCCGTCGAACGACTCGCGCGGCTGGCCGGCGAGTCCGGCGTGCGGTGGGGGCTGTCGGCGCCGCACCGTGCCCGCTACGGCCTCGACCATGTGCCGCAGAACACCTGGGCGGCCGGCCTGCAACGCATGCTGCTCGGCGTCGCGCTGGGCGAGCACGAGCTGCCGGTGGTCGGCACGGTGTTGCCGCTCGACGACGTCGAGGACGGCGACCTGGCCGCGGTGGGTGGCGCGTCCGAACTGATCAGCAGGCTTTCCCGGCTGGCCACAGAGTGTGATGCCCCGGCGCCGCTGCGCGAATGGGTCACCCGGCTGCAGTGGGCCCTGGACGCGTTCGCCCTGGTCGAGGGCGACGACAGTTGGCAACGCACCGACGCGCTGATGCGCATCGCCGACCTGGCCGAGCGTGGTGCCGGCGACGAGCCGCTCAGCCTGATCGAGATCATCGACCTGGTCAGCGACGAGTTCGAGCGCGGCACCGCCCGCTCCACTTTCGGCAACGGGTCGCTCACCGTGTGCTCGTTGCGGTCACTGCGCGGCGTCCCCTACCGGGTGGTCTGCCTGCTGGGGCTGGACGACGGGGTGTTCCCGCGCGCCGCTGAGCGCGACGGCGACAACCTGATGCTGCGCACGCCACACGCCGGCGAGCCCGATCCGCCCGCTGAGGACCGCCAAGCGCTGGCCGAGGCGATCATGGCCGCCGGCGACGCCGTGGTTGTCGTGCATCAGGCACGCTCGGCACAGACCAACGAAGAAATCCCGCCGCCGGCGGCCCTGGCCGACCTGATCGACCTGGTGCGCCAGGCGGGCGTCGCCGAACGGCCGCACCCGCTGCAGCCGTTCAGCCCGACCCTGTTCGCCGGTGACCGGCCACGCAGCTACGACCCGGCCGGCCTGCGAGGGGCCCTCGCAGTCACCGGTCCGCGCCGGCTGCCCGATCCGGGCCAGCCCATCCCGTCCGCCGCACCGCTCACCGAGCTCGGCCTGGACGACCTGGTCGCCTTCGTCCGCGATCCGGTCCGGCACTTCCTACGGGAACGCTGCGGGCTGAGTTACTGGCAGGCCGACCCGCCCTCCGACGAGATCCCGATCGAACTCGGCTTCATCGACCGCTGGAAGGTCGGCGAACGGCTGTTGGGCCTGGTCCGGTCGGGGCGGCCGCTGGACGAGGCGGTGCGTGCCGAATGGCTGCGCGGAGCGGTGCCGCCGGGCGCGCTCGGCACCCGGGTTCTCGACGGGGTGGCCGGCCAGCTGCGGCCGATCGTCGAATCGCTTCCAGAGGCTGCCGGTGCGCCGGTCCGGCACCACGACATCGCGGTGGACTGCGGCCCGGTCCGGCTCACCGGCCGGGTGGCCAGCCAGCGTGATCTGGTGCTGCAGGCCACCTTTTCGCGGCCCTCGGAATCCCGCTCGGTCGGGCTCTGGCTGCAGTTGTTGGCCCTCTCCGCGAGTGCCGACGGCCCGTGGCAGGCCATCCTGGTCGGACGCGGCGGCCGGCGAGTGTGGCGCGGTCCCGACCCGGCGTCCGCCCACGAACTGCTCTGCCGCTGGGTGCGGCTCTATCGCCTCGGCCTCGACGCCCCGCTGCCGTTGCCGTTGCGGTTCGGCGCCAAGCTGGCCACCATGCTGGCCGACGGCAAGGATCCGTTCGCCGAGTTGCGCGATCTGCAGTTCGCCTACCGCGACGACCGCAACCCGCAATGGCAACAGTTCTATCCCGAGGCCGAGGACCTGCTGGCGGTGCCGACCGTCGCCGACGATCTCGACCAGCCCGCCGAGTCGGTGTTGGCCAGCGCCGCCGCCCGGCTGATCTGGGAACCGATCGCCAGCCACGAGGCGGTGCCAGTGCGATGAACGGATACGCCGAATTCGATCCCGAGGCTCCGCTGCCCCAGGGCACCACCGTGCTGGAGGCGTCCGCAGGCACCGGCAAGACCCATGCCGTGGCGACGCTCGCCGTCCGGTTGCTGGCCGAGGGTGTGACCAGCCTCGACCGGCTGCTGATGGTCACCTTCGGACGCAACGCCACCCGCGAGCTGCGGGCCAGGATCCGTAGCCACCTGCTGGAGACCCTGGCCGAACTTGAGCCGGGCGAGCCGCGCGAGCGGCTGTCCGCCGCCCTCGCCACCTTCGACGGCGCCCGGGTGATGACCATCCACGAGTTCTGCGCCGCCATGTACGCCCAGCTCGGCATCCTGGCCTGTGCTGACCCGTCCGGACGGGTCGTCCCCGATCTGGGTCCGTTGGTGCGCGAGGTGGCCCACGACCTCTATCTGAACCGGTACGCGTTCGACTCCCGCGAACCACCGTTCCCGCTCGGTGACGAGAAGCGCAACGGCGTGCTGGTCCGCGGCGCGATGAGTTTGGCCGGCGATGCGGTGTCGCACGTGTTGCGGCCGATCGTGCCGACCGACGCCGACGGGCGGGTGGCCGAACGTGTCGGCTTCGCGCAACGCGTCCGGAAGGTCGCCGCCGAGCGGCGCCGGCAGCTCGGCGTGCTCACCTTCGACGACCAGCTGGTGCGGCTGCGCGACACCCTGGCCGACGAGAAGACCGGCGAGACCAGTTGTGAACGGCTCCGCAGCCGCTTCGACGCCGTCCTGGTCGACGAGTTCCAGGACACCGACCCGGTGCAGTGGGAGATTCTGCAGCGCCTCTTCGACGGCCATCGCCGAATGGTGCTGATCGGCGATCCGAAGCAGGCCATCTACACCTTCCGGGGCGCCGACATCGCCGCGTACACCACGGCGGTGACCACCGCTGCCGATCGCTTCTCGCTGGGGGTGAACCACCGCAGCGATGCCGCCCTGGTGCAGGGTCTCGGCGAGCTGTTCGAGGGCCTCCAGCTGGGCGAGTCGATCGAGGTGCATCCGGTGACGGCGCATCGAGGCGGGTGCGGCGTCCGCTCGGCCGGCGGTTCGATCGCCCCCGTCGTGCTGCGCACGCTGGATGACGAGATCCGGCCCTGGCAAGGGCACGAACGCGTCCGGGCCGACCTGGTGGCCCAGGTGCGCCGCATCCTCGACCACACCGAACTCGCCGACGGCGGCGGTTGGCGCGCGGTGCAACCGGGCGACATCGCCATCCTGGTGCGCACCAACCGAGGTGCCGCCCGGACCGCGGCCGCGCTGCGCGCCGCCGGCGTCCCGGTCGCGTTGAGCGGCTCGGACAGTATCTACGGCTCACCGGCCGCCGACGACTGGCTGGTGCTGCTGCAGGCACTCGCCTCGCAGCGCCGCAACGAGGTGCGCCACGCCCTGATCAGCGCCTTCTTCGGACTCACCCTGGGCGACCTGGCGAGCGCCGACGACGGGCAACTCGCCGACTGGACGGCGATGCTGCGGCAGTGGGAGCGCACCCTGAACCGGGCCGGGGTGGCCGCCCTGTTCGCCTCGATCAGTGCCGAGACCACGTTCATCGAACGGGTACTGTCCCGGCCCGACGGCGAACGCATGATGACCGACTTCCGGCATCTCGCCGAGGTGCTGCACGAGGCGTCCGGGCACACCCGGCCCAGCGCGGCCTGGCTGGCGGAATGGCTGCAGAACGAACGGACGAAAACCGTCGACGACGAACGCACCCGGCGGCTGGAGACCGATGCCGAGGCGGTCCAGGTGAAGACCGTGCACGGCGCGAAGGGGCTGCAGTACCCGATCGTGCTGCTGCCCGACCTGTGGACCAGCCCGGGCGGCGACGACGACGGCCGCGGCCTGCTGCTGCATGAGGGCGGACGCGCCGTGCTCGACCTGGGCGGCCGGGACGCCTCCGGCCGGAGTCAGCGCTGGCGACGCAGCCAGACCGAGGATGCCGAGGAGGCGTTGCGGCTGCTGTACGTCGCGTTCACCCGGGCCCGGTCCCAGGTGATCGCCTGGTGGGCGCGTACCCCGCACACTCCCCGCTCCGCGTTGCAGCGGGTGCTCTACCGGGACCGTGAGCGGCTGCCGGCAGCGCCGGCGGCCGGCTACCCGCTCGATCGCACACCGGGCAGCCTCTCCCCCGCCGACCTGCCGTGGGTACGCGAGGCCCGGGCGGTGGCGGTGCAGCCCGTCGAGCCCGACGCGCCCGCACTGCTGCGCGGCGACACCGGCTCGGTTCCGATGCTGCGCGCACTGAGCTTCGACCGCACCGTCGACCCGGACTGGCGCCGAACCTCCTACTCGGGGCTGACCGCCGGGGTGCATGCCGAGGCGCCGCTGCTGGCCGACGAACCGGAGCAAACCGAATCGATCGTGCCGTCGGCGTTCGATACCGCACCTTCGCCGATGAGCGATCTGCCGGGCGGCACCCAGTTCGGCACCCTGGTGCACGCACTGTTCGAGCAGGTCGATCCGGGACCCAACGAAGACGCCCTGCGAGCCAGGCTCCGTACGGCCGCCGCGGAGTGGCTACCCCGCTTCCCGTTGCCCGGCGTCACCCCGGCCGGGCTGGCGGACGCCCTGGTGCCGGCCTTCATGACCCCGCTGGGGCCGCTGACCGACGACCGCAGTCTCGCCCAGTTGCCGGTCGGCGACCGGCTGGCAGAGCTCAACTTCGACTTGCCGATGGCGCCGAGCACCGCCTTCACCCTGGGCGATCTGGCCGAGCTGATGCGCGCCCAGCTGTCCCCCGACGATCCGCTGGTCGGCTACCCGGCCTTACTCGCCGACCCGGCCCTGGCCGTCCAGCCGTTGAAGGGGTTCCTGACCGGCAGCATCGATGCCGTGTTCCGGGTAGGTGCGCCGGCCGAGCCGCGGTTCGTGGTCGTCGACTACAAGACCAACCGGCTGGGCGGTGAGGAACTCACCCTGGGTCACTACGCGCAGGGGCCGATGGTCGCCGCCATGTGTGCCTCCCACTACCCGTTGCAAGCGTTGTTGTACTGCGTCGCGCTGCACCGCTTCCTGGCCGGACGCCTCGACGGCTATCGCCCCGAGGTACACCTGGGCGGAGTGCTCTACCTGTTCGTGCGCGGCATGGGTGGGCCGACCTCAGGGCCGGACACCGGGGTGTTCGCCTGGCAACCGCCGGCGGGTCTGGTGGAAGAACTGTCCCGACGGCTGGGAGGTGTCGAGAAGTGACCGATCCGGCATTGTCGATCGCCGCGTCCGGGCTGGTCGGCGAGTTCCACGCCCTCGGCGTCCTGGACTGGGCCGACCTGCATCCGGCCCGGCAGATCACCCGGCTGTACCGG
>JBDHZN010000097.1:0-12342 GCA_039811845.1 Micropruina sp. | reverse complement strand
GGGTCTTGCGGCAAGCCCCCCGATGGGTTATAGCTTGGAATTGCAGGGAGAGCGGAAACCGGCGGGTGTAGCGTCCGCGGCTATGGCACCTGCCTATACCCACGGGCACGCCGAGAGCGTGCTGCGTTCCCACCGCACCCGCACCGCCGCGAATTCGGCGGCCTATCTGCTGGGCGCACTCTCATCCGGGCAGTCGCTGCTCGACATCGGCAGCGGTCCGGGCACCATCACCGCCGACCTGGCCCGGCTGGTCGCACCCGGCCGTGTCATCGCGCTGGAGACCTCCGACGAGGTCCTGGCGCTCACCCGTGCCGGGGTGACAGCCGGCGGCGTCGACAACGTCGACTACCTGGTCGGCGACGTGCACGCCCTCGACCTGCCGGACGACTCCTTCGACGTGGTGCACGCCCATCAGGTGCTGCAGCACCTGGCCGACCCCGTCCAGGCGTTGCGCGAGATGGTGCGGGTGTGCCGTCCGGGCGGTGTGGTCGCGGTCCGGGACGGCGACTACGGGGCCTTCACCTGGTTCCCGGAGAACCCGGGCCTGGATCGCTGGCTCGAGCTGTACAGCGTCGCCGCCCGGGCCAACGGCGGCGAACCCGACGCCGGACGTCGCCTGCTCAGCTGGGCGCACGCCGCCGGCTGCCACGACGTCACCGTCACCTCGAGCACCTGGTGTTATGCCGACCCGGAATCCCGGGCGGCCTGGGGTGAGGGCTGGGCCGACCGCATTCTGCACTCGGCGATCGCGACGCAACTGGTGGCGTCCGGGCTGGCCGACGCCGACGAGTTGGAGACCATCGCTCAGGCCTGGCGGGACTGGGCCGCCGATGACGATGGCTGGATCAGCCTGCTGCACGGGGAACTGTTGATCCACGTCTGAGCCGTGGGAAGGTTGGCCCATGCAGGGGATTCGTCTGACCACGATCACACTGGGCGCGCCCGACCCGGTGTCGTTGGCGCGCTTCTATGCGCGCCTGCTGGGCTGGACGCTGGGACCCATCGACGACCCGACCTGGATCGGTGTGCGGAACCCGGACGGCGGCATCGGAATCGCCTGCCAGCTGGAGAAGAACCACGTCCGGCCGACCTGGCCGGGCGCCCCCGGCGACCAGCAGATGCAGGTGCATCTGGAGATCCAGGTCGACGACCTCCAGGCCGGGCTGCAGCACGCCCGGCAGTGCGGCGCCCGAATGGCCCGCTACCAGCCGCAGGCGAACGTCCGGGTCTGCCTCGACCCGGCCGGACACCCGTTCTGTCTCTGGGTGGAAGGCTGACCGAGTGACCGCCGTCGTTGAGCGACGACATGCCCCCGACGCCGTGGAGCGGGTGCTGCGTTCGCTTCCCGACTGGTTCGGGATCGAGGAGGCAGTTCTCGACTATGTGACGAAGGCGGAAACCCTCGAGTCCTTTCTCGCCCTCGAGGGCAACGAGGTCATCGGAGCGGCACTGGTCGACCGACACTTCCCGGAGTCCGCCGAACTGACCCTGATCGCGGTGCACGCCTCTCACCGGAATACGTTAGCTGGTCGAGCCCTGGTCGAGGCGGTTGAGCACCAGTTGCGAGCCGATGGCTGCAAGTTCCTCGAAGTGCACACCGTCGGTCCCTCCTACCCACACGAGGGCTATGCCGAGACACGCACCTTCTACCGTGCCGTCGGATTTTCACCAATGCATGAATTCGATGGACTGGATTGGGACGGACCCACCGTGGTGATGATCAAGGCTCTATAAGGGCTTCGCTACGGCTACAGGCATTCATGCGTTCCGATTCGGCGACAAGCTCAACCAGCCCTGCAGCAGTTCGGGCTGCCGTCGTCTGCATAGCGCCCCTGTGAGACTTCGAGAGTTCTTGCTCGGACCCCGGGGCCACAGACCGTCGGTCGCGCGATCCATCACTACTGGCGGGAACCGCCACTGCTTTCGGGATATATGCCGAAAGCAGTGCACGGAACCCGAAAGCTGTGGTCGATCGCGCGATCGGTTCATTCGGAAGGCCTGATCATTCACGTCATCCCGGGCACCGACCCGGGATCTCAGTCGGGGGAGATCCCGGAGCAAGTCCGGGATGACGATGGAGGGGTTCTGGTCAGCGCATCCTTGATCAAACCTTAAGAACACTCCGGCTTCGGGCCGCTTAACCCGCGCCCGGAACGATCATCGCCATGACGATCGGAGTTCGGGACATCCGCCGGGTGCGGCAGGTGAGGACGCTGGCCTGCCTGACCCTGCTGGCCGTGGTGGCACTGGTGATGGGCTGGCTGGCGGGATTGTGGGCGCCGACGGGCGAGGCACGCGGTCCGGGCAGCCGGAACCGGGACACCGACCATCCGACGGTGTTGCTGGTCAACGCCGAGCATCCGCTGCCCGATGACTTCCGGACGCCGAAACTGGTCACACTGGCCGGCACGGTTCCGGCGTCCGGTTCTCGGGTGAAGGTTGCGGCCGAGGTCGCCGAGCCGCTGCGCTCACTCTTCGCCGCCGCTCGGAAAGCGGGACTGACCAGGCTGTATGTGGCCAGCGGCTATCGCACGGCCGCCGAGCAACGGGCCCTATGGAAGCGTGCCGAGGACAAGTCATACGTGCAGCGCCCCGGGCACAGCGAGCATCAGACCGGTTGGGCGGTGGATCTGGCTGACCTGCGGGTGGGCGACGGCGAGTTCGGCGACAGCCGGGCCGGTCGCTGGCTGGCCGGCAACGCCTGGCGATACGGGTTCATCCTGCGCTACCCACCGGACAAGGAGGAACTGACCGGGATCGCCTACGAGCCGTGGCACTACCGCTATGTCGGCCGTCCGGTGGCCCGGACATGCCACGATCAGGGTCTGGTGCTGGAGGAGTACGTGAGGCGGTCATGAACGACGACACCCGAACGACCGGGCACACCATCCTGGTCTGCGACGATGACGCCGACATCGTCCGTGCGCTGCGGATCTACCTGACCGGCGAAGGCTACGAGGTGCTGGAGGCGTCCGACGGTGCCGAAGCGCTCGCAACAGTGCGCTCCCACACCGTTCACCTGGTGCTGCTCGACGTGATGATGCCCGGCCTGGACGGCATCGGCGCCGCCGACCGAATCCGGCAGGAATCCAATGTGCCGATCATCTTCGTGTCCGCCAAGGGCGAGGAGTCCGACCGCATCCTCGGCCTGCATGCCGGCGCCGACGACTACATCGTGAAGCCGTTCTCGCCGGCCGAACTGTTCGCCCGCATCCGCTCCGCGCTGCGCCGCTACACGCGTCTCGGCGGGTTGCCGTCCGATGACCCCGGACGGGTCTGGCGCACCGGCGCGCTGGAGTTGGACGACGACCGCAAAGCTGTCCAGGTGAACGGTGCCCCGGTGACGCTGACCGCGTTGGAGTTCGGCATTCTGCGGCATCTGATCGCGAACCAGGACCGGGTGTTCTCCTCGGCCCAGATCTACGAGGCGGTGTGGCGCGAACCGGCCTACGACCCCGGCCGGACGGTGGCGGTGCACGTCCGGCACATCCGCGAGAAGATCGAGGCCGACCCCAGCCGTCCTCGCTATCTGCGCGTCGTGCACGGCCTCGGCTACAAGGTGGTGGCGCTGCCATGAAGCGGGCGATCGGGTCGTCGTGGTTCGCCGCAGTCGCGTTCGCGGGTACGTCGTTGGGACTGATCGCGACGCTGTACGAGCAGGTCGAACCGTTCCGCTACTACGGACGCCGGTTCGGTGTCGCGCCGTTCCTTCCGGACCCCCGTGTCACGACGGTACTGCTGCTCGTGGCGGCGACGCTGGCCACGTTGTCCTGCCTGCTCGGCGCGCACCGGATGGCGCGACAGCGGATCCACCGGCTGGACTGGTTCTTCGTGGTGATCGGCGAGGTGGCCGTCTGGTCCCTGGTCGCCGGCTTCTTCGAGAAGGGTCGCGGTCTGTGGAACTGGCACCTGATCTGCCTGGCCGTGCTGGCGGCGTCCGGCTGCTACCTGTGGGCAACCATCCTGGTGCGGCTCCGGGCCGGCACCCTGTCGGACACCATCTTCTGGCCCAAGGTCTTCCGTACCCTGCCGCTCAACCAGTTCGCCGGCATCTTCGTGCTGGCCGTGGTGGCGATCGCGACCTTCGTGCTGGTCACCGGCGCCCAATCCGCTGTCCAGGCTGCCGTTCGCTCCGGTCCCTACAGGGATCTGTCGCTGGTGTGGTGGCTGATCGGGGAATGGGGCACCAAGGTCGGCCTGGCCGGCCTCACCCTGGTCGCGGTGGCGGTGCTCTGCCGCAGCATCTTGTCGATCACGGCGGCCAAGGAGGCCGCGGTGGAGGCCCGGCTGCGCGAGGAACGGTTCCGCGCCGAGCTGATCACCAACCTCACCCACGACCTGCGCACGCCGCTGACCTCGATCGTCAGCTACGTCGACCTGATCGCCAAGCTCGAACTGCCCGAACCGCGGCTGACCGAATACACCGGGGTGCTGACCCGCAAGGCCGACCGGCTCAAGGGACTGATCGGCGATCTGCTGGACGCCTCACGGGCCAGCGCCGGCAACCTGCCGGTGCGGCTGCAACCGATCGGCATCTCCGAGATCGTCAGCCAGGTGGCCGGCGACTTCGACGACGCCCTGAACGCCCGGCGGCTGACCTGGGTCGGCCCGCCGCCGGCGACCGATGTCGTGCTGGCCGACGGCGAACATCTGTACCGGGTGCTGGAGAACCTGATCGGCAACGCCGCCAAGTACGCCGCCCCCGGCAGCTGTGTGCATGCCGACCTGGACCGGGCACCACACGGGCTCCGGTTGCGGATCAGCAACCGGACCAGCGAACCGCTGCTGGTGCGGCCCGCCGAGCTGACCGCGCAGTTCGTCCGCGGCGACACCTCCCGACACGGCGACGGCAGCGGGCTCGACCTGTTCATCGCCGACCGGCTCACCGCCCTGATGGCGGGACGGCTCACCGTCACCGTCGATCAGGACCGGTTCATCGCCGCCGTCGAACTACCGCTCGTCCCCGCTTCGCTCACGCGGTGACGTCGGCGACCGGGGCTCCGGTCAGCCGGACCAGGTCGTCGGGGGTGAGCTGGAATACGGCATGCGGGTGACCCGCAGCAGCCCAGATCACGTCGAACCGGAACAGCTCGGTGTCGATCAGTTCGACGCTCGGCGTGGCGTGCGCCACCGGCGACACTCCCCCGATCGAGAAACCGGTGGAGTCCTTCACGAAGCGGGCGTCCGCCCGGGTCAGCTCGCCGACCTTCATCGCCACCTTGGTCTCGTCGACCCGGCGGTCGCCCGAGGTCATCACCAGCACCGCGGCGTCGTCGGAGCGTCGCCGGAAGATGATGCTCTTCACTATCTGGCCGAGCTGGACGCCCAGCGCGTCCGCGGCGTCCTGGGCGGTGCGCGCCGAGTCGGCCAGCATCCGCGGGGCATGGGGGTGGCCGAGTTCGGTGAGCCGTTCGGAGACGCGCTGAGCGCCGGCGGGCAGGGTCGCATCGGATTGGGCGGAAGTCATGGGGTCCATCCTGCCGTGCCCGCGAGAGTATTAACTCAGGCGGCCACGGCCTCCTCACCGTGTCCGTCCTGACGGCTGGAGGAGTCATGCCCGTTCCACGCAACGACGCCGCGATCGACGTCCTGTCCACCGTGCTCACCCAGGGACACCACGACCGTCCCGCGGAACTGGTGGACTACCTCGGCTACGAGATCCGCGAGCCGGACGGCTGGCTGTGGCACGAGCAGCAGCCACAGCCACCGCTGCAGCAGGCGGACGCCTACGACCTCGTCGACGCCGTCCCCGGCGCGCGGTTGCACGAATCGCCCGGCCTGGTGCTCGACACCAGCGGCGGCACGGCGCCGTTCACCGCCGAGCAGCAGGAGTACTGCCGGCGCAGCCTCGACGTCACCATGAAGGGCGGCACCACCAGCGGCGTGATCTACCCGCTGGCGTTGTGCGAACTGGCCCGCCACTTCCGCTTCCGCAACTTGGGCGGTGCCTCCGCCGGGGCCATCGCTGCCTCGCTGGCCGCCGCCGCCGAACTGGGCCGGACGCGGCGCGCCACCGGCGCCGTCCGGGACGACACCCGGCACGCCGAGCAGATCGCCCAGGGTCGGCTGCGGCAGGGCTTCGCCGGGCTCTCCGACGTTCTGGCCTGGCTCACCCAGCGGGACCGCCCGAACGGACCCCAGGAGTTCCGGCTGGTCCAGTTGTTCAAACCCACCCTCGCCGGCCTGCCGCTGTTTCGGGTGCTGGCCGCGGCGATGCGCGGCCAGTTCGTCCGCGGTGCCCTGCTGTTGCTGGTCAGTCTGGACGTGAAGGCGCTGGCCCTCACCCTGGTGCCGTTCGTGCTGGCACCGTTGGCTCTGTCGGCAGCAGGCCCCTGGCAGTGGGGCGGCGGCTGGCTGAGCGTCGGCAACTACTGGTGGTCGGTGCTGCTGCTCTGGCTCGCGTTCGGGTGGGCGATTCCGCTGGTGGCGCTGTGGTTCACCCGGCCGCAGCGGACGCCGTCCCAGCCGCCCAGCGGCTTCGAGGAACCCGTTCCGGTGCCGCTGCCGCCGGCCGAGCGGCGTCCCTGGCTACGGATGATGAGCCTGGTCGTCGTCTGCGCGCTGGCCTGGGTGCTGGCCGCCCACTACGCGCTGGGCTGGGTGGGCCTGCTGATCTCGTTGATCTTCCTGGTCGCCGAGATGGCCTTCGTGCTGATCGGCTTCGGCATCGGCCTGGTGTGGTTCTCCAGCACCGCCAAGGACCACCGGTTCGGCCTGATCGGCGGCTCCGGGCAGGCCACGGACGCCGGCAGCTGGCGTGGCCGGCTGACCCGGCTGGTGGACAGCGCCACCGGTGTCTTGCCGGACACCACCGTCGAAGCGAACCTGACCGACTGGCTAACCGGGGCGATGGCCGATCTGGCCGGTTTCGACGCCGACGAGGTGCTGCGGTTCGGGCACCTGTGGACCGGCGGCGACTACACCCCCGGCGACCCGGACGGCAGCGGACGCCGCGCCGCCACGACCGCCCGGCTGCGCTCGATCAACCTCGAACTGATGAGCACCGAGCTGATCCGGCACGCCCCGTACCGGTTCCCGCTGCCGCCCGTGGAATCTCCCGGCGAACAACTCTGGTTCGACCCGGATGACCTGGCCGGCCTGATCCCCGCCCGGGTGATCGCGGCGATGACCGACGGCGCCGGCCCGCTGCGGGTGCGCGCCCTGGCCACCGGCGCCGAGCTCAGCCTCTACCCGTTCCCGCAGCCCTGGGATCTGCCGGTGGTGTTCGCCACCCGCGCCTCGCTCGCCCTGCCGGGTCTGTTCCAGGCCGTCCGACTCTACGAGTTGCGCGAAGGCTCGACACCGGTGCGCACCGAGTTCGGTGCCCGGCTCGGCCGGGGCGCCACCGAGTTGCGCTGGCCGGGCGCGGACGGCGCCGCTCAGGTCGCTCAGGAGTTGTGGCTGACCGACGGCGGCGTCACCTCCAACTTTCCGATCCACCTGTTCGACTCGCCGCTGCCGCTGTGGCCGACGGTCGGCATCGACCTGGGCAACCATCCGGCCGGCGCCGGCCACCAGGACGTCTACCTGCTCGGCGACGCCGGCGCGGCCAAGGAACTGGGCACCCCGCTGGGTAGGGCGATGAGCAGCTTCCTGGCTGCGGTGATCGGCACCGGCCTGCAATGGCGCGACACCGCGCAGCTGTGGATGCCGGCCTTCCAGGCCCGCATCGCGGTGGTCCGGCAGCGCAGCTACGAGGGCGGCAACAACCTGTTCATGACCACCGACGACATCGCCTCGCTCGCCCTGCGTGGGGTGGTCGCCGGCATGCGGTTGCGGCGCAGGTTTGCCTCCGACGCGCAATGGGAACGGCAGCAATGGCTGCGGCTACGGGTGGCCGCCGAGAGCCTGGCCGGCTTCTCGGACCGGCTGCGGGTGTCTCTACGCGAGCAGGCCTACGCCCGGCTGATTCCCGCCCCTGGCGCGGGTGAGCCGTGGGACGTGCTGGACGCGATCCGGGATCAGCTGACCGGCAACGCCGACCCGAATCCTGCCGAGGCAACCGCGGACGCAGCTGATCCGGCCGTCTACTGGTATCGACCCGAGACTTCCGGGTTCTTCGACGAACTAGGGACGCTGCTCGAGCCGGCCAAGCACAGCGAGTCACCATCCTCAGTGTTGCGGGACGGTGCGCCACGACCGTTCGCGGAGCTGCGTCAAGTGCCGCGCGACTAGGTGTCTCGACCTGGGGGGTGCCGCGCGACTAGGCGTTTTCGTCATCCCGGCGAACGCCGGGATCTCCGCTCGCTGGAACGCTGTGAGCCGAGATCCCGGGGCAAGCCCGGGATGACGAATAGTGCTGCGACTGGACCACCGTTGGTCGAGCTTGTCGAGACCCCGACGCCTTGGTTTCGACAAGCTCAACCAGCGAGAGTCCGCTGCGCTACTGGATGCCCGCCGCCTGCACGGAACGGACAGCGTCCAGGGCGGCCTGGTCGCCGTCTGCTTCGGGTTCGGGGCCGCGTCCCCACAGCCAGCGGTCGAGTTCCTCGGACGTACCGGCGAGTCCCGCGGTGGGCGGCAGGTCGGTGATCCGCAGCATGCCGGGCTCGTCGTAGCTCTTGCCGGACTGACCGACGCCACGCCAGCGTCCGGGGCGGACCAGCACGGTCCGTTCCGCGTCACTGAGGGTCAGCGCGACCACATGATCGGAGGGCACGAACTCGAACCCCGGCTGCGTGCCCCACCAGGCGAACATCACGTCGACCGCGTGCAGCACGCCGTCGGCGGCCACCTCGGCGTCGATGGGTGTCGGCGTCCGGCCGGCGACCAGTTCGGCGTCGATCCGGTGCATCACCGCCTCGTGCACCTGCATCCGGCGGGTGAAACCGACGGTCTGGTCGGTGGTGAACCACGTCCAGGCGGGCTGCTCGTCGACCCGCTTGTCGAGCTGTTCGAGCAGGGCGTCGGTTTCGGCTCGGAGCAGCACAGCCGTGGCTTCGACACCGTCCGGCCGCTCGGGCCCCTCGTCCTCGATCGCCTCGGAATCCTCGTCGCTCTGCGCGCCCGAGGCCAGGATGCGTGCCCAGAACGCATGCACCTTGGTCAGATGCCAGAGCAGGTCGGCGGCGGTCCATTCCGGGCAACTGGGCACGACCGCGTCCGGATCGGCGGCCAGCACCGCCTCGGCGAAGCGCTCGGTCTCGGTGCGGATCACCCGCGTGTGGTCGAACATCTTCCCGACCCTACGTCACCCATGGCCGACAGCCGGCGCGAGATAGTCTGCCCGGATGGGAGCCCGGATCCGCCTGCTCGTCGTCGACGACGACGCCGCGGTGCGCCAGGCGTACCGGACGATGTTCGCTCGGCATCCTGCGGTGGTCCTGGTCGGCGAGGCGTCCGACGGCTCGGAAGTCGCCGCCGCTTACGCCAACATCCGGCCGGACGCCGTCCTGATGGATCTGCAGATGCCGGTCGTGTCTGGTGTCGACGCGACCCGTGAGCTGTGCGGCCGCTGGCCGGACGCCACCGTCGTGGTGATGACCACCTTCAGCACCCGCGATCATCTGGTGGCCGCGCTGCGCGCCGGGGCGTCCGGTTATCTGGTGAAGGGGGTCAACGCCACCGGCATCGCGGTCGCGTTGCGCCAGGCGATCGCCGGCGAGATGCCGCTGTCCTCGGCGGTGCGCCGCGAACTGGTCTCCACCGTGACGGCCGCGCCCGAACTCGCCGGCCACACCCTGACTCCACGCGAGGTGGAACTGGTCCGCTGGCTGGCGCACGGACTCAGCAACGCCCAGATCGCCACCCGGATGCATCTTTCGGAAGGTTCGGTGAAGCAGTATGTGGCCCGGATCGGCGACAAATGGGGCATCCGCGCCCGGACTCAGATCCTGATCCGCGGAATCCAGCTGGGCATCGTCGACCCCGACACGCTGTCCTCGACGTCGAACTGATGCTCGTCCTCGGCGCGTGGCCGCAGGTCGACCTGGGGCCTCAGCGGTAGCTGCGCCACCAGCTGCCAACGCCCGCCGGCCGGCCCGGCCGCGAAGGTGCCGCCGGTGATCCTGGCCCGCTCGTCCAGCCCGATCAGGCCCAGACCGGTGGAATGCGGAGAGAGCCGCGGCCGATCCGGCAACGGGTTCTCGATGGTGAGCTCGAGCTGGTCACCGCTGGTCACGACCCGGATCGAACACTCCGCGCCGGGCGGGGCATAGCGCAGGATGTTGGTGGTCGCCTCACGGACGATCCGGGTGGCCGTCTTGCGGGTGGTCGGGTCGGCAGCGTCGACCGTTGGATCGACCTGCGTGCGGACCCGGTGTCCCGCCTCCCCCAGGGTGCCGACCGCCGCCTTCACCGCGGCGGTGGGGCTCAGCCAGCCGGCGTCGGGGTCCGGCTGGGCGGACATCGGTGCCCGCATCACGTGCAGCAGCAGGGCCAGGTCGGCCCGCGCCGACGCGTTGATCGCGGCGACCCGGTCGATGCCCACCCGCAGCACGGCCGGGTCCGTCTCACCCCGGTACGCGCCGGCCTGCATGGTGATCAGTGACAGCTGGTGCGCGACGATGTCGTGCAGTTCGCCGGCCAGCACGCGGCGCACGTCGTCGCGAGCCGCATCATGCTGGCTGGCAGCCGACCGCAGCCGACGATCGGAGGAGTTCACCAGCCGCTGGAAATGTTGGGCAGCCAGGCCCACCATCGCGCCGGCGATCGGGTAGAACAATCCGTCGACGGCCGGCCGCAGGTCCGGGCTGCGGAACCAGATCAGGCAGTAGACCGCCCAGCCGAGAGTCACGATCCAGGCCCACCGGGCGCGATGCACAACGCCGATCGCCGCCAACGTCATGATCGCCAGCTGCGCGGGCTGGCCGACCACCAGCGAGGGTTGGACCCCGAGCACGCTGACCAGCAGCACGGCGAGCATGCCCACCACCGCATACCGCGGCCGCCACGCGAGGGACGCGAGTCCGGGGCCGACCAGGCTCCAGGCCGCCCACCACGCCCAGCCGTCCGCGCCGGCCGATAAGTCCAGGACTGCACGCACCGCCATCACCAACGCCACCCCCAAGACCGCAAACGCGCCGGCGCGCCGCCACGACTCCGGACGCCAGCCGTGGGCCGGCATGGCCGGTGCCGGTGCGGCCAACGATTCCGCCGTGGCGTCGGCCAGCACCGGCATCGACGCCCGCACGCGCCAACCGTCCCGCTCGTCGATCTCGAAGGTTCCACCAGCGGCCAGGACGCGCCGCTCGGCAAGCCGCAGCGGGCCCCCGACCCTCCCGGCACCGGGGCCCGGATGGCTCAGCTCGACCCCGAGCCGGCCCTCCGCCAGGGTCACCACGACGGCGCACGACTCACCGGGAGGCGCCTGCTGCAGCAGCAGCGCGCCCGCCTCTCGCAGGATGGTGGCCAGCAACTGCCGGGCGAAATCACCGGCGCCCGGAAGCTGGGCCGGTAGTTCGATGGTGGTCGGATAGCCGTGTCCGACCAGCAGGTCCTCCACCTCTTCGGCTACTCCCAGCAGGTCCGCCGATGCTCCGGCTGCGAACGGCTCGGCGGGCCGGCCACGGAGCGCGGAGACCAGCCCGCGCAATTGCGCGAGAGTGTCGCGGGCCGTTGCGTCCGCCCGCTCCAGCACGCGGCCCAGTTCCGTCGCGCCCGCACCCGTCCGGGCCTCGGCAAGATCGCGCTGTCCGTCACGGAGTCCGTCGACCAGCAGCCGAGACAGTTCCTCGGCCAGTTCTGCCCGCTCGGCGGATCGCAGCCGCCGGGTCTGCGCCTGCAACCGGCGGATCCGCAGGTCCATCCGTTCGTTGCGCCGCCGCAGCATCCGCGCGGTCAGGCCGACCGCGGCCGCCAGCAGCAGCATCACCAGCACAGCAATCCCGCGCTGCGGCCCCGTCAACGCCCAGGATGCGGCGGCGAAGCCCAGATAGCTGACCATCACGATCCAGACGGTCCGCACCGAGGCGGTGGCGCAGAGCACCACCGTCGTCACCATCAACGGCGCGACGTCCTGGCCGGCCGGAGCCCATAGCGCCGAGGCGATGGGCACCAGGCAGGCCGCAAGGCCGAGCATCGGGCGGAACAGGGTGAGCGCGACGCCGATCGCGGAGAGCGTCATCACGGCGCCATAGAGCCAGGGCGCCCTCCCCCCGGTCAGAAACAGCGCGAGGAGCAGGTCGACCCCGATGACCACGAGCACCAGGGCACGGACCACCCGCAACGGACGAGACGGCCTGCCCTCGTCCGGTCGCGGTGTTGCGATACCAATCATGGAACGACCGTGTCCTGGGGGATCCTCCGCGCTCACTGTAACGCCCAGTAACCCGGGCGTGGCCGCTACTCGTGTGGTACCGACACCGTGACGCACCACTGTGCCCCGTTCACAGCCGCCGCAAA
>JBDHZN010000096.1:0-12408 GCA_039811845.1 Micropruina sp. | reverse complement strand
CCCGACACGCAGATGCAGAAACTCGTCGACGACGGCGTACTGACCCGCCACGAATGGCACGGAGAGTGGAACTACACCCTCCACCCCGACACGCACACCTAATTACTTCGCGTCCCCTAAGGCAGCGATCGCGAGGCGAGGCAGGGGTGATTTCATGGTGTCTCCTTTGACCCGTCCGTGGCGGGGGGTCGCCTCGGACTCTTGAAAACCTAACCCGCATAGCTAATTCTCCACAACACTCCCGCCGCGGGTTGAGCTTGTCGACGCTTGCGGGTTGAGCTTGTCGAAACCCCCTGCCCTCCAGGTCTCGACAAGCTCGACCAACGAGGATCGATCACCTCCATCAGTCGCGATCCGCGGCCAACCCGACGGCGATCATCGCCGTCACCACCAGGGCCGCTGTCGGGGCCAGCACCGCCCACGGTGCACGCTCCAGGTAGCCGATGCCCTCGCTGACGACCAGACCCCACTCCGGCGTCGGCTGCCGCGGACCGAGTCCGAGGAAGCCCAGGGACGCCAGCGCCAGCGCGATGCCGGGCAGCCGCAGCATGGCGTGCCGGAACACCGGCCCGGAGACCGCGGGCAGCAGGTATTGCCACAGCACTCGGGTACGACTGACGCCGAGCACTGGCAGCAGCGCCACATACGGTTTGGCTCGTTCCTCCTGCAGCAGCGCCGAGGTGTGCGCGGCCAGTGGCGCCCAGCTCACCGCGGCGACCGCGATCGCCGCGCCGAACACCGACGGGCCCCAGACGGCGGCCACCAGCAGGCCGGCGATCACCGGAGGCGCGGCGTTGGTCACCTCAATCGGCCCGATGGAAAGTCGCGGCACCATGCCGATCGCCAGTCCCAGCGCCAGGCAGAGCAGGGTGACCGCGACCGCCGTCCCCACCGTGGTGAGTGCGCCGTGCGCCACCCGGGCCAGCAGGTCGCGTCCGCTGGCGTCCGCACCGAACGGCAGCCAGGGCGACAGCGACGGTTGCTGCAGCCGGTGGTAGTCGGACGTGTACGGGTCGCGCGGCAGCCCGAGCACCACCACCAGCAGCACCAGTGAACCGCCGACGATCGGTACCCAGCGGACGGCCCGCGACGTCGCCGTCGGGGCCGCGGCCACGCCCATCGCACCGGCCCGCAGTGAACCGCCGAGCAGCAGCCGCCGGATGATCTCGACCGCGATGCCGGCCGCCACCGCGACCAGCACCAGGGCCAGCACACCTGCCTGCAGAGCCGGCAGGTCCTGCGAACTGGCCGCACCCAGGGTGGCCCGGCCGAGACCGGGGATGGCGAAGACCTCTTCGACGGCGACCGCTCCCCCGGTCAACCCGACCAGCACCAGTCCGACCTGGCCGAGCACGGACGGCAGCGCCCGCCGGACGATGCCGCCGGCCACCCGCGCCTTACTCAGGCCGGCCAGTGTCCAGGTGGTGACCCAACGTTCCGCGGCGGCGTCGGCGAGGGCGTCCGAGACGAGCCGTCCGACCAGGCCGCCGGCCGGCATACCCAAGGCGAGCGCGGGCAGCACCGCGTACAGCGGACCGTTCCAGCCGTACGGCGGGAACCAGCCCAGCCAGACCGCGCCGATCAGCAGCATCAGCGCGGCCAGCACGAACTCGGGCAGTGCGGTCAGCATGGCTGCCACCGCACCCGCGTCGCGCCGCGGCACCCCACGGACGCCGGCCAGCAGCGCGGGCAGGCTGATCAGCGAGGCGATCACCACCGCCACGGCGAGCGCGAACAGCATCAGGGTGAGCGAGACCCCCAGCGCGGACAGCACGCCGGGCAACACCGGTGTGCCGGTGATCCACGAGTCGCCGGCGTCGCCGCGCAACAGCCCGCCCAGCCAGTCGGCGAAGATCACCAGCGGGCCGCGGTCGAGTCCGAGCTCGGTGCGCACCATCGCCAGGTTTTCCGGGGTCGCCTCGAGATCGGCGTAGCGAGCTCGCAGAATCGTGTACTCGGCGCCGTTGCCGGACAGCCAGGGCAGCAGGCCGAGGAACACCACCAGCGCCAGGATGGCGACCACCCGGGAGAGGGTGACCGCCCCCGGACCCATCATCCACGGCCCCAGCGCCCGAGCCGCCGAGGTGGCGGCCCGGGGCCGTGGGCGAGTCGTGACCTCGGTCACGCGCCGAGGGTGGACTTGGCGGTGATCAGAGCACGCTCGCGCGGGTCACGTTCCACGCCGGTCACCCCGGACGCCTCGCCCTGGATCACCCGCTCATGCAGCATCGGAACCGCCGCGTCGTTGCCGAGAATCAGTGCCTCGGCCTTGGCGATCGCGGCCCGGCGCTGCTCGCCGGCCGGGGCCTGGGCCGCGTCCTTCAGTGCGGCGTCCACCTCCTTGTCGCAGAACTGCGAGATGTTGAACGAACCCTTGCAGGCGAAGTCCGAGTACATGTAGGCGACCGGGTCACCCGAGTCGAGCACGGTCGCCCGGGACAGGATGAACGCGTCGAAGTCGCCGTCGAGCGCGTCGGCCTCGATGTACTGGTACTCGCGGACGTCCTGGGTCACCTCGAAGCCGGCGGCCTCGAGTTGCTGTTCGAGCAGCACCGCGACCTCGGGCAGTTCGGCCCGGTCGGTGAAGGTTCCCAGGGTGATCTTCACCTTGTCGACCTTCGCCGGTTCCGCCCGGTGCCCGTCGCGAAGCCCCTTGTAGGCGTCGTTTCGCTGGCCGGCCATCCAGGGCAGTGCCGGTCCGAGCAGGCCCTCGGCGATGTCCGCCCGGCCCTCGTAGACGGTCTCGACCAGGCGGGCTCGGTCGATGGCGGCGCGGGCGGCGGCGCGCACCGCCGGATCAGCGAACGGACCCTTCTTGGTGTTCAGGTACAAAGTGTTGGTACGCGGCATCGGCACCTCGTGGATCAGGTTCTGGTCGACGCTGGCGGCCTGCCCGACCGGCACGGCCTCGACCACCTGCGCGGTGCCGGTGCGCAAGGCGGCGGCCCGCGCCGCGCCGTCCGGGACGAAGTTGACGTCGATGCCCGAGGCGAGCGCCTTGTCACCCCAGTAGCCGTCGAAGCGCTGCAGGGTGGCTCCGCTGGTGCCGTTGACCGCGGTCAGCTCGAACGGTCCGGTGCCGGTGCCGATCGGCGAGACTGCTTTGCCGCTGTAGGCCTTCGCGGCCAGGATCACCAACTGCGGGCTGGAGAGGCGTTGCGGCACCAGCGGGTCAGGTTCGTCGGTGGTGATGGTCACCGTGGTCGCATCGTGGGCGATCTTCAGCGTGACTCCGTCCAGGATGCGCGGCTTGGGGCTGGCCTTGGTGGCTGCGACGAGGGAGGCCTCGACCCGTTCAGGGGTCAGGTCGGTGCCGTCGTGGAATTTCACCCCTTGGCGAATGGTGAACACCCAGGTGGTCGGCGAGGTCTGCTTCCATTCGGTGGCCAAACCGGGCTGCGCCTCGCCGTTGGCGTCGAGCATGATCAGGGTTTCGGCGGTCGCCCAGCGGGACAGTTTGAACGCGTCGTCGCTGAGCGGCGTCAGGCCGGAACGAGGCGGCTGCAGCATGGCGAGGGCGATCCGCTGGCCCGTGCCCTGGCTGGCCTGTTGCGCGGGCGCCGCGTTGAAGCAGCCACCCAACAGGGTCAGGCAGGCCAGACCGGCAGCGCCGGCGAGCAGTCGGTTCAGCGGGCGCCGTCCGGAGGTCCGGGCAGCAGCGGGCTTGAGGTCGGTCATGACGTCCTTTCAGTGGGTGGCAAGGGCGGACGGCTCGGTGAGCCGTCCGTCGGCAAGAAGCAAGGTGCGGTCGCAGAGCCGGGTGACCGCTTCCGGATCGTGGGAGACGAACAGGACGCCGAGACCTCTTGTCATCTCGGGCGCGCCCTCGGGCGTCCCCGACGTACTGCCTGTCGTCCCGGCTGCGGCTTCGGTCGTCCCGGTCCCGGCGTCCGTCATCCCAGTCCCGGCGTCCGTCATCCCGGTACCGGCGTCCGTCATCCCGGGCTTGCCCCGGGATCCCAGCGCGTCCCCGTCGAGGCTGAGTTCGTGCAGCAGGTCGAGCACCTGGTCGCGCAGTTCGTGATCGAGTCCGCTGACCGGTTCGTCGGCGAGCACCACGGCGGGCCGCAACGCCAGTGCGCGGGCGACCGCGACCCGCTGCGCCTGCCCGCCGGAGAGTTCGTGCGGACGGCGGCGCCAGAACCGCTCGTCGAGGCCGACCCGCTCCAGCGCCCAACGGGCGATCTCGAGACGGGGCTCGGGCGCCTGCAACCGGATCAGCGGCACCAGCACATTGCGTTCGGCACTCAGGCGTGGGATCAGGGAGGCGGCCGGATCCTGCGGGATCAGCTGGACATGCCGGCGGTAGTCGCGCAGCGAACGCAACGACCCGGGCCGGATCGCGGTGCCATTGAACCGGACGGCGCCGGCGTCCGGGGCGGCCAGGCCGAGCAGAATCCGGAGCAGCGTGGACTTGCCGCAGCCGGAGCGGCCGACCAGGCCGACCCGTTCCCCGCTGCGGACCCGCAGGCTGATCCCGTCGAGCACCCGATGCCCGGACGGCGACCCCGGCCTGGGCGGAAAGGTGAAGTGCAGATCGTCCGCGACCAGTTCGGCCCGGTGACCCGCATCCTCCCGACGTGGGTCGCCTAACTCGTCGCGGCCCGTCGCGTCGTCCCGGTCCAGGCCAGCCGGGCCCCTCACGTCATCCCGGCCGCCGTCATCCCCGCGAGGGCCCGGGCCACCGTCGTCCCGGCGAGCGTCCCAGTCCCCGTCATCCCGGCGAACGCCGGGATCGCGTGACTCATCGACAGCAGCATCCCCCTGCGCGCTCATCCCTGAACGTCCGCGGTCTCGTCGATCAACTGCCCCTGTGCCATCCGGATCGAACGATCGGTGCGCGTCGCGGCGACCCGGCGGTCGTGGGTGATCAGCATCAGCGCGGTGCCGTGCCGCTGCCGGACCCGCTCGATGGCGTCCAGCACCTGCTCCTGGGTGTCCACATCGAGGGCCGTGGTGGGCTCGTCGGCGACCAGCAGCTTGGGCCGGCAGGCCAGCGCGATCGCGAGGCAGACCCGCTGGCGTTGCCCGCCGGAGAGTTCGGCTGGGTAGCGCCACAGCAGCTTGTCCGGGTCCTCGAACCCGACGTCCTCCAGCAGCGACGTGGCCACCGAGGTAGCAACGGCAGCGCGGGTGCCATGGGCGCGCAGCACTAGGTCGAGTTGATCGCCGACCCGGAGCAGCGGATTTAGCGCGGTGCTCGGATCCTGATGGACGGCGGCGACCCCGGTCCGCGAGCGCGGCAACCGTCCGGGCCGCACATCACACCCGCAGACGCTGATCGCACCGGACGCATTCAACGTCACCGGCAGGGTGCCCAGCACCGCGGCGGCGGTCAGCGACTTTCCCGACCCTGACGCGCCGACCAGCGCCACCCGTTCGGCCTCTTCGAGCGTGAACGAGATGTCACTGACCAGCCGGGTCCCGGTGGCGGTGTGCACGCTCAGGCGCCGGACGTGGACGGCATGCCCCATGGTTTCCTCCTCTGTCCCGGAGGATCCTAATGACAATCATTCTTGTTCTCAATGCGAGTCCATCCATCGTCGCTCAGCCTGCGGAGCCTCCCGCCACCGCCGGTCGGAACCCACCTGACACGCGGGGACGGTTCTTTTCGTACCGCTTGAAGGGGACGGTTCTGGCGCGAGAGGACGGCACGGAGGGACGGTCCTTTCGTACCGCGTCCGGACATGGCGAAAGGCCCGGCGCCCTCTCGAACGCCGGGCCCTCTTACTTACAGGTTCACTTCCTGGGCTGCTTGACCTTCGCCGCGCCACCCACGCTGAGCACCTTGACGCTGCCGTCGGCGCGCACCTGGACGGTCGCCGACATGGCCGCCGCCAGGTTGAGCCGCTGCCACGAACCGGGGGCGGTGCCGATCCTGCTGGTGATCGTGGTGTCCAGCGGATGGCCCGACTTGATCTCGGTCTGGGCCAGCACCTGCCGGCGCTGCTTGTTGGTCAGCGTCGGGAAGGTGGTTCGCAGCAGTGCCTCGGCACCCTTCGGCACGGACGCCGAGAGCCGGGTCGACGTCACCGACGCGAAGCCGTACGAGAGCCGCTCGGTGTACACGTTCAGCGCCGACTTGCGGTCGGTCACCTTCTGCGCGGTGCCGCCGGGGATCTTGGCGCCGCCGTAGGGGTTGTTCACATACGAGGTGTCCTTGGCGATGCAGGCGGCGAGGCTGGCACCGCACCTGGACTCCAGGTAGCTCACCAGCTCCTTGCGGGCGGGGTTCAGCACCTCTTTGCGGAACCGCGCGTCCGACCAACGGGAGGCCAGCGCCACCTCGCCGGAGATCCGGCCACCGACGATGTCGAGTGCGTAGTGGACGCCGAGCACGATCCGGTTGTTGCCGGCCTCGGACGCCCGGGCCAGGATCTGCGGCGCCAACTCGGGCAGCAGCGTCGCGAGGGTGATGCCGGCCTGGTAGGCGGTCGCGGTGTGCCCGCTCGGGTACGAGCCGCCGGTGCACAGACCGGCCTCACCGTAGATCGGGTCGAGGGTGACGTTGGTGCTGGCGAACTCGTGGGTGGTGTCGACGGTTGCGGCCACCCGGGTGATCTTCAGGTTGCCCTTGGCGTCGGCCCACTTCTTACCCTTGCGGATCGGCGCCACCGACGAGCTGTTCACCTTGCTCGGCGCGCAGGCGTCCGTGTCGCCGTCGGCCTTCGGCGCGGTCGGATCAGCGTTCAGGAACGGACGCGGGTAGCTGAAGGCAGCCTTGGCGTTCGAGGTGCTCACGTAGGCGCCGGTGGTGCCGTTCGAGCTGTTGATCAGCGCCGCGACCTTGGGCAGGTCGCCGTTGATCCGGCCTTGTGCGTACAGCCTGCCGAGTTGGCGTCCGAGACCGTCGGCGATCGAGATGGACTGGTCGTAGCCGCTGCCGTCCGAGTTCAGGTATGCGGCGTTCTGCAGCGCGCGGAACTGCTGCGATTTGGTGGCGTGCTGGTTGATCCAGCTGGTCACCCGGTCGTTCCACTGCAGCGTCGGACCGTCCTTGACGGTGCCGTGCAGGTCATTCAATCCGGACGTCTGCCACAGGGAGCTGTAGCCGCTGAGCGCCGGGACCAGGTCGGGCCGGGTGTCGCTGACGTACGGGTCGGCGGCCTGGGCCGGCGTGACGCCGATCGGGGCGAGCAGTGCCGCCGACGCGCCGACGACGGCGGTCGTCGCGAGGAACCGCCGCAGTCGCGGGTTCCGCCGGGAGGTGTTGAGGGCCATGGGGCGCCTTCCATTTCGAGGACGGCGGGCGTGTCCGCTCGCCGCTCAGCAAGCTAGGGACGTGAGGTTTCCATCGGCCGTCCCTGGACCCATCGCTTGGTGAACGGGCGTCGGCGTCGCAATGAACGGCTCTGCCGGCCGAGCCGCCACGTCATCCCAGGCTCGCCCCGGGATCTCAGTCGCCCACCACGCCTGACCCTCCGCCGGTCCAGCTTGCCGAACCCAACTCACCGCTGGTCGAGCTTGTCGAGACCCTTCTCCGCCAGCCTCCCGCCCAGCCTCAGACGCCGTCCGCACTCCTGTGCAGCGCGCGGCGAAGGAACTCCTCCACACCGTCGACCACGCCGGCACAACGCAGCGAGTCGAACCGGTCCAACGTGTGATGCGCACCGGGCAGCTCCGCATACACCACTGGCGCGGCGGACGCCGTCCGCAACGACGCGGCCAGGTCACGAGCCATCCCGGGATCGACCATCGGATCGCGATCGCCGTGAATGATCATGATCGGCGGAATGTCGGTGCGCCGCTGATCGACCCCGGACGCTGCCGACGCCAGGTAGTCCTCCGGCGCCGACGGCATGCCGTGGCTGGGCGACGGGCCGTAGTAGCCGTACAGGCCGATGACCGCGGCGACGTGCGTGTCGGCATCCTCGAAGCCGGGTTGGAAACGCGGATCGTTGCCGGTAAGCGCACAAATGACCGCCACGTGGGAGCCGGCCGAACCGCCCACCAAGGCGACCGTACCGGCGTCGCCGCCGTAGTCAGCGGCGTGGGCACGAGCCCAAGCGATCGCCCGTTTGGCGTCGATCACCTGATCGGGAAAGGCCGCCGGCCGCAGCCGATAATTGGCACTCAGGCACAGCCAGCCGTCCGCGGCGAACCGCTCCATCAACAGCCGGGCCTCCTTGCTCTTGTGCCCGCTGAAGAACCCGCCGCCGTGCAGCTGAATCAGGACGCCCTTCGCCGGCCTCGGGGTGCGTGACCGGTACAGGTCGAGCAGGTTGGCCCGCCCGTGCGGACCGTAGGGCAGGTCGTCGATCCGCTCGACGTCGCGGCGAGGCAGATGGAGGGGCACCACGACGGCCCGTAGCCAGTCCTGCCAGCGAGCCCTTCGCGGCAGACGGGTGGTACCGAAAACGTTGCGCAGGGCCTCGGCGAGGGCCGGCAGCGTGCGGGTGGCGAGCCCGATGACAACGAGCTGCCCCGCGACGGCGAGAACCGAGAGTGCGAGCGCCAGCCAGGCGATCGGCGATGTGATGGTGCCATCGGCCACCGCCACGATGGTAGAAAACAGGTTCAGGGCGAGAAACAGGAACGGAATCTCGCTCCCCGACATCGCCAGCACCAGCGCCGGCGTTACCCTCGGCCCATTCGTCGGTCTCGGCCACAACGCCAGATAAGCGATCGTCGCCGCAACCAGCGCACCGAACAGGTAGCCAATCGGAATCCCGGACATCGTTCCTCCTCCCGGTGGAAACGACGTGCGCAAGGTGGAGCGATGTGGGTAAGGCGACCCACCGGTGGGCTCTCTGCCGAATGCGACGTCGGACGTCCACCTGACCGGCCCTTACCCGATCAGCTGGCATCTAAACCGATACCAAGTCGAACCCTCCGCTGGTCGAGCTTGTCGAGACCCCCGCCGGTCTACGTCGAGACCCCGTTGGTCGAGCTTGTCGAGACCCCCGCCGGTCGAGCTTGCCGAGCCACCCGCCGGTCGAGCTTGTCGAGACCCCCGTTGGTCGAGCTACGTCGAGACCCCGTTGGTCGAGCTTGTCGAGACCCAAACGACAATCCCGCCGGCAGTACCCAAACCGTCATCCCGGCGACCCACCGTCATCCCGGCGAACGCCGGGATCTCTCCAAGCCAGGGAGCTCGAAACCCGTCAGCTCCCGTACCGAGTCGGATCCGGACGCGGCACTCCGACCGGCTCGACCACCTCGTCCGGCTCGTCGGGAAGAAACACGATGCCTCGCGTGTCGTCATCCAGCACGCCACCCGCGATCTTCAGCTGCCCGCTGCGGGTCAGCGAGAGCAGCGAATCGACGTGTCGCAGCTGGGCTCGCAACGCCCGGACGTGCCCGGTAACGGCGTCGGCGGCGACTCCCTTGACCGGTAACGCAGCACTCCCCACGGCGGCCGAGGTCACCCACTCGGCCAACGCACCCGGCAGCGGGAGCCCTCCGACTTCGCGGGCATCCCTGGCCGTGCTCACAACACCACAGTCCCGGTGGCCGAGCACCAGTACGACACCCACGTTCTGCACCAGAGCCGCGTACTCGATGGCCGCGATCGCGTCCTGCCCGAGGCTGGGTCCGGCCGTCCGAACACACTCGACGGCTCCCGGACGCTCTGCGAACAACTCCTCACCGGCCGCACCCGGCTCCAGGCAACCCACCACGAGCGCAAACGGGAACGCGGCCGGGGTCTGGTCGCCGGACGCCAGGCTTTCGCCCGCGTACTCGCGCCGGTGGCGTCCGTTACCCGCGATCAGCCGCTGCAGCGCCTGCGCGGACGGCATCCGGTGAGTGGGTAGCCCCGCGGGTCGCATCCAATCGGGAACGCTCGGGGGAAGGGCCATGGAAGCTGAGGGTAGTGAGCGTGAAACCGCTTGTCGAGAGGCAGATCAGAGCCAAACGTGTGCCAGCTCTCGGGTTCCACTCGCCCAAGACTGAACTCACGCCATAAGTACCTCGCTCCTCCCTGAGGGCATGGTCGCTCCAAGAACCTCCGTCCACGCAGCCAACCGAGCCATCCCCCTCGGCGCAGCCGGCTGACTTATCGAACTGCGCAACGCACTGATGCCAGGTCTGACGCGCAGCGTCCAACGACGACTGCGGGCATTGGATAGTGAGAACGTGGTCGCATGATGGGGCGGTGGTCATGCTATTTGGGCGAGCAGAGCCAGTCCGCGCTCCATTCAGGTGACAGGCCGACCAACTACCATCGGCCTACCACAGAACCCGGTACTCCATGAAGTCGAACGGAGGTGGATCGTGGACGATGACCTCGAACATGGACTCTTCTATCTCATGTTGCTGAGCAGTGTTCCGCTTCCACCTCTGGCATTGATGCTGCAGGCTGGCTGGCCATGGGCATTCGAGCTTCTTGTTGTCAACGGGATTGGTCTCGTGCTTCTCGTCGCCGCGCTGTTGTGCAGAGGCATGTGGCTGAATTACCAGCAGGGCCAGATCCGAAAAGGGAAGCGTTAAGCACCCAGCTGGGTCAAGGCGAGCTCGCCCCGCGCGGGCGGGGACGGCCCGCGTCCGGGATCTCGGCCGGGCCGGGCTTTGGGCTCACTCTCGCGCGGACGGCAGCTTGTACCGGATCGCGTTGAGAGTGTCGCCGGGCTCACCCCCGCGCGGGCGGGGACGACTGCGACCCCATGGTGTCTAGGTGGGCTTGACGTTGACTGTCTACCCCCGGTAAACTACTCTCATGGTGAAGCCGATGGAGTACCGCAAGCTGGTCAAGCTGCTCAAGGACGCGGGCTATGTCAGCCGCCAAGGCAAGGGTGATCACGAGGTGTGGTCGCTGGGCGCCGAGACTGTCGTCATCACCCAGACCCGGACCGTGTCCCCAGGCCTGACCCGCAAGGCGTTGCAGTCCATCGAACGATCGAAGGAGGAACGATGATCACCATCACCGCTCACCGGTGGCTCGATGGTTGGGAACTGCGCCGAGACGGCGATCCGATCACCCAGGTGCGCACTCTCGACAAGGCCCGCCAGCAGATCATCGACTACTACGACACCATCGACCCCAGCGTCGATCATTCGAGCTGGGAGGTTGTCGTCGTCCCCGAGATCGGGAAGCTCGGCGACGACGTGGCGAACGCGAAGCGGGCAACGGCGGAAGCCGCGGACGCCGCTCGGGAGGCTGCGAAGCAGACGCGGCAGGTAGTGAGGGAACTGCGGGATCAGGGCTATTCGGTGACCGATACGGCGGTGATCCTCGGGGTCTCCCGCGGCCGGGTGTCCCAGCTGGTCTGAGTGCTTTCAAGCCGCGATTGGTGGCGGCCTAGCTGCGCTCACCTGCGGGAGCAGAGTCAGCTGGTCGGCGTGGGCTCACCCCCGCGCGGGCGGGGACGGCCTGCCCTGCGCGCCAACCCGATCACCTGGGTTGGGCTCACCCCCGCGCGGGCGGGGACGGCATGGCGATCGAGGTTGGCCACGTCGACAAGGTGGGCTCACCCCCGCGCGGGCGGGGACGGCCGGCGACGGCGTACAGCTCGCTGTCCTGCATCGGGCTCACCCCCGCGCGGGCGGGGACGGCGTTGCCCTGGCGGATGATGCGGCCGTGTCGCTGGGCTCACCCCCGCGCGGGCGGGGACGGCACGGTCGCCGACTCCTCACTGAGGCGGGTGTCGGGCTCACCCCCTCGCGGGCGGGGACGGCGGCGGGGCCGGCTGGCAGACCCGGAGGCGATGGGGCTCACCCCCGCGCGGGCGGGGACGGCCCCAGCTCTTCAGCGTCGTAGCGGATGCTGCCGGGCTCACCCCCGCGCGGGCGGGGACGGCTCCGACCGGGTACTTCTCATCCTCCGGGCGAGGGGCTCACCCCCGCGCGGGCGGGGACGGCAATCGAGCACCGTGCCATCCGGCAGTGGTCCGGGCTCACCCCCGCGCGGGCGGGGACGGCAATCGAGCACCGTGCCATCCGGCAGTGGTCCGGGCTCACCCCCGCGCGGGCGGGGACGGCTGGAGCCGCAGGGCAGTGATGGCGAGGCTGTCGGGCTCACCCCCGCGCGGGCGGGGACGGCATTTTTCCGCTGCAGCCCGGGCGGAAGCTGCCGGGCTCACCCCCGCGCGGGCGGGGACGGCTCCGACTTCGTGCAACGCTTGGGCATTTCGTTCTCCTCACCCCCGCGCGGGCGGGGACGGCTCGTTCCCGCCCGAGTCGATGACCCTGAGACCGGGCTCACCCCCGCGCGGGCGGGGACGGCCAGACCTGCAGCACAGGAAGCCTGACTGAGTCGGGCTCACCCCCGCGCGGGCGGGGACGGCCAGCGGCGGCAACGCAGCACAGGCAGCATGCGGGGCTCACCCCCGCGCGGGCGGGGACGGCGCGGCCAGCAAGAGGCTGGACGTGCAAGGCCTGGGCTCACCCCCGCGCGGGCGGGGACGGCGGCGTGCGCGGCGCGTCCGTTGCCGCTCCCGAGGGCTCACCCCCGCGCGGGCGGGGACGGCG
>JBDHZN010000095.1:0-12637 GCA_039811845.1 Micropruina sp. | reverse complement strand
GTCTGCTGGTGCAGCTTGTTCGGGAAGTAGTCCTCCAGCGCGCGGCCGTTGATCTTCCACTGGCCGGTGCCCGGGGTGAGCCGGACGCGGGCGATGGCCTCCTTGCGGCGACCGGTGGCGTCGGCCGGGCCGACGACGGCCGGGCGCTCGCCCGGAGCGGCCGAACTCGGTGCCGCCTCGGCGCGGTAGGCGATCTCGCGCTCACCCTCGGTGAACGGGGCGAACTCCTCGGTGGTGGTCTCCACGGTCTCGGTCACTGTGCTTCCTTCGGCTCTCACTGAGCGATCTGAGTGATCTGGTACGGCTGCGGCTGCTGTGCGGTGTGCGGGTGCTCGGGGCCCGCGTACACCTTCAGCTTGCTGAGCAGCTGACGGCTGAGCTTGTTCTTGGGCAGCATGCCCCACACGGCACGCTCGACGGCGGCGCGCGGATCGGACTCCAGCAACTCACCGTAGGGCACCGACTTGAGACCGCCCGGACGCCCGGAGTGCCGGTGCGCGAGCTTGGCCGTCCGCTTGTTGCCGGTCAGGGCGATCTTGGAGGCGTTCACCACGACAACGAAGTCACCGGTGTCCACGTGCGGCGCGAACTGCGCCTTGTGCTTGCCACGCAGCAGCGTGGCGGCGGTGACGGCCAGCCGTCCGAGAACGACATCGGAGGCATCGATCACATGCCAGTTCCGGGTGATTTCACCCGACTTGGGGCTGTACGTAGACACGCTCGTGGACCACTTCCATTAGGTAGCTGTTCTGTCGGCAGTGCGGGATCTGCATTGGCAGACCACAGCGCAACAGCGATTTAGGTTACCCGCCCGTCCGGGGATGGGTCAAAACGAGCCGCCGGACGGGCTTCCCGGGCTTGTCAGGGCCTCAGAGCAGCGAGAGCAACACTGCCAGGAACACCGTCGCCACCGGGATCGGCAGGGCCGTCCAGACCCAATGCCGGACGCCGGGGCGCGGCAGCCCGCTGCCCGGGACGGGTGAGCTGAGCACGTCAGGCTCGGTGGCATCGGAGCGGATCGCGATCCAGGTGCCGAGCGGCAGGGCCAGCAGACCGATCACCAGCATCGCCGGCCGCGGCACCTCGAACAGCACCTGGTCGAGACCGAGCCGGCCCGCAGCGACCAGACCGGCAGCCACCGCACCCAGCACCAGCATGGTGACTCCGAACACCACGACCGGACGCTCGACGATCGCCCGCAGCACCCGGTCACCGAGGGCCACCACGACCACCGGGAGCAACGCCGCGACGACCAGGCCGGCCAGCAGGGTCGTCGTGACACCGACCACGTCCGGGCCCCACGGCATGGCGGCGATGACAGCGACCAGGCCGAACAGCTGGATCAGGGTGGGAACGACGCCCTTCAGGGTCGCCGCCTTCGACTGCTCCGGCTCGGCCGGCAGGCCGAGCGAACGGGCGTACTCAACCGGCTCTCCGAACGCCTCCTCCGCACTCTCGCCGCTGTCGACGACATGCGCCTCGACCTCGGCCAACGCGGCACCGATCCGCTCGCCGGACACGCCCTGCAGCCGCAGCTCCAGCAGCATCGCTTCTACCCAGCCGGGCTCCACGTGGGGTGCAATGGCCCCTCGGATCTCAGTCATGAACACACTCCTTCTCGTTGGTGATGGCGGTGACGGTGTCGGCGAATGCACGCCATTGCACCCGGCGCCGGTCCAGTTCCAGCAGCCCGGCGTCGGTGAGCGCGTAGTACTTGCGGCCCGGGCCGGATTCACCGGCCCGCCACTCGACCCGGACCAACCCGGCCTGCTCGAAGCGGGCCAGCAGCGGGTAGAGGGTGCCGCCCTTCACCACGCCGAGGCCCGCCTCGGCGAGTTCGCTGGCGATCGCATAGCCGTAGGTCTCGCCCCGGGCGATGACAGCCAGGGCACACATCTCCAGCGCTCCCCTGAGCCACTCGGTGGGCCATCCGCTCTCGGTCATGAGTAGATGGTACGGCTATCTAGTCAGACGCGCAACATAGATGGGCGAGCGATTTAGATCGTCGGCGAAATTCCCTCACAAGCGGCCCACAGGCACCCCTCAGAGGGCCAACAGCGCCGTGGTCGAGCGTGGTGGCCATGACGACGACAACCCTCGTGCCCCCGGCTGCCGCGGCGACAGCCGGCCCATCGGGCTCCGCCTCGAAACGGCTGCTACCGCTGGTCAGACGTGGCTCGCTGGCGGCCACCCTGCTGGCGGTGGCCGCCCTCTACACCTGGAACCTGGCCGCCTCGGGCTGGGCGAATTCGTTCTACTCGGCGGCGGTGCAGGCCGGTACCCAATCCTGGACGGCGTTCTTCTACGGCTCGCTGGACGCCGGAAACTCGATCACGGTCGACAAGACGCCCGCCTCGCTGTGGCTGATGGAGCTGTCGGCCCGGGTCTTCGGGCTGAGCTCATGGAGCATCCTGCTGCCGCAGGCGCTGCTCGGGGTGGCGTCCGCCTGGATCCTGTACAGCACGGTGCGGCGCTCGCTGGCCCGCGGCGGCTCGGCGCACCGTGCGCACTGGGCGGGCATCGTCGCCGCGCTGGCTTTCGCGCTCACCCCGGCGGCCACCCTGATGTTCCGGTTCAACAACCCGGATGCGCTGATGGTGTTCTGCTATGTGGCCGCGGCGGCGCTGACCCTGCGGGCCGCCGAGACGGCGTCCCGGTGGAAGCTGGCGGCCGCCGGCGCCCTGATCGGGCTGGGCTTCCTGGCCAAGATGCTGCAGGCCTTCGTGATCCTGCCGTCGCTAGTGCTGGCCTACGCGATCGGCGCCCCGGCGTCCTGGCGGAAGAAGGTCGTCGACCTGCTCACCGCGTTCGGCGCCATGGTGCTGGCCTTCGGCTGGTGGGTGGCGATCGTCGAGTTGGTGCCGGAGTCGTGGCGTCCCTACATCGGCGGCTCGCAGACCAACTCGATCCTGGAGCTGACCTTCGGCTACAACGGCCTGGGCCGGTTGAACGGCAACGAGACCGGCTCGGTCGGTGGCACGTCCGGACGCTGGGGACAGCTCGGCCTGCTGCGCATGTTCACCACCGTCTCGGGCGAGATGGTGTCGTGGTTGATCCCGGCGGCGCTGCTGCTCGGCCTGGCCGCGCTGGTGCTGCTCGGACGCCGTGGCTGGGCGACGACGTTCCGGGCCGGCGCCGAGACCCATCGCACCCGTACCAACGCGGCGTTGGTGCTGTTCGGCAGCTGGCTGGTGATCAACACGCTGGTGTTCAGCTTCATGGCCGGCATCTACCACGACTACTACACGGTGGCGCTGGCCCCGGCGATCGGCGGCACCCTGGCGCTGGGCGGCGCGGTTGCCTGGACCTATCGGCGGACCTGGCTGGGACGCGGCGCGCTGGCCGTGGCCGCGGTGGCCACCGGCGCCTGGGGCGTCGCGCTGGCCTCCGTCGCGGGCGGGATCTACCTGTGGACCTCGATCGCCGCGGCCGCGGTGCTGGTCGGCTGCGCGGCGGTGTTCCTGTTCGGGCGGGCCGTGGTGCGGGCACTGCAGACGGCGGCGATCTCCGCCGCCATCATCGCGGGACTGGCCGGACCGGCCGCCTACTCGGTGAACACCGCCGCCACTCCGCACACCGGTTCGATCGTCACCGCAGGACCGGCCCGCACCGGGATCGCCGGCGGCAATGGTGGCCCCGGTGGCGGCCAAGGCGGTGGCGGCCAGGGCGGTGGACGTCCGGGCGGCTTCGGCGGTGGCCGGGGTGGCGGCGCGGGCGGCCTGCTGAACGGCGCCTCGGTGTCGTCCGAACTGCTCACCGCACTGCAGGCGAACGCGTCCGACTACACCTGGGTGGCGGCCACCACCGGCGCCCAGAACGCCGCCAGCTACCAGCTGGCCAGCGGTTATCCGGTGATGGCGATCGGCGGCTTCAACGGCTCCGACCCGTCCCCGACCCTGGCGCAGTTCCAGGAGTGGGTGGCGCAGGGCAAGGTGCACTACTTCATCGGCGGCGGCAACTTCGGCGGCCAGAACGGCGGCAGCCAGGCGGCGTCCGAGATCGCCAGCTGGGTGCAGCAGAACTACACCGCGACGACGATCGGCAACACCACCGTCTACGACCTGACGGCGGCGAAGTGAGCACCGCGATGACCCTGGCCGACGACACCACGCGCGGGCGGCATCCGCTGCCCGCCCGGCTGGCCAGCGTCGAGATCGTCATCCCGGTGTACAACGAGGCAGCCGACCTGGAGCGTTCGATCCGGCGGCTCACCGGCTTCCTGGACGACGCCCTGCCCTACCGGCACCAGGTGACCATCGCCGACAACGCGTCCACCGACGACACCCTGGCGATCGCCCAGCGGCTGTCGGTCGATCTGGACGGCGTCCGCGTCGTGCACCTCGACGCCAAGGGTCGCGGACGGGCGCTGAAGCAGACCTGGCTGGCCAGTGACGCCGACGTCGTCGCCTACATGGACGTCGACCTGTCCACCGACCTGACCGCGCTGCTGCCGCTGCTCGCTGCCCTGGTCAGCGGACATTCGGACGTCGCGATCGGCAGCCGGCTGGCCAGAGGTTCGCGGGTGGTCCGCGGGCCCAAGAGGGAGTTCATTTCGCGGACCTACAACCTGATCCTGCGGGGTGCACTCGCGGTGTCGTTCAGCGATGCTCAGTGCGGGTTCAAGGCGATGCGGGCCGACGTGGCGCAGCGGCTGCTGCCGCTGGTCGAGGACACCAACTGGTTCTTCGACACCGAACTGCTGGTGCTCGCCCAGCGGTCCGGGCTGCGGATCCACGAGGTGCCGGTGGACTGGATCGACGACCCGGGCAGCACCGTCGACATCGTCGCCACCGCGACCGAGGATCTGCGCGGCGTGTGGCGGCTGCTGCGTGGGCTGAGCACCGGACGGATCCCGATCGGCGCGGTGCGCGCCGAACTGGCCCGCCCGCCGATGAGCTCGCCGTCGGTCGGCGCGGTGGCCGGTGTGCCGGCCGGGCTGTTCGGGCAGCTGGTCCGGTTCGGCGCGATCGGCGTGGCCTCGACCGTCGCCTACGCGGTGCTGTATCTGCTGCTGCAGGTCGTCCTCGACGCCCAGGCGGCGAACCTGATCGCCCTGGCGGTCACCGCGGTGGCGAACACCGCCGCGAACCGGGTGATCACCTTCGGCGTGCGTGGCTCGGACGGCTTGGTCACCCACCACGCCACCGGCCTGCTCGCCTTCGTGGTCGCGCTCGGTTTGACCGGCGGTTCACTCGCCGCGCTGCACCTGATGGTTCCCGACGCCGCCCGCTGGGTCGAGTTGCTCGTCCTGGCCGCCGCCAACGCGGTGGCGACCGGGGTGCGATTCGTGGCGTTGAAGCTGGTGATGGCAGGCTCACCCTGACCGTCGCGGGTCGAGCTCGCCCCCTATCCTCGTGGGTCGAGCTCGTCCCACGTCCACCGTTGGTCGACCTTGCGAGATCCGATCCACCGTTGGTCGAGCTTGTCGAGACCTGGACACCGCTGGTCGAGCTTGTCGAGACCCCCAAACCGAAGGAGATCCCCATGCCACAGCGACGCGGAATCGTGGTCGTCACCGGGGTCGGCCGATCCCGTGGGATCGGCGCCGGAATCGCCCGCGGCCTCGCCGAGGACGGCTGGGATCTGGTCCTCAGCCACTGGGCGCCCTACGACGACCGGCTCGGCTTGGAGCGCGGCGACGATGATCCCGCCGAGATCGTCGCGCAGTGCCGGGAACTCGGTGCCCGGGTCGACACCGTCGAAGTCGATCTTGCCGAGGTCGACGCGGCCACCGAACTGTTCGCCGCAGCCTGGGCACTCGGCACTGTGCATGGGCTGGTGATGTCGCATTGCGAATCGGTGAACAGTTCGATCCTGGACACCACCGTGGAGAGCTGGGACCGCCATTTCGCCGTCAACGCCCGAGCCGTCTGGCTCCTGATCAAGGCATTCACCGCCGGGCTGGCTGCCGAGCAGACGACCGACGTCCGAGCGCGGATCATTGCCCTGACCAGCGATCACACCGCCCACAACCTGCCGTACGGGGCCAGCAAAGGCGCCCTCGACAGGATCGTGGTGGCGGCCGGCGTCGAGTTGGGCGCCCGCGGCGTCCGGGCCAATGTGATCAATCCGGGGCCGATCGACACGGGCTGGATGACCGACGAGATCCGCGAGTCGGGCACCGCGCAAACCCCCGCCGGACGGCTGGGTACGCCGAGCGACACCGCCCACCTGGTCCGCTTCCTGATGTCGGAGGCCGGCGGCTGGATCAACGGCCAACTGCTCTACAGCAACGGCGGCTTCCGCACCCACAGCTGACCTGGCAGATGGTGGTGCGGTGTGCCGGGAGAGGGTCTCGACAAGCTCGACCAGCGGTGGGCGGCGCCCGGCCGGTGGTTTCGAGATCCCGGCGTCCGCCGGGATGACGTGGAGGGTGGCGCCTGGGTCCCGGGAGGGAGTTTGCCGTCATCCCGGGCTTGCCCCGGGATCTCCATCCGGCAGTTGCGGGACGCCGCACCGGTCGGCATCGGGTTTGCCGTCATCCCGGGCTTGCCCCGGGATCTCCCATGGCGCGCCTGACGGCACTTCTCTAGACTCCGGGCGTGGTGAATCTCGGTGACCCCCCGGTGATCGCGCAGGTCGTCCGCAACGGGTTCGTCGAGTCCGCGCATCGCGGCATCATCGTGGTCACCCGGGCGGACGGTTCGGTGTCGTACAGCCGCGGCGACTACACCAGCGACATCCTGCCCCGGTCGGCGCTGAAGCCGTTGCAGGCCCTGGCGATGGTGCGTTGCGGGCTGGATGTGCCGTCCGATCAGTTGGCGGTGGCGTGCGCCAGCCACAGCGGCGAACCGATGCACCTGCAGACCGTGCTCGACCTGTTGCACGGTGCGGGGCTCGACGAGTCCGATCTACGCAACACGCCTGATCTGCCCCTGATGGACGCCCAACGCAACGAGTGGATCGCCGCCGGCCGCGGGCCGTCGTCGCTGGCCCAGAACTGCTCGGGCAAGCACGCGGCGATGCTGGCGACGTCCGCGCTCAACGAGTGGCGCCGGGACACCTACCTGAACCGCGGCCACCCGGCCCAGCAGGCGGTGCTCGAGACCATCCGCAGCCTCGGCGTCCGGATCGCCTGGACGTCCATCGACGGCTGCGGTGCGCCGGCGCTCGCGGTCAGCCTGGTCGGCCTGGCTCGCATGTTCGGCACCATCGCCTCGGCCACCGACGGCGCCGAGAAGGAGATCGCGGACGCCATGCGCAGCCACCCGGAGTTGGTCGGCGGCACCGGACGCGACGTCACCGATCTGATGCGCGGAGTCCCGGGCATGGTGGCCAAGGATGGCGCGGAGGGCGTCTACGCCGCCGGTCTGCCCGACGGCCGCGGCATCGCGGTCAAGATCACCGACGGTGGCATCCGGGCCCGGCCGGTGGTGATGGGTGCCGTGTTGCGCCGGCTCTGGCTGGGCGATGCCACCCTGCGCGCCCGGATGATGGAAGCCCCGATCTACGGACGCGGCCAGGTGGTCGGCGCCGTCATCCCGATCGACATCTGAGCAGCCCTCTTCGCGAGCGCACCCCATGCCTCAGTCATCCCGGACTGGATCAGGGATCTTCACGACCCGCGCTTGTTCGGCTGAGGAGATCCCGGCATTCGCCTGGATGACAGAAGCCCCCCGCGCCGCGACCCTCGTTGATCGAGCTAATCGAGGCCTTGCTCAATCACCGTTGGTCGAGCTTGTCGAGACCCATTCCACACATGCGCACATTTCTGGCTGATGTCCAACCTGCGCACCCGCAATTCTACTCCAGCTATCCGGGCGGCCGGAATCGTTGATGGCAGCGTGGCCGTCGATGCTTATCCACGAAACGCGGCGGAATCACTTCCGGGGTTCCACCGGTTGAGATTTGGATCTGCCATTGCAACTCTGGAGCCCGTTTCATGTCAGGTTCCAACAGGTTGTGGTGGTGTTTGCACAACAAACACAGATTCGACAACGCTGTTTCACCACCTTGAGCCCACGGGATGATGTGATGCGCATCACAATCAGCAGCCGGCCGGTCGCAACCAGGAAACACACAACCCTTGTCCCGCACCTGCAGAGCATGGCGGATATCGGGAGTAACCAGCCGCTGTTCGCGGCCCACATCGAGCACACCGGAGGGGCCGCCCAGAATGATCGGCAGGATCCCGGCATCACACGCGAACTGCCGCAACTGGCCGGCAGTCAACTGGGTGCCATCAGCCAAACCGGCGCTGCGGCAGTCGCTGAGCAGGTCGTCGTAGTCGATCAACACCACCACATGGGGACGATCACCCCCATGCTTGGGTACTGCCTGCTGGATCGCGACCCGGCGAGCCAACTCCACCAAAGCATCAGCACGACGCTGCGGCCACGACGGCTGGGCCACACCCGAATCGCGTAGCTCTAGGGCGGTGCGGTGCATCTGCTGCGCGAGCGCTTCGATCTGTGTCTTGATCAAGGCTGCATCAGCGGTGGGCAGGCTGCCTTTGATGGTGGTGGAACCATGCCCGTCGTCGGAAAAGTTGAGATGCCGGGCCTGCTGTGCGTCGCGTAGTTCACGTTCTTGTCGTTTCGCTTCGGCTTCTTCGGCGACCTCGGGTGCGACAACCTCCAACAGATACCGGGACAGACCGGCAAGTTCGTGACTGTTGAACTCCTCGCAATGGCCGACCATGGTGGCCTGTGCCTTGGTCTCGGCTTCGGCACCGAGATCGGTGGGGAGTTTCTTCAGCACCTGAGTGACCGCTTGCGCTTGCCGGTCGTTCGCACGTCCGTCGCGCAACGCGTCACCGAGCTGGGTGAACCGGTGCAGATCGTTGGCGTGGTGCAGCATCGCTGAGGCTTGGCCTCGGGTGTAGCGCAACTCTGAGGCCAACCAACTCACGGTCGGGACACCGTGGGCGGTCATCGCCGCCTCGCCACGGTCGACCTGGCCGAGCACGGTGTGCACCACACCGGACAAACGCGACTGCACCTGCAACAGGTCAGCGACCAGGTCGAGCTGTTTCCGATCGGTCAGTAGCGGCACCTCTTCGTAGTCGAGATCATCGAGCAGGCCAGTCACGACCGTGGCGAAATCCACCACCGCCGTCCCCAGTTCTACATCGATGCTCATACCGTTGACCCTAAACGTCGCCACTGACAAAAACCGTTCACCGACCGGTCAGGGATAAATCCCGTAGCCACACCGATGATGCGATTCATAAAGACCACGGTAGGGGTCGGGTCTGACACTTTCTGGCCACGGCGGTGCAGCTCGGCGCCATTTGTGAAACTGACAACACCAGGGTGGTTTCTGACAACACCGTGACAACACCCTTACGTCGAGACCTGCTTGAAGAAATCCCCATCGGAGAGGGTCTCGACAAGCTCGACCAACGGAGGCATCGGGTCATCGGATGGTGAGATCGTACAGAATTCCGGGGTGCACCGATGTCGAGATCGCTCACCGATTTCGGGAAACATGTTCGGATTTCGGGTTATAACACGAAATCGGCACAGGTTTCCCGCCACCGGTCACCGATGTCGAGATCGCAGCAGCACCGCCGCCGTCCGCCTGCCGCGGTGATGCACCCGTCGCCCGTCCAGCTGTCGCGGTGCAGCGCCGTTCGGTCGACGGAGATCCCGGCGTCCGCCGGGGCGAAGGCGCGAGTGAACTCGACCGCCGGCCGGTGCGAGTCGATCGCTAGTGGCACGAAAAGAACCGTCCCCGCGTTCCAACAGTCCTCAGGGATGACGAAGGCGCGAGTGAACTCGACCGCCGGCCGGTGCGAGTCGATCGCTAGTGGAACGAAAAGAACCGTCCCCGCGTTCCAACAGTCCTCAGCTGGCTCGACGGACCGTCCTCGGCAGGGTCTGGACAAGCTCGACCAGCGGTGCCGACCCCGGGTCTCCGCAAAGGGACGGGAGAACCGTGCCAGCTATCCACGGGTCACCAACCGCCAACTGACTGGCACCGAAAGGAGCCACTGACGCCCTGCAACGCGCCGTTGACTCCCGTTTGTGTCAGTCAGCGCTCAGCGGGCCGATCCGGGCTGACTGACGCCCCAGAGGACCCGCTTGCGGGCTCGGTCGCCTGCACGGGCGGCACAACCGGAGCCCAACCGGTCGGCGCCGGGACGGGCGTCCCGACAACGGGTTTCTCTTCGTCATCAGGCCCGAGGTCGACCACGGGGTCGGGGTCGGGCGGGCTGTGGTGGCTGGCCGAGGGCGTCATCACCACCGGAACCGCGTGCGGAACGATGAGTCCGGGCGGCCTGGTCGTCTTGGGCCGCGACTGAGAGGGCGTGCGGGCACCGGGTGCCTGCGATGCGTCACTCACCCGGGGACTCGCCACCGCACTCCCACCAGCCTGACCGGCAGGCCCACCCGCGACGCCGGCGGTCGACGCGAGCGTGGTCGTCCCCTGCCCGCTCAACGGCTGGCTTGCGGGAACCGGGGCGGCCTGGTCCTGGGCCGCACCACTGGATGCTCCCCCGCCGGCCGCGTGGCCGCCGGTCCGACCGGCAGCCGCTCCGCGCGTCGACGCCCCTGCCGCCTGACCGATACCCCAGATCAGGGCAACCGCGGCCAGGAACGGCAGCAGATGGGCCACCCAGCTGAGCCAGCCGGTGGGCTGCGGGGACGCCTCGGGCGAACCCGCGGCGTAGGTCGTCCAGCCGAACTCGATCAGCCAGCCGGTGACCAGCAGGGTGGTGCCCGTCCACAGCAGCGCATGGCCGCGACCGATGCGGCGTCCGACGTAGACCGTGGTGACCACCGTGGCCACCACGAAGACCAGGGTGCGCAGCAGCGCGAGGAAGATGTCCATCGGGTGCCTCCACTTCGGGTGCGTACTCTCACCCTAGTGCGGTCCACCGACACAATCGCGACCGCACGCGACGCATCCGCTGACACCGGTTTTCCGGTTGCCGTTGCAGGGCCCCCAAGGCGGGTGTTAGGTAGGTCCATGAGTTCAAAGGTGAACGCCACGACCATGCAGCCGACCAGTCCCGACGACGTGCGCAACGTCGTCCTGATCGGAAACGCCGGCTCGGGCAAGACGTCCCTCTTCGAGCAACTACTGAAGGCCCGGGTGCCGGGCTATCGCGGGGAGAAAGAGGACGCCGAGCGGGCGTCCCAACTGTTTCTGGCGTCCTTCGCCACCGGCGACACGATGGTGAACCTGCTGGACGCCCCCGGCCACCCCGACTTCGTCGGTGAGTTGCGGGCCGGCATCCGGGCCGCCGACGCAGCCATCTTCGTCGTCTCGGCCGCGGACGGCGTCGACGGGGCCGCCCAGTCGCTGTGGCAGGAGTGCCGCGAGGCGAACCTGCCCCGGGTCATCGTGCTGACCAAGCTGGACGCCGGCCACGCCGACTTCGACACCGCGGTCGCCGACTGCCAGGACCGGTTCGGCGACGGCGTCCGGCCCACCCACGTGCCCACCTTCGCCGGGCCCGGCCAGGTGGTGGGCAACATCGGCCTGCTCACCCTGGAGGAACACGACTACTCCGGCGGTGACCGGGTCGTTCGCACCCTGAACGCGCACGACGACCAGGTCGAGACCTACCGCGGCCCGCTGATCGAGTCGATCATCGCCGAGGCCGAGGACGAGGGCCTGATGGACCGCTACCTGGAGGACGACGAACACCTCGACCTGGCCGACCTGCTGGACGACCTGATGAAAGCGGTGGCCACCGCGAACCTGTTCCCGGTGGTGCCGGTGCAGACCGGCACCGGCGTCGGCATCGAGGAACTGCTGGCGTTGATCGAGCACGGCTTCCCCACTCCCGGCCTGCACCCGAATCCTTCACTGACCACCACCGATGGCGAGGTGCTGCCACAGCCCGACTCCGATCCGGCGGCGCCGCTGGTCGCCCAGGTGATCCGGACCACGACCGACCCGTTCGCGGGCCGGCTGTCGATGGTGCGGACCTTCTCCGGCACCCTGCACACCGACGACATCGTGCACGTCTCGGGGCACCGCTCCTGGGTGTCGGGCCGGGACGACGATTCGCACCCCGACCACGACAACGAGGAACGCATCGGGCTGATCCAGGGCGCCGTCGGGGCCGAGCTGAAGCCGCGTCCGCAGGCCATCGCGGGTGAGATCGTGCTGCTGCCCAAGCTCAGCACCGCCGAGACCGGCGACACGCTGTCGGCCAAGGATCGTCCGGGCGTGGTGGAGGCCTGGGCGCTGCCCGAGCCGCTGCTGCCGCTGGCGATCCGGGCCGCCACCCGCAACGACGAGGACAAGCTGGCCGGCGCGCTGCAGCGGCTCGCCGTAGAGGACTCCAGCGTCCGGGTCGATCGCGGTGCCGGCGATCAGCTCGTCGTCTGGACGACCGGACAGGCACACGCCGATCTGCTGTTGGGCCGCCTGGTCGAGCGCTACCAGGTGCGGGTCGAGCAGGAAGAGTTGAAGATCCCGATGCGGGAGACCTTCACCCGCAAGGTGTCCGCGCTGGGCCGGCATGTGAAGCAGTCGGGTGGTCACGGCCAGTACGCCGTCTGCAACATCGAGGTCGAGCCGCTGGAGCGCGGCGCCGGGTTCGAGTTCGTCGACAAGGTGGTCGGTGGTGCCGTGCCCAGGCAGTTCATCCCGTCGGTGGAGAAGGGCGTCCGCAACCAGCTCGTGAAGGGCGTTTTCGCCGGCTACCCGATGGTCGACGTCCGGGTCACCCTGTACG
>JBDHZN010000094.1:0-12643 GCA_039811845.1 Micropruina sp. | reverse complement strand
GGGTGATCCCGTAGTACTCGACCAGCTGCCACCAGCGGCTCGGGTACGGGTAGGTCGGGCCGCCCTCGAACATGAACGTGGTGGCACCGGTGAGCAGCGGCCCGTACACCAGATACGAGTGCCCGGTCACCCAGCCGGGGTCGGCGGTGCACCACCAGCGATCCTCGGGACGCATGTCGAAGGAGTACTTCAGGGTCGTGTAGATGCCGACCATGTACCCGCCGTGGGTGTGCAGGATCGCCTTCGGCTTACCCGTCGACCCGGACGTGTACAGAATGTACAGCGGGTGCTCGGAGTCGAGCTTTTCGGTCGGGCAGTTGCCCTTGGCGATCGGCAGCGCCTGCAGGTCGTGGTACCAGTGGTCGCGCAGCGGATCCATGACGACTTCGGAGCCGGTCCGCTTCACCACGATCACGTTCTCGACGGTCGGCGAGAACTTCACCGCCTTGTCGACGATCTCTTTGAGCGGGAAGACCTTGCCGTTGATCCACGAGCCGTCGGCGGTGATCACCAGCTTCGACTGGGAGTCGTCGATCCGGTCAGTGAGGGCGTCGGAGGAAAAGCCGGCGAAGATCACCGAATGGATGGCGCCGATCTTGGCGCAGGCCAGCATGGCGAAGAACACCTCGGGAATGCGCGGCAGGTAGATGGTCACCTTGTCGCCCTTGACCACGCCCATCGCCTTCAGCACGTTGGCCATCTGGTTGACCTGACGATGCAGCGAGAAGTAGCTGAAGGTGCGGTGCTCCTTGCCGTCCTCGCTCTGCCAGATCAGCGCCAGCTTGTTCTTGTTCGGCCCGGCCACATGCCGGTCGAGGCAGTTGTGCACGATGTTGACCTCGGCACCGGTGAACCACTTGAAGAACGGCGCGTTCGAATCGTCGACCACCTTCTCCCAGGGCGAGAACCACTCCAGCTCGCGGGCCCGGTCGGCCCAGAACCCTTCCGGATCGGCGAGCGCCTCGGCCCGCAGCTTGTCGGGGTAGGGAACGTGGGACTCGGCCGCGATCGAGGGATCGGGGTAGACGACGTCGCCTTCGAGCTGTGCCATTGCGGGGATCTCCTCCGTTGGAGCCTGGTACGGGTTATGGCGAGACTAACCGCGCCGAGCGGCCGCGCGAAAGGATTCCGCTCGGTGTTCTGCCATGCAGCACACCGAGTCCTCACCTGGGCGCATGGAGGCGATCACCCCGGACGCCGTGCGCCGACAGTTGCTGGCGCTGGAGACGGACGGCTGGCGCGCGCTCTATCACCAGGGCACGCTCACCCAGTCCTAGGCCAGGGTGGTGGCGAACGCCTCCAGCGCCTCATAGGGCAGATCGCCGCTGATCACCACGGCGCTGTCCGGCCCGCTGCGGACCAGGGCTCGGGTCCGGTCGTCATCGCTGACGAAGCGCTGCCAGGGCTCGCCGCCGAGTTGGCTCTCACCGTCGGCCGTGCCGCCGCGGGTGGCGTCGCGGATGAGTCCCTGCGGGTCGGCGTCCCGTTCGTCGAGCCCGATGTAGATCTGGTCGGGGTTGAGGAAGCCCAGCTGCAGGGTGTTGCCGATCGCCGGCTTCTGGTCGAGACCAGGCTCACCCTGCGGTGTCCAGCGGGCACGGACCGCCGTCCAGGTGTCGGGCAGATCCTTCGGCGCGAGCACCGGGAAAGGTGCCTCGGCGCGCGCCTGGGCGACCACCGGCTGCCAGTCGACGGCCGTCGCCTTGGGTTCGGGGATGCGGCTGAACCACAGATAGATCAGCACGACCGGGATCAGCAGAGCCGCCACGGCGGCCAGCATCTGGGGCACGGTGGGACTCGGACGACGGGCTGCCACCCGCCCATTCTCCACTACTTCCGGACGGCCCCGGACGAGCTGTCGTCCCACGGCGGGAGTCGGCGCACTACGCTCCCAGCCATGTCACCGGTCCTGCGCAGCACCCTCGCTCTCGGCGCACTGGTCGCCGCCAATGTGGCGGCCGGTCGGCTGATCACCGGACCGCTGAACGATCTGCCCACCGAACACCGACTGAACCACGACCTGCGCCGTCACGGCGGTGTGCCCGCCGCACGTCTGGCCCATGCCGTCTCACACAGCTCCGACACCTCGCGCGCCCTCGGCATCGGCGTCGGCCTCACCGGTGTGCTGCTGGCCCGTGGCCGGCGTCGCGCCGCCCTCGAGCCCGGCCTGGCGATGGCGCTCGCCTCGGCAACCCACGTGATCAGCTCGGCACTCGTCGGACGCCCCCGGCCTGCGCTGGAGCGCCTCGGCACCAAGCAGCCCACGTCGAGCTTCCCCAGCGGGCACGTCGGAGCGATGACGGCCCTTGCCGTGGCGCTCGATCATGCCGGACGGGGATGGCCGCGACCCGCGCGGGTCACGCTCCGCGCCGGGCTGGTCGGCTATCTCGGGCTGCTCGGCTGGTCGCGGCTGTACAACGGCCAGCACTACGCCAGCGACGTCCTGGCCGGCTACCTCAACGGATCGCTCGCCGCCCTGATCGCGCTGCGCGCGACGCGCAGCGCGGATTGACCGTCCCAGCATGCGCACGTGGGCGGAGTTCACCCGGTTGGTCCGGGACTCCGCCGCGCTGTCGTGGGGCCGGCTGGCCCAGCTGATCGGCTGGTTCAGCCTTGCCGTTCATGGCCTCTACGGCGCTGGGGCCTGGCCTTCGACCGGCTGATCCGGGCCAATCTGATGGCGGCACCGACCGGGACGCCCACCTCGGCGCTGCGCCGGGCCGTCGGCGCCTGCCGAAAGCCACCGGCGAGCGTGATCACCCCGAGCACCGCGGCCAGCACACCGAGCGTGCGTGCCCACGACACCCACGCGGCTCGTTGCCGATCCCGCACCACTGGGTCACGATAGCCGGATGCGGACCAGCGAGATCGCCCAGGCGACGACACCCGAGGGCGAGATCGTGCTGCGGCAGCGCGGCGGGGTCGTGGAGCTGATCGTCAACGGCGTGTTCGCGATGGATTCCACCGAGGTCACCAGCGAACTCGCTCTGGCCGACGCCGCCGGTACCGCGCCGGGACGGGTGCTGGTCGGTGGCCTCGGGCTCGGCTACACCGCGTCCCGGCTGCTCGACAACGGTGCCCGCCACGTCGACGTGGTGGAGCTGGCCGGGCCGCTGATCGAGTGGGCCAGGCAGGGCGTCACCGCTCAGCTGGAACAGGTGGCGCACGATCCCCGGGTCCAGTTGCACCATGGCGACATCGCCGAATGGCTGCCGCGGCGCGAGGAGAGCTTCGACGCCATCCTGCTCGACGTCGACAACGGCCCGGGCTTCCTGATCCACGACCGGAACGCTCGGGTGTACGCCGCCGACTGGCTGCGGACGGCGTCCGAACGGGTGGCGCCCGGCGGAGCGCTGGTGATCTGGTCCGAGGACGCCGCCCCTGAGCTGGCTCGCGCCCTGGCCGGGCTGGGCGACCTGACCGAGACGGTGATCGAGGTGGACCGCGAGGGACGTCGGTTCGGCTACGCGCTCTACCAGCTGCGCCGAGCCGCCTGCTGACTGAGGTCACCGTCGCTCACCGTTGGTCGAGCTTGTCGAGACCCTTCCCGAGCCGCGGCAGCTTGGTTTCGACAAGCTCAACCAACGAGACCTACTAGCGTGAACCCATGAACCGCATCCCCGGCGCTGTCCTCACCGTCTCCGATCGCGCCAGCGCCGGCGCCTACCCGGACCGGTCCGGGCCGCTCGCGGTCAGCCTGCTCGCCGCGCACGGCATCGACGCCACCCTGGCGATCGTCCCGGACGAGCCGACAGCGATCCGGCGCGGCATCCGCTCGGCGATCAAGCACGGCGCCCGGCTGGTGATCACCACTGGAGGCACCGGCATCGGCCCGCGCGATGTGACACCGCAGGTCACCACCGAGCTGCTCTCGCTGCCACTGCCGGGCGTGGTGGACGAGATCCGCCGCCGAGGGGCTGAGCAGGTGCCGACGGCCGTGATCTCCCGGGCTGAGGCGGGTATCGTCACCTCGACCAAGCGGCCCTCCGCGTTCGTGGTGAACGCACCCGGGTCGACGGGCGGCGTCCGCGACACCATCGCGGTGGTCGGGCCATTGGTCGCCCACATCGTCGACCAGTTGGACGGCGGCGACCACAAGCCCTAGCCGACGCGATCAGCGCTTCCAGTCGCCGCTGCGTCCGCCCGATTTGGCGACGATCCGGCAGTCGGCGATCACCGCGGACCGGTCGACGCCCTTCACCATGTCGACGATGGCCAGCGCCGCGACGGTGACCGCGGTGAGCGCCTCCATCTCGACGCCGGTGCGGTCGGCGGTCCGAACGGTGGCGGTGATCGCCACCCCGGCGTCGGCGATCTCCAGGTCGAGCACCGCGCCGTGCACGCCGATGACGTGCGCCAGCGGCAGCAGTTCCGGCACCTTCTTGGTCGCCGCGATGCCGGCGACCCGGGCCACCGCCAGCACATCGCCCTTCGGCACGGTGCCGCTGCGCAGCGCCTCGACGACCTCGGGCGAGCAGGTCACCAACCCGGTCGCCGTCGCCTCGCGCACCGTGGGTTGCTTGCCGGTGACGTCGACCATCCGGGCCGCGCCGGCGTCGTCCAAGTGGGTGAAACGCATCCGGTCACACTGCCATGACTTCGAGGATGTCGCCGACCGCGACCGCCTCGCATTCCTCGGGAACGATCGCGAGCGCGTCGGCACGGTGCAGCGAAGCCACCAGGTGCGAGCCCGAGCCGAGCGGGTGGGTGAGCCGGACCCCGTCCAGTTCGGTGACCACCGGAACGTACTGGCGCCGTCCACGCGGCGACGGCCAGCTGTCCAGGGCCGTCGCCCGTCGGCGCAGCACGGACGCCGACGCGCCGGTCAGGGCGTCCAGCAAGGGCCGTCCGAACATCTGGAACGACACGAACGAGCTGACCGGGTTGCCCGGGAAGGCGACCAGCGGAACGCCGTCCACCAGCCCGCAACCCTGCGGCTTGCCCGGTTGCATCGCCACCGCACAGAAGTCCAGATCGGCACCGAGCTGGCGCAACGGCTCGTAGGCACCGGCCGACACCCCACCGGTGGTGAAGATGACGTCGACCGCCGGTAGACCGGCCAGCAGCTCGGCCAGCGCACCCGGCTCGTCGCCGCAGCGGGTGACGGTCACCAATTCGGCACCGGCCGCGGTCACCAGACCGGCCACCATCACCGAGTTCGAGTCGGGGATCTCGCCCGCAGCCAGCGCGCGTCCGGGCTCGACAAGCTCGGCACCAGTTGCGATCACCGCCACCGTGGGCCGCGCGCACACCGACAACTCGCCGTAGCCGACGCTCGCCGCCGCCCCGATCGCGGCCGGGGTGAGCGTCGTCCCGGCTGGAAGCACCAGGTCGCCGGCGGCCAGATTGTCCGCCGCCGGGCGGATGTGGCGGCCGGACGGCACCGACTCCGTGATCCGCACCCGCGCGGGCAGCGGCGTCGCGCCGGCCGGCTGGTCGGTGCGTTCCACCGGCACCACGGCGTCGGCACCCGGCGGCACCCGGGCACCGGTCATCACCCGGACGGCGGTGCCGGGCAGCACCGCCGGAATGTCGCCGCCGACGGCCGCGCTCTCGCCCACCACGGTCAGCTCGACCGGCACCTGGGCGACGTCGGCGGCACGCACCGCGAAGCCGTCCATCGCCGAGTTGTCGAACGGCGGGACGGCGACCCGCGCGATCAGATCATCGGCCAGCACCCGTCCGGCAGCCCGCGCCAACGCCACTGGTTGCGCGTCGAGCCGGCGTGCGGCGACCAGAGCCAGCACCCGTTCCCGGTAATCCTCGACGGAGATCATCGCACCCCCAGGTAATCACTTACCGGCAACCGGGAGCCCTCACTCTGCATACGCTCAACCTAGTGGCGTGTCTCAATTGGGTTGCTACTTGGCGGGTTCTGGGTGCGTGCCTGGCAAGGCCGACGAGGGAGTCATACCGGGTCGTATGACGACTGAGGAGAACGCAGCGAGGTGCGTGCCCAGGGCCCGCCAAGTGGTGACTCAACTGAGAGACGCACCACTACCTTCAGGTTCCCCTCATCGCAGGCTGATAGCGTCACGCCAGCACTCGTGGACTTCGGGGGGAACCGCGTTGAGCAAAAGGGTCTGGCATGCGCCGCTGACGACGCTCGTCGTCATGCTCGCCCTGTCCGGCACCGCCCTCTCCGCCGCCGCCGAACCCACCGCTCCGCCGCCCACCGCGTCCGCTCCGGCACCTGCCGGCAGCCCCACTCCCAGCGCATCCGCATCGGGCAGCCCGGCACCGAGCGCCGACAACATCACCTCTGCGCAACCGTCGACGGACACCACGCCGGCAACGGAAGCACCGTCCGGCGCCTCGCCGTCCGGTTCGGCCGCTTCGGGATCCCCCGAGCCGTCCACCGCTGTGCCGTCCGCACCGCGTCCGGCGCTGGACGCCGCCACCGCCCGATCGAACATTCTCGCCGTGTCCTGGACGCCCGTCCCCGGCGCTGCCGGCTATCGGGTCCAGCTCAAGAGCGGCCGCGCCGGGGCACCGCTGCAGACCCTGATCGCCACCCGGACGGCGGCCGCGTTCAGCCGGCTGAAGCCGCACACCCGCTACTGGGTGCAGGTCTCCGCCGCGGACGCCGCAGGCCTGCCGCTCGGATCGGCGTCGGTGGAGCTGGCCGTGCAGACCCCCTACCCGCTGACGGCTCCGATCGTGGAGACCCGCGCCACCTCGTCCGTCCGCGGTGAGCTGTCCTGGATCAAGCCGATGAAGGGCACCAAGCTGCAGCTGGAGTGGACGGCACCCGGCAAGAAGCCGAAGCGCAGCACGCCGACCGGCACCCGGCTGGTCGCACCGCAGCTGCGTCCGGGCACCACCTATCGGGCGCGGGCCCGGCTGATCAACGCCCGCGGGCCGCAGAGCGACTGGAGCGGCATCCAGCGCCTCACCACCCCGGACGGCGATCCGCTGCGGGTGGGCAGCTACAACATCCAGTGCGCCAACTGCCGAGCCTGGGGTCCGCGCCGGCAGGCGGTCGTCTCGACCATCGTCAACTCGGGCCTGGACGTGGTCGGCCTGCAGGAGGCATCCCATGCGCTGCTCAAGGGAACCAACCGCACCCAGTTCGAGGACGTCGCCCGGCTGCTCGCACCGGCCGGCTATCGGCTCACCAACCTGACCCGGTTCAACTGCCGCAACGCCGAGCGCCCCAAGAAGTGCCAGCCGGTGCAGCGGGGCGCCTCGGGCGCCGTCCGGATCGCCTACAAGACCGCCACCGTCCGACTGATCAGCCAGGGTTCACAGCAGTTGGCCGACCTGCCGGGCATCGGCCGTGACCGGTATGTGGCCTGGGCCGTCTTCGAGCACCGGATCAACGGCAAGCGCTTCCTGTTCACCAGCACCCACCTCGAGCCACGCAACGACACCGCCGGATCGCGCACCTTCTACACCATCCGCAATGCGCAGGCGCGCAAGGTCGTCCAGACCATCGCCGCGCACCGGGGCGGGCTGCCGGCGATCGCCGTCGGCGACTACAACTCGACCAAGTGGGACGTGCCGACCAATGCGCCCTACGACATCATGCGGGCGGCCGGCTTCATCGACCCGCTGGGCAACGGCTACCGGTCCACCAGCCCGAGCGGCTCTGCCACGGTCGAGAAGCGGATCCACACCGAATACTCCAGCTACAACAACCTGCAGCGTGACGGCCGGCGCACCAGCGGCGTGAACGGCAGCAACCCGGACTACATCTTCGTCACCCGGATGCGGGTCACCGACTACGAGACAGTGGTCAACCTGAACAGCGACGGCACCTTGCGTGGCCCGCTGGCCTCGGACCATAACCTGATCCGGGCCACCGTCCTGCTGCCCTGATTCCCTGAGCCCCTCCATCGTCTTCCCGAAGGAAGCGCTGATCATCGTTGGTCGAGCTTGTCGAGACCCCCTCTGGCAACCAGGTTTCGACAAGCTCAACCAGCGAAACGCCGCATTGATCAGCGTTTCCCCAAGCCCCTCCATCGTCATCCCGGACTTGATCCGGGATCTCTGCCGCTGGAGATCCCGGGTCGGGGCCCGGGATGACAGGAATGGATCAGCGCTTCGCTAAGCATTTCTCATCCTCATCCCAGCATTGAGGGTGCGTGTGACGCTTGACAACCGCTCCCGGTAAGGTTCGTCGCGTCCCGGATTCCGTCCACCCCCAAGGATTCCTGAGGTGACCATGCCCGCATTCCTTTTCGCGCTCCGCCGCGCCCCCGTGGCGCTGGGGCGCGCGATCGCATCGGATCCGTCGTTCCCTGCTACGGAGGCATCGCCGTCCGAGCCGTGGGCCCCCACCCACCGTTCGGCTCGACAAGGCACCACCTGGGCCGTCAGGGCTGGCCGGTTCTTCCCCGACCGAGGACCGTCCCCCTATCCCGCGTCGACGACCTGCTCGTCGACCGGGAGTCGTTCCCGTCCCAGAAGAGGAGACTGTCATGCCCCCCGTTATCCATGACGCCACCCCTTACCCGAACCCCTCTCTCGATCGGCAGCCGCGCCCCAAGGCGGTGCGGTCATGAGCCGTCGCCTTCTCAGCCTCGCTCTGGCCGCGATCACCCTGGCGGCCGTCACCCTGCTCGGCCCACCGACTCAGGCGATCGGCGCCTGGGTGGCGCCGGGAGCACCGGCCGGCGGCATGCGGTCGACGACCGCGTCCGCGATCTCCTGGACGCCCGTGTGGGGCGCCCCGCGCTACAAGGTGAAGTACTCCACGAAGAAGACCTTCAGCTCACCGAAGTACCTCACCACCACTGAACCCGAGGCCGAATTGACCGGCCTCAAGGCCGGCACCCGCTACTACGTCGCGGTCGCCGTCGCGAAGACCACCGGCGACCTGCTCAGCCCCTACGGCAAGACCGGTGAGGTGCTCACCCGCGGCAAGGGCAGCAGCTACGTCTCGCTCACCCCCGGCGGCTTGCAGTTGGTCGCCCGGGACTCCGACTCGCTCACCCTCACCTGGCGGGCGCGCTCGGGCATCGGCAGCTACCAGGTGAAGTACGCGGCCAACTCCAGCCTGTCCGGCGCGAAGTACGTCAGCACCAAGGCCACCACGCTGAAGCTGACCGGGCTGAAGAAGAACACCGGCTACTGGGTGAAACTGCGGGCCAAGTCCACCAAGGGCAAGACGACCACCACCTTCAGCACAGCGCTCAAGGCGTCCACGACCGCCGGCAGCGTGGTCGCACCGCTGCGGGCCGCCAGCTACAACATCCTCTGTGCGAACTGCTCGTCCGACCATCCGTGGGCGAAGCGCCGCTCCACCCTGGTGAAGGCGATCAAGGCCCAGGATCTGGACGTGCTCGGCACCCAGGAGTCGTCCCAAGGCCTGACGGTCGGAGTCGACGGCAAGAAGAAAGCCCAGTTCGACGACCTGCTCGACCTGCTCGGCTCGCGGTACGCGATCACCAACTCCTACCGCTACAACTGCGAGAAGTCGACCAGCCCCAACAAGTGCAAGCCGAAGGATCGCGGCGCCTCCCACGACGTCCGGATCATCTACAACTCCGACCGGATCGCGGCCGTGCGTCAGGGTTCGCTCGAATTCGACGCCCAGGTGGCCAACGACACCACGCGCTTCCTGGCCTGGGCCGAACTCCGGCAACGCTCCACCGGCAAGCACTTCTTCGTGGTCAACACCCACCTGGACCCGCGGGACGACAGCACGGGCTCCAGCCTGCATCACAACACCCGCGCCGCGCAGACCCGCGAGTTGGTGGCCACGATCAAGAAGCAGAACAAGTCCGGGCTGCCGGTGATCATCCTGGGCGACTTCAAGTCGAGCAAGCACGCCGTGCCGAGCAATGCGCCCTACGACGTGATCACCGACGCCGGCTACCTGGATCCGCTCGGCAACACCTACAAGTCGACGATCCCGGACCGTTCGGCGATCGTCGAGCGCCGGATCGGGACCGAGTTCAACACCAAGAACAACCTGGCCGCGACGGCCCCGAAATCGGCCTACATCAACGGCTCCGTGATCGACTACGTCTACGTGTCGCGCGGCGTCCGGGTCAGCGAGTGGGAGACCGTGGTGGATGTCGACGCCAACGGCAAGTTCAACGGCACCCCGCCGTCCGATCACAACATGGTGCGGATCACCGCCTACCTGCCCTGATCCTCCCCCACCGGACCCACAGGGCCCTCCCTAACTACTTCTGCCCTCCCGTCGACGGGAGGGCAGAAGTAGTTAGGGAGGGCTATTCGGGGTCGGCGGACGCCGGGCTCAGCCGGGGCGGATCGGTGGCCAACAACCGGGCCAGCACCCGCCGTCCGGACTCGCCGTCGTCGTGCGGGTTGAACCGGGCCTGCCACTCGTCGTACTTCGCGGCGTAGGAATCGACGCGATCGACGGCTGCCGAGCGGACCGCCGGGGCGACCAGGGCCGGGTCGTAGATCACCGGTCCGGGCGCCAGTTCCTCCAGGTCGAAGTACACCCCGCGGAGCGAATCGCGGTAGTCGTCCAGGTCGGGCACGAAGAAGATCATCGGACGCCCGGTGGCCGAGAAGTCGAACATCACCGAGGAGTAGTCGGTGATCAGGATGTCGGAGGCCAGGAACAGCTCGGTGATGTCGGGGTAGGTGGTCACGTCGAGCAGATGTTCGGCGGTCACCGCCTCGCTGATCTCGTGGGTGCGGGTGTGCCCCCGCAGCAGCAGCGTGTACCCCTCACCGAGTTCGGCCGCGAGAGCGGCCACGTCGAGCAGCAACTCGGCCTTGGTCTGGTCGTCGCGCCAGGTCGGTGCGTACAGCACCACGGTGTCGTCCAGCGGGATGCCGAGTAGTTCCCGGATCGGACGGCCGTCACCGCCGGCCAGCGCGTCGTTGCGGGGATAGCCCTCCTCCAGGATCGGCCCTTCCCAGGCGTAGGCCGAACGGAAGATCTCGCTACTGTGCCGGTTCTGGCTGAGCAACAGATCCCACTTGTCCCGCTCCTTCTTGAGCGCCCGCTCCTGGATCGGATCGAAGCCGGGCCGGTCGAGACCGATCCGTTTGAACATCGAGCCGTGCCAGGTCTGCAGCACCACCTGATGCGGCTGGTGGGCGAATTTGACCCGCAGCCAGTCGTTGGCGATCACCCATCGGGACCGACCCCGGGCGTTCCACCAGGCGCGCGTGTTGTAGACCACCGGGACGGCGCCCGGCGGTACCCCGACCGAGTTGTCCACCACACCCCAGTAGCGGGTGAGTTCCGGATGCTCCGCGGCGATCAGCGCATCGAGCGCCCGCGGGTTGCAGGCGGCCGAACGCCCGTAGAACGACTCCAAGAAGACACTGTCCTCGGGTTCGAAGATGGTGTTGCGGTACTCCTCCTCAAGCACCCGCTGGTGGTAGAAGCCCAGCTCGTCGTCGGCCCGCGGCGCCTTGACCCGGAACTGCAGCCGGCGCCCGCCGTCCACCTGGAACCGGAAGCGGAACAGCGGATGCTGGGGTTCGCGCGGCAACTGGTCGATCAGATCGCTGTCGGTGCCGATCCAGAACCACTCATTGCCGGCGGTGAGTCCGCGCAGCGTGTACGCGCTCGCCTTGGGCGGCAGCGGGGGCCTGCCCCAGGTGCTGCTCATCAGCGGGCAGAACGCCTCGAACCGTCCGTCCGCCACCTGCAGCGTCGCCGGAAGGGTCTGGTGGGCACCGACGAACTGGAGCGACGCCCCGGCGGCATCGCCCCGTACCCGCCCGGCGACCCGGACGCCCAACTCCGGCTCGGTCTCGAACGCCACGGACGAAACCAGCAACGACACCGGTGTGTCACGGATCAGCAGGCACCCGTCCGCGACATAACCGCTCAGTTCACCGCCCTCGCCCAGCTGGGGACCCGGCCGGTTGACGGCGACCTGCAGCCGACGGCCGTCACGGTCGGTGACCCACACCTCGTACCAGGCGTGCCGCACCCATCCGTGCAGCCCGTCCACGTCTTCGGCGACCAGTCCCGCGCCGGTGGCGGTGGCCGGTGCCGGCGGCGGCAGCTCACCCTCCAGTCGCAGCACCCCGGACGCCTCGCCCGCCGCGGCCAACGGGACCACACCGGTCTCGTTGACCAGCTCACCGCCGGTCAGGCCCTCCCCGCGCACCTCGATCAGCATCCGACGACCGGAGAACTCGAGCGAACCCAGCGTCGCGGCCGGCTTGCGGACGTCGATGACCAGGCCTTCGTCGGCCACCCAGCGTGGCACCACCTGGACGCCGTCCAGCGCCCGAGCGGACGGGAATTTGGCCGAGCCGCCGCCGAAACGCTTCTCGAAGCCTCCGGTGCGGGTACGTCCGCGCCCGAAAACGCTGACCTGGGCGCGCAACTGCATCGGCTCGCTGCCGAACAGGCCACGCAGGTCGAACACGGCGCGGAAACCCGTGTTGGAGTAGTCGAAGTCGCTGTCCTTGGTCCGCCCGCTGGCCGCGAGGTCGCGGCGGAACTCGACGGTCGCCGGCACCCGCAGCCGACGCGGCCCGGCGAGCCAGACCCGCACCACCGGCGGTTGATCGGGGAACCCGATCCCCCGCTCGAACGCGAAGCCGGTGATCTCGAACTGGTGGTCGTTCAGCCAGCGCGCGCTCTGCAGCTGGGCGACCCAGGCGACCGGCTTGCGGGCGACCAGGCTGACCAGGCGGCGCGACCCGAGCAGGGTGGTGCGGTACACCTTGTGCAGCACCGAGTCCGGAT
>JBDHZN010000093.1:0-12930 GCA_039811845.1 Micropruina sp. | reverse complement strand
CTCAGCGATCCGGGTCTGTAACTCGGCGTCGATCTGCGCAGCGGCGTCGCGGAAGGCGTCCGGTTCGGCGTCGACCAACTCGCGCACCCGCGACAGTGGGACGCCGGCATCGGCGAGCACCTTGATCCGGTGCAGGTCCACCACGGCCTGGGCGTCATAACTGCGATAGCCGGCCGAGTTGCGTTCCGGCTCGGGCAATAGCCCGAGCGCGTGATAGTGCCGAATCGCCCGCCGGGTGACTCCGGTGTACTCAGCCAACTGGCCGATGGTCAGCATCGGTGTCCTCTCGTCGCGGCTGAATGTAGTTCCTCAACCCGGGTGCGACCAGGGCGTACACCCCCACCACGGCCCAGCCGGCGGCCAACACCCAGGCACCGGTGCGCAGGTCGGCTCCAGACAGCACGATCGCCATCAGGCCGAGACCCAGCGGGCTGGCCACCATCGCCAGCGCCGAATAGGCCCCGAACACCCGGCCGCGCAAAGCGTCCGGCACGTGTTCGGTGAGCACCACGGTGCTGATCGGCTGCAGCAGTCCGGAGCCCAGACCGGCCGCCACCATTCCGGCCGCGACCAGCCAGAACCCCTGCAACGGCGCGATCAGGACGGCCGAGACGACGTAAAGCAGGTTGGCCACCACCCACGCCGCCCAGCGCCGTCCGTCGAAGAGCCAGCCGTAGACCCCCGAGCCGGCCATCGTGCCGACCGCGTAAGCCGAGAGACTCAGGCCCAGCAGGCCCGGTGCGGCGAGAGCCACGAAGTGGGCCGGCAGCACCACGCTCAGCAGCGGTGCCACCAGCACCATGGAGCCCAGGCTGACCACCAGCAGGATCAGCAGCGGCCGGCTCCGCCAGATGTGGGTGAACCCGGCCAGCGGTGAGTTGTCGTCCGCCGCGGCCGCCTGGCTCACTCGGAGCGGCATCACCCCGATGGCCAGGGCGGCGGCCGCGGAACAGGCGGCGGTGATCCAGACCACCTGAATGGACGGCAGCACCGCCAGCAGCCAACCGGCCACCGCGGGACCTGCCAGGAAGGAGAGGCCGAACAGCATGCCGCGCCAGGCCGCGATCTTGTCGAGCCCGACACCGGAGGTCTCGGAGACGTTCGCCAGCAGCGTCTCCCGCGCGGTCATGCCCGGTACGTCGAACAGTGCACCCAGCACGCCGAGAGCGATGAACCAGGCTACGTTGAGACCGACCGCAGCGTCGACGACGGCGAGGGCGGCCACCGCCACCGCCGAACCGATGTCGGACAGCACCGACATGCGACGGCGTCCGATCTTGTCGATCAGGTGTCCGCCGACGAACGCCGCGATCGCGCCCGGAACAGCGCTGACCGCCGCCACCAGGCCGGCCATCGCCGGGTCGCCAGTGCGTTCGAGCACCAGCCAGGGCAGCACGATCGCGATGGCCGAGTTGCCGAACAGCGAGGTGGCAGTCGCGGTCAGGTACAGCGGCAGCGTGGTCTTGGTCGTCGTCACACCCTCGAGTGTGAGGGTTGACGTTGCGTCAAGGTCAACCCAGCTTCTTCACAATCGAGGGTGTGATTCTTGGCGGGTCGTTACCAACTTGACTGGGGCTCCGGGCGCTGGAGCTTGGCAGACGAGACCGATCGTAATTCGTGCGACATAAGGTCAAGTCGTGCGACATAAGGTCGTAGGCCGAGAAGCAAGAGAACCCGGACGGGAGCATTGCGAATTTCCTATTGACGCTGGGGCTGTTCCGTATGTAGTGTGCGAAAAGATCAACATAAGGAGTATCGATGATCAGGCGAATTCATTTCACGGCCGCCGCCTTGGTGGCCATCGCCGCCACCGCAGTACCCGTGAGCGCCAGTGCTGCTGGCACGCTGTACATGTACGGTGACCCAAACTACGGCCTCTATCTCGGTCAGCGTTCGACGACCGGATGGTGGAACGTGGGGGCCGGAAACAACGATCGTCTGAGTTCAGCCAAGAACCAAACCAACTGGGTGGCTGCTTTCTGGTACGACAAGGATCGGGAGGGTCATTGCTGGACCCAGGCCCCCTACACCAACGACCCGAGCTTCTATTGGTGGGACGACAACAAGATGTCTTCCTACTCGCTGGATCGAGCCTGCCCAAAGGCCTAGAAGATGGATGTGGCTAGGGATCGTCCTTCTTCGTCCCAGAATCCGTCAGCGACGATACTCGAAGCAAGCAACCTAAGTCGGTCGTTTGTCAAAGGGGTCGAACGTATCGATGTATTGAAGAATGTTGACCTAGTGGTCGGTGTGGGCGAGATGGTCCTGATTTCCGGCGTCAGCGGATCCGGTAAGACCACGCTTCTGAACATTCTCGCTGGACTTGATGAGCCGAATGACGGCTTCGTACGGGTGGATGGCGCCGTATTGAGTCAACTTACCCGTGCCGGTCGCGACGCGCTTCGTTTGACGAGAATCGGCTTTGTCTTTCAAGAGGCGAATCTCGTGGCGGACTTCACGGCACGCGAGAACGTGGAGTTGATCCTCCGCGCCGGCGGGCGATCCGGCGCCGATGCCGCGGCGTTGGCGGCGGCTGCCCTCGACCGGGTGGGGCTCGAGGGTCTGCACGCCCGCTTCCCCCGCGAGTTGTCGGGCGGGCAGGCCCAGAGAGTGGGCATCGCCCGCGCGGTCGCCGGTGATCGCCCGCTCATCCTGGCCGACGAGCCGACCGGGTCGATCGACCAACGCACCTCGCTCGGCATCTTCGAGTTGCTGCGCAGCTTGGCGGACGAGGGTCGATCGATCGTGCTGTCGTCCCACGACCCGCGGGCCGGCGAGTTCGCCCATCGCGCGCTTCACCTGGCCGACGGTGTCCTGGAGCCTGCGGCGGCATGACCGGGTGGGCACGTTCGGTCGCCGGGATGCTGCTGCGCACCCGTGCGTTCTGGCTACGGCTGGTCCCGATGTTCCTGGGTCTCCTGCTGGCGTCCGGAACGATCGGCGCGATCTCCGCCACCCAGTTGTCGGCCGAGCAGCAGGGGGAGAGCTCCTTTGGAGGTGCCGACGGCTACGCGAACGCCGGCACCAGTGTTCTGGTCGGCGAGCAAGTCGGCAGACTTCCTGTTCTGCCAGGGGTCGCTATTTCCGAGGAACTGGCGGCGTTCGCCCGCTTTCGTCCGCCGGGCACCGATGGCGAGTTGTTTGTCGTTGAGGCTGACGGTGCGAGTGCCGCCTCCCGCGGGCGATACGAACTGCTGAGCGGCAGGTGGCCCTCACGCCCCGGCGAGTCGGTGGCGACCCTCACGAGTGGATTCTCACCCGGATCGTACGCTGAACCATTGGTCGGCCAAGCCCGGTTCGAGGTGGTGGGGACCTTCCGCATCACGTATAGCAACCGTCGAGCGGCGTTGATGTTCGCCCCGGGGACGTGGGGGTCGTGGCAGGTCGATGAACGAGATGCCAAGGTGGCGGACCTGCACGCCAATCGAACGGTGTTCTTTACCGCTGGTGACCCGCAAGCCGTGTGCGGCAGGCTCGCGGATGTGCGGTCTCTCGCGGGAGAGGGCTTTACCTGCGACACCATCGCAATGCAACGCGACGCGTCGGAGGCGTCGCTCCCGGTGCGATTCCTGATGGAACAAGGCGTTCCGTCGGTGCTAGTGGCAGTGCTTGGCGCCCTCTTGTCCACAAGTATTCTCAGTCGCACATTGCGTCGATCGTTCGCTCCCCTGGTCGATCTGGGCTTGCCACGCCGGTCACTTCGGGGTACCGGGTATGCAATCGTGAGTGGTGCAGGTTTGGTGGTGACCGTGTTGGGGGTCGGTCTCGGCACGCTCGCCAGTTTCGCGATGCGGCCCTGGCTGCAGGATTCCGTGGATCATCCGCTGAGTCCGCCGAGTCTTTCGGCAGGCGCAATCGTTTGTGGATTCGCCGCGCTGATCGGACTCATCGGATTTGTCAGGCCAGTGGCCAATGAGCGCCGTATCGTCAATCACACGGTCAGTCGCGCAGCTGCCCAGCGGGTGGCTGCTGTCGGGTCGATGGTTCTCGCGTTGGCGGTGGTGGGCGCTATCCTCGCCCCGCCCACGCTGACGACGGTGGCCCTGATCATCGCTGCGTTCTGCGGAGGTCTGGCGCTCTACGCACCGGTCGCGATCCTCGCGCTCAGCGGAGCTCCCGCTCCGGTCGGTAGGCGCTTGGCGGCCATCCGTGCGCTGGGGGCGAACTCGCGCGGTTTCGCGATCCATGTCGGTGTCACCACCTGCCTCGTTGGTCTCGTTGCCTCGACGCTGGCGCTCCTGACCGGTCTGCTGGCGAACCTCAACCGCAACAGCGGCACCGGACTTCCAGCGGGCATCGCGATGGTGAACGTGCGAGACGAGGGAAAGGTTCCGCTGTCGGCGGATGTGGTCGGGCGATTTCGCTCGGACCTACGGCTCGGCGAGCCCGTCGATGTCTGGCGTGGTGTTGATGAGAATGCGAAGACACAGGATCAGACCCCGTGGTGGACGTTCCGGAGTGTCGCGGACGCGCGACGGTTGCTGCCATGGATCGGCGACGACCAGGCCCGCACGCTCGAGGCCTCAGCCCGGCTGGCCACCGTCGCCCCGGACGAGAGGCCGCGGCCGGATGCGGTGGCCCTCCCGTGGGCCATGCGCTGGCTCGCCGAGATCCGCATCGCGGCAAGCCCCCCTCCGGGCACTTTTTCGGTCTCCGCCGCCTTCGCCGGATTGTCGCGGGAGCAGGACATCGCGGCGTCGCGGTGGGCGTCGGCCAACGGTGTCGCGGACGGCTACATCTGGACCGCGGAAGTAGAGCCCGAAGTCCCGCTTACCACCATCACGGCGGTCAGTACGGTGGCGTTCGCGACACTGGCCGCGATCATGGGTGCGGTTGCCGTGCGCGGAGAGGTGGCTGCGATGCGGGGCGTGCTGGCCGGCTTCCACGCGATGGGGCTGGGGGCACGCTGGTGCCGACAGGTGATCGTGCTGATCTCGACGTTGGCCGCGGGTCTTGCGGTCATTGCCGGTCTGCTTGCGGCCGTGCTCGGCGTGCTGGCCTCGAACTATGTTCTCGGCGGCGGGGTCCTCATCGCTGGGATCCCGTGGCACCTTGTGGTGATGGTGTGCCTCGGGACGCTGCTAGGCGGTGCTGTTGGCGGTGCGGCGTCCAGCTTCCGCTTCGGCGCGCAGGAGCACAACACCCGTTGACTTCCTGCCGCCCTGCCGAGCCCGAGCCACGACCGGGAATCGGGCCTTGACGCGTTGCCGTTCGAGCGGCGTGCGAACGAGGGGCCTGTCAGGAGGTGGTGCCGCGAGTCAGCCAGTCGTCCCCGACCTGCTGCTGGACGTCGAACCCTGCGGTCAGCGCCGGCGCGGCCTTCGCCTCCAGGGAGCGGCCGACCAGCGGCACCTTGATGGTGAACTCGCCGGTGAAGCTGACCACGGTGCCGCGTCCGCCGGCCCGCAGGTCGATGGTGAGCTGGGCGCGGGCCGGCATGCCCTGCACGGTCAGCTCCAGGTCACCGGTCCGGGCACCGGTCGCGTCCGCGGCGTTCCAGTGGATCTCCTGCAGTAGGGTCAGCCGGTCGCCGAGCAGGCTCCGCACCGCCGAGGGTGCCTCCAGCGTCCGCTGCACGGCAGTGTGTTCGGGCACGCCGTCCACCCGATAGTCGAGGTCTCCGGACGCCACGCACACCTGAGCCAGGAAGGCGGGATCGGTCAGCATCGCGTGGGTGGTGAGAGTGTCCGCGGCGAAGTCGTTGCGGGCCTGAATCTGCATGCGGGCCATTCTGCCGTAGGAAACCGCCGAGTTTGTCTGCCGACGCGGTCGCCACCGAGACAGCACGACAACGGCGCACTACAGTGAGTGGCTTGCACGATGGTGGGCTCGCAAGGAGGCGAAGTGTCCGCAATAAATCCGTCCCGACCGGACTGGATCCACGAATTGCTTGGCGAACTGTCGATCAGGCTGGAAAATCTGCCGGACGTCACGGTCCCCGACGGCTTCGCTGAGCACTACGTCCGGCACCTGCCGGACAGTGAGCTGGGCGACCTCGAGCCCGGCCGGGTGGCGGATCTGATCGTGGAGCATCTGCGGCTGGGCCAGCGCCGGTCGGCGGGCGAATCCCAGGTCCGGGTGCTGCTGCCCGAGCAGCCTGGCGCCTCCACCGTGATGCTGATCGTGGCCGACGACCGTCCGTTCCTGGTCGACACGGTCAGTATGGACATCACCCGCGGTGGCTGGAACATCCGGTCACTGTTCCACCCCCAGTACGAGGTCCACCGGGACGGCGACGGCACCCTGACCGGGCTGGGCGGAACCGCGCCGGGCGCGACCGCCGAGTCCTGGATCTGCGTCGAGGTCTTCCCTCCGCTGGGTCAGGCGGCCGACCAGCTCGCTGAGGCGTTGCAGGCGGCGATCAGCGGCGGGCTGGCTGCCGTCCGGGCAGCCGTGGACGATTGGCAGCCGATGCAGCGGCGGCTCGCCGAGACCATCGAGCTGATCAACGACAATCCGCAGCCGGTCAGCCCGCACGACGTCCGCGAGGTCACCGAGTTGCTGCAGTGGCTGGGCGCCGGGAACTTCGTGCTGCTCGGCTACCGGGAGGCGCGGCATGACGGCGACGGCTATCAGCCGGTGCCGGGAACCGGTCTGGGCATTCTGCGTGAGGAGTCCAGCGCCGAGGAGTTCCAGGCCGTCCCGATCAACGGTGACCGGGCGCTGATCGTGCTCACCAAGGACTCGCGGCGTTCACCGGTGCACCGTCCCGCCTACCTCGACTACATCGGTGTCCGGGTCTATGACGCGACCGGACGGCTGGCCGGCGAGCGCCGCTTCCTGGGCCTGTTCGCGGCATCGGCGTACAGCGAGAGCGTCTGGGACATCCCGCTACTGGCGCGCAAGGCCCAGCGGCTGCTGGACGCGTCCGGCTTCGACCCGCACAGCCACGGCGCCTCGGCGATCCGGCAGGTGATCGACAGCTACCCGCGCGACGAACTGTTCCAGGCCACGACCGCCGAACTGCTCCCGGTGATCACCCAGGAGGCCCAGTTCAAGGACCGTCGGGTGGTTCGGGTGTTCATCCGGCGTGGCTGCTACGGCCGGTTCATCTCGGCGCTGGTGTTCCTGCCCCGGGACCGCTACACCACCGACGTCCGGGAGGCCATCCAGCGGATCCTGATCGACGAGATGGGCGGCGAATCGGTCGAGCATCAGGCCCGGGTCACCGAATCGGTGCTGGCCAGGCTCTTCTTCGTAGTCAAGCGGCCGGACGACGACCCGCTGCTCGGCGACCTGGACGAGGCGGCACTGGAATCCCGGATCGAGACCGCCGTCCGGAGTTGGGACGACGACTTCGAGAACGCCGCGCGTGACCTGCCGAGCGAGTCCCGCGGGGTCGAGTTCAGCGAGGCCTACAAGGAGGAGTACCCGGCCGCGGTCGGCGTGGTCGACCTGCAACTGGCGAACCAGCTGACCGGCGACGACGACCTGACCTACGACGTCTACCGGCCGCTGTGGCCCAACGACTCCGCCGACGTCCGGTTCAAGGTGTTCGCCTACCGGCAGATGTCGCTGGCCGACGCGATGCCGCACCTGTCGGTGCTCGGGGTGGAAGTGCTCGACGAGCGACCGTTCGAGTTCAAGCTCCGCGGCCGCGACGTCTATCTGTACGACTTCGGGCTGAAGCTGTCCGGTGCGGCCGACCGCCGTCCGGAATGGACGCCGGAACTGCAGGCCCGGTTCATCGACACCTTCGACGCCACATACCGGGGCCGCGCCGAGTCGGGCAAATTCAACCGGCTGGTGATGACCGGCGGGCTCACCTGGCAGGAGATCGCCTGGCTACGGGCCATGTCGCGCTACCTGGTGCAGGCCGGCATCCCGTACAGCCAGCCGTACGTGGCGGCCACCCTCAACGACAATCCGGTGATCGCGGCCGCACTGGTCCGCGCCTTCCGGACCAAGTTCGATCCGGACGCCGACTTCGCTGACCGGGATGCCCGTGCGGCGGCCGTCGACGAGGCCTGCGCCGCGATCGAACAGCAATTGGCCGAGGTGGCCAGCCTGGACGCCGACCGCATTCTGCGGATGTTCCTGGCGGTGCTGCGGGCGATGATCCGCACCAACGCCTTCCAGCCGGGTGCGCCGGCGCACGCCTTCAAGGTGCACCCCCGGGAGCTGGCGCTGCTGCCGGAACCGCGGCCGATGTTCGAGATCTTCGTCTACTCGCCGCGGGTGCAGGGCGTGCACCTCCGGTTCGGCAGCGTCGCCCGGGGCGGCTTGCGCTGGTCGGATCGCCGCGAGGACTTCCGCACCGAGGTGCTGGGTCTGGTCAAGGCACAGATGGTGAAGAACAGCGTGATCGTGCCGTCCGGCGCCAAGGGCGGCTTCGTGCCGCAGTCGCTGCCCGACCCGAGTGTTGATCGGGCCGGCTGGCTGGCCGAAGGCGTGGCCTGCTACGAGATCTTCATCGCGTCGCTGCTGACCCTCACCGACAACATCGTGGCGGGCGAGGTGGTGCCGCCCGAGGCGGTGGTGCGCTGGGACGGCGATGACCCGTACCTGGTGGTGGCCGCCGACAAGGGCACCGCGACCTTCTCGGACAACGCGAACCGGCTCTCGTTGGAGCGCGGCTTCTGGCTGGGCGACGCGTTCGCCTCGGGCGGCTCGGCCGGCTACGACCACAAGGCGATGGGCATCACCGCCCGCGGCGCCTGGGAATCGGTCAAGCGGCACTTCATCGAGCTGGGCCGGGACTGCCAGAGCGAGGACTTCACCTGCGTCGGCATCGGCGACATGGCCGGCGACGTGTTCGGCAACGGCATGCTGCGTAGCCGGCACACCCGACTGGTGGCCGCCTTCAACCACCTGCACATCTTCCTCGACCCCAGCCCGGACGCCGAGAGCAGCTTCGTCGAGCGCGAGCGGCTGTCCCGGCTGCCGCGGTCGTCGTGGGCGGACTACGACCGTTCCCTGATCTCGGCCGGTGGCGGGGTCTACGCCCGCACGCTGAAGTCGATCCCGATCACGCCGGAGGTACGGGCCGCGCTCGGTCTCGGCAGCGGGGTTATCGCGTTGACGCCGGCGGATCTGATCAGCGCCATCCTGAAAGCCCCGGTCGATCTGCTCTGGAACGGCGGCATCGGCACCTACGTCAAGGCGACCACCGAGACCAATGCCGAGGTGGGCGACAAGGCCAACGACGCCGTCCGGGTGAACGGTGCCGACGTCCGAGCGCTGTGCGTGGGCGAGGGCGGCAACCTGGGCTGGACGCAGCTGGCCCGGGTCGAGTACGCGCTGGGTGGCGGCCGGATCAACACCGACGCCATAGACAATTCCGCCGGTGTGGACACCTCCGACCATGAGGTGAACATCAAGATTCTGCTCGCCGGACCGATGGCCGCAGGCGAGTTGGCGATCGAGCAGCGCAACGAACTGCTGGCCTCGATGACCGACGAGGTGGCCGCGCTGGTGCTCAGCCACAACCTCGATCAGAATCTGGCGTTGTCGAACTCGATGTTCCGCGCCGCCGAGCTGACCGGTGCCTATGAGGGATGGATGCAGGCCCTCGAGGAGGCCGGCTACCTCGACCGGAGGCTCGAGTTCCTGCCCACCGGGAAGCAACTCGACGCTCGCCGGGAGGGTGGTCACGGCTTGACCCGGCCCGAGCTGGCGACCCTGCTGGCCTGGACGAAGATCTATCTCACCGACCAGGTGCTGGCCTCGAACCTGCCCGACGACCCGTACCTGGCGGATCGGCTGATCCAGTACTTCCCGAGCGAACTGCAGCAGCCCTATGCCGCCGAGATGCCGCGGCATCGGCTGGCCCGAGAGATCATCACTTCGGTTGCGGTGAACCGTTTCGTCGACTCGCAGGGCATCACCGCCTACTACCGGCTGCATAACGAGACGAATGCGGCCGTCACCGAAGTGATTCGTGCCCAGCTGGCGGCCCGGTCGATCTACCAGGTCGGCAAGTCCGAGGTCGACCTGCGCAACGCCGGCGACCTGAGCGCCCAGGTGGTCACCGAACTCCGGGTCGCGTTGCGACGAATGGTCGAACGGGCCACCCGCTGGCTGCTGGCCAGCCGCCGGGCACCGCTCGACATCGTGGCGGCGACCGCGCAGTTCACCGACGGCGTCCGTGAGGTGCGGGCCGGACTCGGCTCCCTGCTGACACCCCGGCAGGCATCGAACGCCAGTCGACATTCCGAGCGGATGATCGCCCAGGGCGTCCCGCGGGCGTTGGCGGAAGAGGTCGCCCAGGACGCCTACTCGCACTTCGCGCTGACCATCGTGGAGATCGCCCAGGCCCGGCAGGCGCCGGTCCGGACGGTCGCCGAGATCGCCTTCCTGCTCGCCGACCGGCTCGGGCTGGATCAGCTGCACGACACGGTCGTCGCGCTGCCGCAGCATGATCGGTGGGAGACGATGGCGCGTGCCGCGCTGCGTGACGAGTTGCTCAAGGCGCACGGCGAGCTGACCTCGGCGGTGTTGGCCGATCCCTCCAAGCCGGCGGCGGAACAGGTGGACGCCTGGCTCGCCCAGACCCCCGGGGTGGAGGACAAGGTCGCCACGCTCGGGTTGGTGTGCGAGGAGCCGGACGTCGCCCGGGTCAGTGTCGGCGTCCGACTGGTGCGTTCGCTGTTGCCCGCCTGACTCCGCTGGTCGAGCTTGTCGAGACCTCTGCCAAGGAGGCGCTGATCAAAGCCGCTTCCTCGTCATCCCGGACTTGATTCGGGATCTCTCCCGCCTGAGATCCCGGGTCGGAGCCCGGGATGACGTGCACGATCAGCGCTTCCCCGCCCGATAGAGGGTTCGACAGGCTCAACCGGCAGTAACCGGTCGCTGTTGCTCGCCTGAGGGTCACGGCGGGGGAGCGGGCGCTCGGTAGGGCAGGATTGCGCCCATGCGGATCGATCTGCACACCCACTCCAGCGTCTCCGACGGCACCGACACGCCCACCCAGCTTGTCCGGAAGGCCGCCGCGGAGGGCGTCGACGTGCTGGGCCTGACCGACCACGACACCTTCGACGGCCTGCGTGAGGCCCGGCTCGCCGCCGAGACGGCCGGCATCGTGGTGCTGCCCGGCATGGAGATGTCCTGCCAACTCGAGGGTGCCAGCGTCCATCTGCTCGGGTACGGGTGCGACCCGCATTTCGAAGAATTGCTGGACGAGTTGGCCCGCGTCCGGGTGGGCCGGACCGGACGGCTACCCGAGATGCTCACCAAGCTCGCCGAACTCGGCATGCCCCTGACCGAGACCGAGATCGCCGAACAGGTCGGCTCCAGCCCATCGCTGGGACGTCCCCATGTGGCCGACGCGATGGTGGCGAAGGGCTACGTCCGGGACCGTCAGGAGGCGTTCGACCGTTTCCTGCACGACGGCGGACCGGCCTACGCCAACCGGTACTCGTGCCCGCTGCGTCGCGGCATCGAACTGATCCGCCGCGCCGGCGGCGTTCCGGTGATCGCGCACCCATGGGGACGCGGCCGCGACAAGGAACTCACCCCGGCGGTGCTGTCCGAGCTGACCATGGAGAACCGGCTCGAGGGCATCGAGGTCGATCATCCCGATCACGACGCCGACACCCGGACGCGGTTGCGTGAACTCGCCTCCCGGCTGGGGCTGCTGACGCTGGGTTCGTCCGACCACCACGGCCTCGGCAAGGTGAACAACCCGCTGGCCTGCGAAACCACCGACCCGGATGTGTACAACGAACTCGTCCGCCGGATCCGTGCCCGCGGGGGCCAGCTGTAGCAGCCGTGCGACGTTCCCAACCGCTCGCCTAACTATTTCGGGCTCGCTGAATTCGGCGAGCCCGAAATAGTTAGGCGAGCGCGGAGGGGGGTGGTCAGAGCGGGGTGACCGGTGTGGCCTGCTGGACCAGGATCAGTGCGTCGTAGCTTGCTGACGGCACCATCTCCACCGAGTTGAACCAGGGTATCCACGCCTGCCATTGCTGGAAGCGCTCGCCGGCGCTGGCCATCCGCACCGGACGTCCGAGTAGTTCCCGGTTCTCCGTGGACGCCATGGCGAACTCCAGGTAGCCCTGGGTGGTGCCGGTGAACATGCCACGCAACGTTGTCGGGTTGTTCATGGTGACCTCCCAGCGCTGCCGTCCCTCGCCGGTGCGGAACCGGCTGCTGACGAACTCGGTGCCGATCACCCGATAACCGTCGCCCAGACGGTCCGCGACCAGCCCGCCCAGATCGCGATAGCCGAAGGAGGCGGACGCCTTGTCGACGTGGCCGTTGTGGGCGAACAGCAGCGAATGATCATTGCCGCGCTCACGCTGCTCGGCGACCGTCCGGTTCAGGTTGTCCGCCATCAGTTCGGCGCGCCGCTTGCCGTAGTCCATGCCGGCCTCGTTCAGGTCGAGGTACTGAGTGAGCGTACGTGCCGCATTGCTGGCCAACAGGCGTCCGGGCTTGTCGGGCGTTGTTGAGATGGCGGTGGCGAGTTGCTCGACCACCGGACGTGCCTGCCGGTCGCGCTCCGCGGCATCTGCGGCGCCTCTGGTGGCGTCGGTCCAGTCGGTGAGCTGGGCGCGGAGCCGCTTTGCGACGTCCGGGTCGTGCCGAGTCAGCCAGGACAGGGCGATCTCCTTGTTGGCGTCGATCCGCTGGACGTCGATGCCGACCAGCTGGACCCGCTGCTCCGCCGGCACATCGGCGTTGCGGTCGCGGAGCCAACGCAGCACTTCCGCCATCTCGGCCGTGTGATTGAGCACGAACCCGAACCGCTGGACTGCCTCCTCGGCCGTTCCGGGACCGCCTTGCACGAACTCGTTCACCCGGGCGGTGCTGCCGTAGTCCTCCTCGAGGACGAGAGCGCGGAACTCCGGCAGCTTCTGCACCAAACCGAGCCTGAGCCGCTGGAACTCGGCGTTGCCGTGGGTCGCCTCGCCGAGGGCGAGCACGGTGGCGCCGGTCAATTCCGGTGACAGCGGGGCGGTCGCGAACTCGACGGCCTGCGGGCTGCCC
>JBDHZN010000092.1:0-12958 GCA_039811845.1 Micropruina sp. | reverse complement strand
AGCGGGCACCCGCCAGTTCGTCGGGCAGGTACTGCTGGGCCGCGACACCGTGCGGGTGGTCGTGGGCGTACTTGTAGCCCTTGCCGTGGCCGAGCGCCTTGGCGCCCGCGTAGTGGGCGTCGCGCAGGTGCGGCGGAACCAGGCCGATCCGCCCGGCCCGGACGTCGGCGAGCGCGGCATTGATGCCGAGGGTGACCGCGTTCGACTTGGGGGCGAGCGCGCAGGCGACCACCGCGTGGGCCAGATTGAGCTGGGCCTCCGGCATCCCGATCAGCTGGACGGCCTGGGCGGCCGCAACGCAGGTCTGCAACACCGAGGGCGCGGCCATCCCGATGTCCTCGCTGGCCAGGATCACCAGCCGCCGGGCGATGAACCGCGGGTCCTCGCCGGCCTCGATCATCCGGGCCAGATAGTGCAACGCGGCCTGCACATCCGAGCCTCGCATCGATTTGATGAACGCGCTGATCACGTCGTAGTGCTGGTCGCCGTCCTTGTCATAGCGGACGGCAGCGCGGTCCACGGCCCGGCTGATCGCCTCCGGCGTGATCGCCTCCAAGCCTTCGGAGGCCGCCCCGGCCGCCGACTCCTCCAGATAGGTCAGCGCGCGCCTGGCGTCCCCACCGGCCAGCCGGAGCAGGTCAGCGCGGGCTTCGTCGGTCAGCGCCAGCGCGCCGGCCAGCCCGCGTTCGTCGGCCAGGGCCCGGTCGATCAGGACGCCGAGGTCGGCATCGGTGAGCGGCTTGAGGGTGAGCAGCAGCGAACGGGAGAGCAGCGGCGCGATCACCGAGAAGGACGGATTTTCGGTGGTGGCGGCGATCAGGGTGACCAGCCGGTTCTCCACCGCGGGCAGCAGCACGTCCTGCTGCGCCTTGGAGAACCGGTGCACCTCGTCGACGAACAGCACTGTGGAGCGACCGCGGGCCAGTTCGCGGCGGGCCGTGTCCAGTTCGGCACGCACCTCCCGCACACCAGCGGTGACCGCGCTCAACTCGACGAACCGCCGGCTCGCCGACTGCGACACCACCGCGGCGATGGTGGTCTTGCCGACGCCCGGCGGTCCCCACAGGAACACCGACATCGCGGCGTCCCCCTCGGCCAGCCGGCGCAGCGGCGATCCCGGACCGAGCAGATGCTGCTGACCGACGATCTCATCGACCGTCCGGGGTCGCATCCGGACTGCCAGCGGGGCGTCCGCGGACGGGGTGCTGAGCGATCCCCCGGGTCGTCCGGACGCGGTCGACGGGTCGATGTTGCCGAAAAGGTCTTCCACCGCGCCGAGTCTAGGAGTGGATGCCGACAGTCTGTGCGCGCCCGGGGTCTCGACTGGCTCGACCGACGAAGTCGGCACTGCCCGGGTGCCGAAATTTGCTTGGTGAACAGTCTCGATATATCGTTGACGCAACGAGACACACACGGAAGGAGCCACTCATGTGGAACCAGGATTTTGAGCCGCGGGACTTCCGCGGCGGACAGGATGATCGACGACCCCGGCGCGGCCCGCGCGGCGAGGGTCACAACCGGGGCGGCCAGGGGTTCGGCGGAGACCCGCTGTTCGGCCCACGCGGTCCCTTCGGGCCGACCGGGCCGTTCGGACCCCATGGCCCGTTCGGTGGCGGCGGTCCCTTCGGCCCGCGCGGTCCGTTCGGCGGACGCGGACGGGGACGCGCCCGGCGCGGCGACGTCCGGCACGCGGTGCTGGCCCTGCTGGCCGAGGAGCCGATGAACGGCTACCAGATGATCCAGAGCATGGTGGAACGCACCGGCGGCGGCTGGAAGCCGTCCCCCGGCGCCATCTACCCGGCACTGGCCCAGCTGGAGGACGAAGGCCTGATCGAGCCGTTCGACAACAACGGTGCCAAGGCCTACCGGCTGACCGAGGCCGGTCAGAACGTGGCGGCGGGGATCGACCCCAAGCCGTGGGACGCGTTCAACGCCGACAACGCCCCGGAGCACCCCGAGGTGCTGCGCGGCATGTGGAAGGAGTTCAGTTCGCTGGCGATGGCCGCCCAGGAGCTCACCCGCTCCGGCAGCCGCGCCCAACAGCAGCAAGCGGCGCAGATTCTCGCCGAGACCCGGCGCAGCCTGTACGGCCTGCTAGCCCGCGATGGCGACGAGGACGACCAGGATCTGGCCAACCCCGACGACCTGCGCTGACCCGACGCGGGCGGTGCCGGGGTACCGCCAGACACGCCGAGGGGCCGTCCGAGAGACCGGACGGCCCCTCGGGTCACACCCGACCGCGAAATGGCGGGTCGGTCGATCGCGGATCAGGAAAGTACTGATCATCGTTGGTCGCGCCTGTCGAGATGTTCCCGGCAACGGGTTTCGACAGGCTCAACCAGCGAAACCCCGCATTGGTCAGTGCTTCCGTAGCTACTCGATGCGCGCCAGCAACTGGCCAGCGGTCACGCCCTCACCTGGCTGCACCAGATGGTCTCCGAGCACTCCGTCACGTGAGACCGCCACAGGTGTCTCCATCTTCATGGCCTCCACGGTCGCGACCGTGTCCCCGGTCTTGACCGGCTCGCCGACTGGTACCACCCATGCGACCAGCGAACCGGCGATCGGCGAGATGACCCCGTCCTCTGCGGCAGCGTGAGGTTCGGTCGGTTCTGCCGTGGGCGGGACCACTGTGTGGCCGCCGAGCAGCAGGTCGTCGGGCAGCCCGAGGATGTGCCGCACCCCGTCCAGCTCGATCGCGATCCTCCGGTGGACACCTGCCGGAACCTCGGCCGCGTAGCTGGAGTCGGGTGCAAGGTCGATCCCGGCGTCGGTCTCCACCCACCGGGTGTGCACCCGGAATGGCTCGGCGGCGAAGTCCGGATGGCGCGCCACGGCCCTGTGGAAGCCGATCACCGTAGCCACTCCGCGGACCTCCAGCTCATCGAGAGCCCGTCGAGCCCGGCGCAGAGTGGTGCCGCGGTCCGGGCCGGTGACGATCAGCTTGGCAAGTAGCGAGTCGAACTGGGGTGGCACCGCGGCGCCGTCGTCGACCCCGGAGTCGACCCGGATCCCGGGTCCGGTCGGAGTCCGGAAGTTGTCGACCCGGCCCGAGGCAGGCAGGAACCCCCGCCCTGGATCCTCGGCATTGATCCGGAACTCGATCGCGTGTCCTCGCGCAGGGGGCGTCCGCTTGATCGAGAGTGGTTCGCCGGCCGCAATCCGGAATTGTTCCCGAACCAGGTCGACGCCGCTGGTCTCCTCAGTCACCGGATGCTCTACCTGCAAGCGTGTGTTGACTTCCAGGAACGAGACGGTTCCGTCTTCGGCTACCAGGAACTCCACCGTGCCGGCGCCGACGTATCCGGCTTCCCTTGCAATTGCGGTGGAGGCGGCCACGATTCGCTCGTGCTGGTCAGCGGTCAGGAAGGGGGCCGGCGCCTCTTCGACCAACTTCTGGTGCCGGCGTTGCACCGAGCAGTCTCGGGTGCCGACGACCACAGCGGTGCCGTGGCTGTCTGCGATCAGCTGCGTCTCGACATGGCGCGGACGGTCGAGGAAGCGCTCGACGAAGCACTCCCCCCGACCGAACGCCTGCACCGCCTCTCGCACAGCAGAGTCGAACGCCTCCTGTACCGCCTCGAGATCGCGGACCACCCGCATACCCCGGCCGCCGCCGCCGTGTGCGGCCTTGATCACGATGGGCAGGCCGTGTGCGACCGCGAATTCGTGCGCAGCTGCCGCGTCGGGAATTGGTCCGTCGCTGCCGGCCACCAGCGGAGCTCCGGCCCGAACCGCGATTTCCCGGGCGGTCACTTTGTTGCCGAGCAGTTCGATCGCCTCGGGTGGCGGGCCGATCCAGGTCAGGCCGGCGTCGGCGACGGCACGGGCGAATCCGGCATTCTCGGACAGGAAACCGTAGCCAGGATGCACCGCGTCGGCACCGCTTCGGCGCGCGATCGCGATCAGCTTGACAATGTCCAAGTAGGTATCGATGGCCCTGACGCCGTCGAGCGCATATGCCTCATCGGCCAGGCGGACGTGCAGCGCCTCGGCGTCCGGATCGGCGTAGACCGCGACCGAGGCGATACCGGCATCGCCGCAGGCACGAATCACCCGGACGGCGATCTCGCCACGGTTGGCGATCAGGACCTTGGTGAACTTAAGCATTGCGTTCTCCTATTCGATGACCTGAAAACGAATCCGGGCGCCGATCGGCACCTGCGCGGCTCGATCAAGATGACGATCGACGACCACGGCAATCACGGGGTAGCCGCCGGTTGCCGGATGATCGGCGCCGAAGAGCACTGGTTGCCCCGAGGGGGGCACCTGGATTGCACCAGGAACCAGTCCCTGGCTGGGGAGCTCATCGCTGCGCAGGCGTTCCAACGGTGGCCCGGCGAGGCGTAGGCCGACCCGATTGGATTGCGCCGTGACCGTCCACTCTTGAGCCTGGAAGGCCGCAATTGCGGCAGCGTCGAACCAGTCGTCGTCGGGACCGAGCGCCACCTGTAGGAGGACACCCTCTGGGTCGACCGGTTGCGCCACCAGTTCGGGCGCGCCCACCGAGGCTCGCGGAGGGAGGCCGACCGGCAGGAAATCCCCTGCTGATAGCGCAGGCACTCCCAACCCGGACAGCGTGTCGGTGGACCGGCTGCCCAACACCTCCGGGGCGTCGATTCCCCCGCGAACAGCGACGTAGCCCCGTAGTCCGCCCCGCGGCGGACCCAGCTCCAGCAGTTCACCGGACCTCAACGCGAACGGTCGTCCCGGGACGACCTCTCGCTCGCCAAGCTCGCTTTCCAGGCGGGGCTGGGCCCCGGCGCCAGTCACGACGAGCACCTGGTCACCGACCGCCTCCAGCTGGAGTCCACCGGCGGCGTTCTCGATGGCGGCGGATTCGGAGTCGTTGCCCACCAGCCGATTCGCCTGGCTCAGCGAGCCCGCGTCGGCGGCACCTGAGCGGGAAACCCCCCACGCTGACAGCCCAGGCCGCCCGGTGTCCTCGATCAGGCTCTGCGCCCCCGCCGAACGCACGAGTAGTCCTGTCGCGTCGAAGGTCCGCGCGCGCATCCGCACCGGCTCGGGCACCATCGGCTCTACCCGGTCTCGGACGGCGCGGAAGCGCACCCGCGCACCCGGCTCCAACCGGGTGGGTGGGCTGGCGGACAACGACCACACCTCGGTCGAAGTGTGACCGATCAACTGCCACCCACCCGGCGACGAGCGTGGATACACCGCGGAGAATGAGCCGGCCAAAGCCACCGAGCCGGCCGGAATCCGTACCCGCGGGTTGGCCCGACGCGGAACCTGCAAACGATCGTCCTGGCCCTCCAGGTAGGCGAAACCAGGGGCGAAGCCCACAAAGGCAACGCGCCACTCCTGTTCGCTGTGTGCCCTCACCACCGCTGCGGTGTCGAGTCCAGTCAGTCTGGCTACCTCATCAAGATCCTCTCCGTCGTAGACGGTGTCGATCGTGATGAGCGCGCCTTCGTCCACCGTGTCCGGGCCGATCCGCAAGGTAGCCAGCAGATCACGCCCAGCCCGGGCTCGCGGCGCGGTCTGAAAGCGGACGGCGAGCGATGCTGCACCGGCGATCACTTCCTGCTGGCCGGGTAGCGGCTCGGCCAGAAGCTGCCTACGGGCCTGTTGCACCAGGACGGCATCGAGCCTCAGTAGAACCGTGCGGGAACCCAACGAAGCGATCCGCCGGGGCTGGGCGGGCTGCTCCCAGCCGGTCGTCCCGGATTCCTCCAGTGTCACGCCTCCGCTACCTGGGTGCCTGCCTCGAACAACTCCAAATCCTCCTTGTCGTCGGGGTCGCGTCCGAGGACCAGCCCGATCACGGTCGCTGCTGCAGCTACCCCGACGTATGCGGCGATGGACACCCACGACTGGGTGTTGGCGTAAAGCAGCGTGAACAACAGCGGCGCCACGGCACCGGCCACCACCCCCGCGAGCGTGTAAGCCAGTGAGCTTCCCACGTAGCGCAACCGGGCGGGGAACTGCTCGGTGATATAGGCGGCCTGGGGTCCGTACATCAAGGCGTGCAAGATCATGCCGACGACAATGCAGCTCGCGAGCACCGCAGGATTGCCGCTTTGGATCAGCACGAACAGCACGGGAACCCAGGCCGCGGTCAAGATGGCGGCAACCCCATAGACCAGGCGACGGTTGAATTTGTCGGTGAGCGCGCCGGCAAGCGGCATCACAAAAACCTGAACGGCTGAGCCGATCATCACCGCGGTGAGCACCGTACTGGTCTCCAGTTTCAGCACGGTGGTGGCGTAACTCGCGATGAAGACCGTGAGCAATGAGTACAAGACGTCCGGGCACACCCGGCAGAGCGCCGCGGACACGAGCGCGCGCGGCTGTGTGGTGAACACCTCTTTCAACGGCGCCTTAGGCTGATCGTGCCGCTCGGCGATTGCCTTGAACACCGGCGTCTCCTCAAGCTTGAGCCGAATGAGAAGTCCAAATCCGACCAGAACCGCCGAAGCGAGGAAGCCAATCCTCCAGCCCCAGGAGAGAAAGGCCTCATGGCTCAATGTCAGCGACAGCGCAGCGAGCACGCCGTTCGCCATCAAGTTCCCGACCGGCACCCCGATCTGGGCGGCCGAGGCCCAGAAGCCGCGATTGCGAGGGTCGGCAAACTCGCTGGACAGCAGTACAGCACCTCCCCACTCACCGCCAACGCCGATTCCCTGAGCCAACCGAAGGAGAACCAGGATGGTGGGCGCAGCTAGCCCGATCGTGTCGTACCCGGGCAGCACGCCGATCAGCACGGTGGCGACACCGATCAACATCAAGGTCACAACCAGAATGTTCTTGCGACCGATCTGGTCGCCAAGGCGACCGAAGATGATGCCGCCGAGCGGACGAGCAAGGTAGCCGACAGCGAAGGTCGAGAACGACAGCAGCAAACCGATATAGGGGTCGGTGGAGTGGAAGAAGATGTGCGGGAATACAAGAGCCGAAGAAACTGAATAGAGTGCGAAGTCATAATATTCCAGGGCTGTTCCGCTCAGACTCGCAATATAGGCTTTGATCGCGCCCGGTGGGGCCTTTTTGGCTGGGTTCGTTGTCATAGGGTCAGGCTTTCTCGTGCGACGTGAACGGTAGGATGGAAAAACTGGCGGCTTCGAGTGCGGCTCGCACCGCCCGAGCGAGTTGGACGGCGCCAGGTGTGTCGCCGTGTACGCACAGGCTCTGCACTCCCATCTCGATCATGGAACCGTCGTCGGCGACGACGTGGCCGGTAGCCATTCGGACGGCACGGGCGGCGACGATCGTCGGATCGTGCAGTACCGCTCCGAGACCGGAGCGAGGCACAAGAGTGCCATCGGCGCGATAGCCGCGGTCGGCGAAGCCCTCGGCAACGGTGCGCATTCCGCGCTCGGCAGCGAGGGCCAGGAACAAGGATCCGGGCAGCCCCAGAACCGCGAGGCCGGAGGAAGCGGCGACGACTCCGTCGACCACGGCCCGGGCTTGCGCCTCGTGGTGGACGATCGTGTTGTAAAGCGCACCGTGGGGCTTCACGTAGCTCACCTCGGTGCCCTCGGCGCGAGCGATGCCCTGCAACGCCCCGATCTGATAGAGCACCTCGTCGGCCAGGGTGCCTGGATCGACATCCAGGAAGCGGCGACCGAAACCGGCTAGATCGCGGTAGCTGACATGGGCGCCGACCGCCGCCCCAGCAGCAGCCGCTTGGCGGCAGACCCGGCGGGCCGTACTCGGATCGCCAGCATGGAATCCGCAGGCGATGTTGACGCTGGAAACCACCCCCAGCATGGCGGCGTCATCTCCCATGGACCACGCGCCGAAGGACTCCCCGACATCGCTGTTGAGGTCGATGCTCGTTCGGCCCATGGTAATCCCACACCTCCCTATTCGCTCTGCCTGGGACCACTGTGGAGGATTGTTGAACAATTCTTCAAGAGGGTTCAGTCGATTTAACCTATGCGAAACTTGTTCGGTGACGATCGACCCGGGCCGGCTGGACGAAGCCCGCCTGCCTCTGCGGCGCACTGCATTGAGCTCCCAGGTGGCCGCGGTCCTGCGTGGCAGCATTTTGCACGGCGACCTCCGTCCGGGTACCAGACTGATTGAGGCCGACCTCTGCAGCGCACTCGCGGTCTCGCGAAACACCTTGCGGGAGGCGTTTCGATCGCTTCTGGAAGAACAGCTGATCGACCACGCGCTGAATCGCGGCATGTTCGTCCACACACCCCGACCCGAGGAGGTGGCGGATCTCTACCGCTGTCGCCGCGTCGTGGAGTGCGCAGCAGTGCGTCGCTCGGAGGCCCCTGGAGAAGTCGGGCTCGCTGCCATGAGGGACGCACTGGCGATCGCAGAGCAGGCGGCCGAGGTGGAGGACTGGCTCGCCGTGGGTACCGCGGACATCGCCTTCCACGCCGGGATCGCCGCACTGCACGGCAGCTACCACCTCGATCGACTGATGGCTCCGATCTGGAATCAGACGCGGCTCGCGTTCCACGTCATGGATGACCCGCTCCGCTTTCACAGCGCTTATCTGAAGCGGAACCTCGCGATCCTGAATCGGTTCGAGGCTGGCGATCCCGGCATCGAACGCATGCTGCACGACTATCTATGCGATGCGGAGCGGGAACTCACCGCAGCCATCCAGCCGCTGGATGACTGACTCGCGGCGGAGCCCGGGCATACCCCGGGCGGGGGCCAGGGCGGATGGCTCCGGCCGCCCCGCGTAGTCCGACGACCCCGTGGTGCTGCGCGGCATGTGTAAGGAATTCAGCTCGCTGGCGATGGCGGCCCAGGAACTCACCCGTTCGGGCAGCCGCGCCCAGCAACAGCAAGCCGCACAGATCCTCGCCGAGACCCGGCGCAATCTGTATGGACTGCTGGCCAGCGACGCCGACGACGACGATGACCAGGACCTGGCCAACCCCGACGATCTGCGCTGACCCGCAAGGCGCTCCACAATCAGTTCTGCCGTCCCGTCTGACGGCCTCGAAGCGTGCGCGAAGGCTGGGTGGGGCCCTCCATGGCTGGCTGACTGGTTCGCACCCGCGATTGGGATCGTCCTCGGCGCGATGTGGGGCATCTCGTGGGCACCGTCTGGCCGATGCGCCGCTCACTAAGACGCTGGGGGCAGCCGTTGATCGCAGCGCCCTTCATCGGCAGCGCGGCATGGGCCACCTGGAACGGGCTCGTGGCGTGCGACGTGAGCAGCGCCGTCGAAACTGCCTGCGATTCCGCACGTCTGTACGCCCTCCCCTGGCCCGACGTTCCTGATTTGGGTTTGAGTGCTTCACCAGTCTGCGGGTGTGTGACCAGGCTGCGGCGCGACCGTTTCATCTGCGTCGTGAGGGGTTACGCGCGGGCCGGGTGCCTGATGTGCCTGACATCGAGCGTCGCATCCGCAGTGGGCGGTAGGAGGCGTGGACATTGAGGGCGGTCGCGGTCGCGATTGTCGAGTTTGCGGGTTCGATAGCCGTCACCTCGGTGCCGGAGCAGCCTCACACGCCGAGTGTTCGACGGCGTGAGCGCGACCACGTCACCGTGGCCGAGGGCATCACACCGCCACCTGGTGCCAGCCCGGCATCAACGAGTGACTGCGCCGTTGCTGTAGACACATGCACCGCCAAGCAGCGCGCCGCCGACCGTCTCGCCGCCCGGCCGACCACAACTGGAAGGAGACATCCCCGCGCACGCATCAGCTTTCCTGTGGGTAAACGAGTTGAGATGAACCAAGTCATCCAATCGAGCCTTATTGACGAGCGGGATGCGGTTTCCGAGATCCTCGAGCCAACATTCAGAGTGACGTTTATCGAGGCCCAACAGCATGATACATACCGACTCGTCGGATCTTTGAGCCAGGCCCAGACTTGGACGCAGGAGCAGCGGGATGGGCGCGACTACATACTGTATGTGGAGATTCCGTCTGATCACGAGGACGCCAAGTTTGTGGTCGCGCGACTTGAAGGGTCGGTCTTTGAGTAGCGGCGAGCCTGAAAACCGGCACCTTCCCGCTCGAAGCGCGTGGTTGGTGTGGGCGTTCATCTGGTAGTTGCCTGTGCGGTGTCACTGAGTAGGGCGACTTAGTGAGGTCGAGCAGCCGGGTGACCTGGTCTATCCTTGCCTGCATTATGGCTGGATCAACGTGATCGAGGGCGGGTCTGCTGGGTGCTTGAACATGTTGATGAAGCCCTATCTGTATGGCGTGTGCGACTCGCTCTCCCAGGTGAGCCATAGGGAGCGGCGCCGGCGCGCTAGCGGAATGGCTGCGACTCTGTGACGTTGTACCCCGACACGCGCCCGAGGTGCCCGGTTGTTCGAGTGTCTTGCGAGTCTGAGGGTGTGCGATCAGGCTGCGGCGCGACCCGTCACTCAATGGCAACGTGTGAGAGGTTACGGCCTCTCACGCAGGGATGCGAGCCGCTGCCTTGAGGAGTTCATGAATGGCATTTGCGAATTGTGCCAGGTTGAAGGAGGCGTGTGGCCCGATATCAACGAACAGCATCCAAAAGGCAACGCTATGAGGCAGACGCAAGCATCCGTCGCTCGCTGACGATACTGGCTACACGATTACCCGCATTCGAGGGCTCCTGGACAGGGCCGGTACCGCGAAGCGGGCCCGTGGACGTCAACCGCAACAGCAACGTCGCGCCTGACAACCGACTTGTAGCCTGCCCCGCCGGATCGGCTGCGGTTGGTGATCAGCTTGCCAAGAAGCACTTCAATCTGGCTTTCGAGTTCCTGGATCCGCTGACCGGGGGCTCGACCGGTGGTGGTGCGGTTAGGCCTGAGGCTCGGCGGCCCTGGGTGCGGGCGGCTTGGCGTCCACCCCGGCCTCCTTGCGCTGCTCCGGCGCGATCGGCGCCGGTGCGCCGGTCAGCGGGTCGTAGCCGCCGCCGCTCTTCGGGAAGGCGATCACGTCGCGGATCGACTCCGAACCCGACAGCAGGGCCACGATCCGGTCCCAGCCGAAGGCGATACCGCCGTGCGGCGGGGCGCCGAATTTGAAGGCATCCAGCAGGAAGCCGAACTTCTCCTGCGATTCGTCCTCGGTCAGCCCCATCACGGCGAACACCCGCTCCTGGATGTCGCGGCGATGGATACGGATCGAGCCCCCGCCGATCTCGTTGCCGTTGCAGATCATGTCGTAGGCCCAGGCCAGCGCGTTGCCGGGATCGCTGTCGAAGCCGTCCAGGTCCTTCGGCGAGGTGAAGGCGTGGTGCACCGCCGTCCAGGCACCGGCACCGACCGCCACGTCACCCTCGGCGACGGCGTCGCCGGCGGGCATGAACAGCGGCGCGTCCACCACCCACAGGAACGACCAGCTGCCTTCCTCGATCAGGTCGCAGCGCTTGGCGATCTCGTTGCGAGCCGCACCCAGCAGCGCCTGCGAGGACGACCTGGCGCCGGCGGCGAAGAAGATGCAGTCACCCGGGTTCGCCCCCACTGCCGACGCCAGCCCGGCGCGCTCGGCCTCGGTGATGTTCTTGCTGACCGGACCGCCCAGGGTGCCGTCCTCGGCGATCGTGACATAGGCGAGGCCGCGGGAGCCGCGCTGCTTGGCCCATTCCTGCCAGGCGTCGAAGGTGCGCCGCGGCTGGGACGCCCCACCGGGCATCACCACGGCACCGACGTAGGGCGCCTGGAAGACCCGGAACGGGGTGTCGGCGAAGTACGAGGTCAGCTCGGTGAGCTTCACCTCGAACCGCAGGTCGGGCTTGTCGGAGCCGTAGGAGTCCATCGCCTCGGCGTAGGTGAGCCGCGGGAACGGGGTGGACAGTTCCACGCCGATCAGCGACCAGATCTCCTTGGCCAACGCTTCACCGAGGGCGATCACGTCCTCCTGATCGACGAAGGACATCTCGATGTCGAGCTGGGTGAACTCCGGCTGCCGGTCGGCACGGAAGTCCTCGTCGCGGTAGCAGCGGGCGATCTGGTAGTAACGCTCCATGCCGGCCACCATCAGCAGCTGCTTGAACAGCTGCGGGGACTGCGGCAGGGCGTACCACGAGCCGGGGGCGAGCCGAGCCGGAACGATGAAGTCGCGGGCACCCTCGGGCGTGGACCGGGTCATCGTCGGGGTTTCGATCTCGACGAAGTCGCGGGCCTCGAGCACCCGGCGGGCGGCGGCGTTCACCTGGGAGCGCAGCCGGATGGCACGGGCCGGGGCCGGACGGCGCAGGTCCAGGTAGCGGTACTTGAGCCGGGCCTCCTCGCCGACACTGACCCGCTCGTCGATCTGGAACGGCAGCGGCGCGGACGGGTTGAGCACCTCGAGTTCGCGGATCGCGACCTCGATCTCACCGGTCGGCAGGTCCGGGTTGGCGTTGCCCTCGGGGCGCGCCTCCACCTCGCCGATCACCTGGATGCAGTACTCGTTGCGCAGTTCGTGGGCGCCGGACGCGGCCAGCACCTCGTCCCGGACGACGACCTGGACGACGCCTGAGGCGTCCCTCAGATCGATGAAGGCGACACCGCCATGATCGCGACGCCGGCCCACCCAGCCGGCGAGAGTGACGGTCGCTCCGATGTTGGAGGCGCGCAGGGTTCCAGCGGTATGGGTCCGCAGCATGACGATGTTCCTTTCTCTGCCCCGCATAGACGGTGCGGGTGCGTCCGTTCGATCCTATGACGGCAGCCGCGGGCGAGTCCAAACGAGGGCATTCGCGACTCCTCGGGCAGCCGGGCGAGCGTGGGCAGGAGATCCCGGATCAAGTCCGGGATGACGGTGTGTGGGTGCGGGACGGCGGTGTCGAACTCGTCATCCCGGCGAACGCCGGGATCTCCGATTCTCGTTGGTCGAGCTTGTCGAGACCCCTGGACGCTGAGTGCCACCGGAGCTTCGACAAGCTCAACCATCGGTGCTGACGTGCGCCGGGGGCGCAAACTCCAATGCCTTCGCAGTGCACTATGCTGCACCGATGGACGAGTCGACGGGCGCCCTCGCCGCGGCGATCGGGGCGCGCATCAAGCAGGAGCGCGCTGCCCTGCACTGGACTCTGGACCGGCTGGCCGAGGCGGC
>JBDHZN010000091.1:0-13179 GCA_039811845.1 Micropruina sp. | reverse complement strand
TTTCGTGATCTTCCCGTCCGTCACCGTGAAGAACTCGGCAGCGGGCGCCGTGGAGGTCGCGGCGGTCTGCGGGTAGTAGAACAGGGCAACCCGGTTCCCGTCGGCGAACTCGGCAATGTCACCGATGCCGGTCAGCATGGGTGCGAATCCACCGATGAAGCTGCGGTAGGCGTCCTTGCCGTCCAGGTCGCCTCCAGGCGCGCGGCAACTGATGTCGTCGGCGACGCAACTCATCGCGCCGTCGATGTCGCCGCTGGTCCAGGCGCGGTGATACTTCGTCACAACGTCATACGCGGTGTCCGGTGCCATCGGTGTTCTCCTTCGTTCGTGCCATGGGGTGGCGGTTTGATCACTTAGTCCGACGGTGGGTGCCAGTGATCCGGGCCGGCGTCACCACCGGAGCCGGCGATCTCCAGCCGGGGCAGGAAATGCGCCCAGCCGGCGGCATGGCCGGGCACTTCGGTGTCGGGTAGGCCGGAATGGCACAGGTCGACCCTGGTGCCGCCACCGACGGCGGTCAGCCGGAATTCGACCCTTGAGGCACCGGCCGGCAGCAGGTCGCTGCCGGCGAAGCCCCAGGAGACCACGACGCGGTGTGGATGTTCGACCTCCAGGTATTCGCCTCGCACCGGATAGCCGGCGATATCGACCGCGAAGCGCCCGCCCGGGGTTGGGTCGAGGTCGGCGTACTGACCCATCCACGCCGTCATGCCGGCCTCGGTGACCAGGTAGTCGAACACCGTCTCGGGCGACGCCGCGATGTCGACGGAATCGCGGAACTCAGCCACGATCGTCACTCTCCCGAGACTCGATCGCGCTCTTGAGTGCGGCCAGCTTCGTCGGCCAGAAGTCGTCCAGGTACGAACGCACCGCCGCCAGGCCGTCGACGTTCACCGCGAACAGATGACGCGTGCCGTCGCGGGTGGCGGCGGCGAGGCCTGCTTTCCTGAGCACGCCGAGATGGTGGGAGGTTGTCTGTTGGGACAGCGAAACACGTTCGGCGATCGCGCCGACCGGCTGAGGCCCCGAGCGAATCACCCGCAGGATCGCCCGGCGATTTCCGTCCGCGAGGGCACGCAAGGCCAGATCGAGATCCGGTAGGGCCTCAGCGCTCATCGTCGTCCTCCTCGGTTGTCGCTCACCCTAACACAAATATCCGTTTGTACTGACGTTCATGTGTAGATGCTCGGGAACCGGCGCTACTGTTGGCCGAGCCTTTCTGATCCCGGGTTGGCAAGGGTTTCGACAAGCTCAACCAGCGAGGAGAAGCTCAACCGGCGAGGAGCAGCTCAACCGGCGAGCGCAAGCTCAACCAGCGAGGAGAAGCTCAGCCGGCGAGGAGAAGCTCAACCGGCGAGCGCAAGCTCAAGCGGCGAGGGGTTTCGATCAGAGCGCCCCTGTGGCGCATCGGTGGAGAAATGGCGGCGCAGAACTCTCGTCCACTTGCTGCAGGGCAGGTCTCGCATCGCGGCCAGGCCGGTGGCGTACTTGCTGACCGAGACGGGCCGGTGACCGGCCCGCCAAAGCCGGCGGTCCACTGCGGACGGATGCGGCCCCGACTTGGTCTCGACAATCACCAGGCCTCCCACGGACAGCTCGCGATGTCCGTCGAGCCAGCTCAGGTCGGTGTCGACAGTCACTCGGACGTCCGGTTCCGGCGGCACCAGGGTGGCGCGACGGTAGCGGGTCACCAGGGACGGGGCGAGAACGCCGGCCACCGAACCGTCCAGCCCGTGGCCGTCCAGCACCTCCCCGGCATAGCGCCGGCCGGCGGTGGTCAGCCGATTGCGGGCGACTGGATCGTGAACCATCCGGTCCTTGACGGTGATCTCGCGGTCGCCCCGCACCTTCACTTCGAGGAAGGCCTGGCCGGAGTCGAGGTAGCTGCGGGTGCGCACCTTGAACCTCCGCCGCCGTCCGTGCGCGGACTGCCGGTAGCTGAGCAGTCCCGGCGTATCGAAGTAGACCGACTCGTAGTGGAACCGGCTGCGTCCGTCGATCTCCAGCACTCGGGTGCGCGGATCCAGGCTCTTCAGCACCGCACACGCCTGGGGCGCGCGCAGCAGGTACTTGCGATCGAATCGGGTGAGCAACTCGGCCTCCGCCAGCAACTCCGGCAGGCTCAGCCTCGGCAGGTGGTCGATCGGCAGGGCAGTCATCACACGCTCGCTTCCTGCAGTTCGCGGGCGCCGGCCGGGCGCGGATCCTCCGGCAGCGCCCGGTGGCGTCGCGGCTGGTGATAGCGGACGTCCACCACGGTCAGGTCACGCACCAGGTCGAGCTGTTGAACCGTGACCTGGTCGATCCGACCGCCGAGCAGGCCGGCCAGGACGTTGCGAAGTTCGGCCTCGTCGGTGAGCGCGCGGTCGAGGGTGATCACCTGCTGGCGGGCGCGGCCCAGTAGCGCCGGATGGTCCCCCACCCACAGCGCGGCGACAACCATCGCCATCAGGCCGCCGGCGAGCAGCAGGTCGGTGCCGATCCCGGCGATCAGCCCGAGGGCGAGCGAGGCGAAGTAGTAGGCCACCTCGCGCTGGCTGATCTCGGTGGAGCGCAGCCGGATGATCGACAGCACGCCGAACAGGCCGAGCCCCAGACCGAGGCTGGTGGACGTCGCGGCACCGAGCACCAGCGCGACCGCCATCACCCCCACGTTCACACCGAGGAAGGCGACCACCAGATCGCGGCGTCGATGCCGGCGGAAGTACAGCGCGAAGGTCAGCAGGCTGATGGCGATCAGGTTGGCGGCGATCAGGGCGATCGTGGTCATCGGGGTTTTCTCCTCGGTACGTGGTGTCGTACCTATCCAGCCAGCCCGACCTTTGAGGTTTCTGTGAGCCGGTTGTGACCCGGGGATGGACCGGATCCCCTCCGTTGGTTGAGCTCGAGACCTTTGTGAGTGAACCCCTTTGTGAGTGAACCCCTTTCGAGGGTCTCGACAAGCTCGGCCAGCGATAGTCAGAGGCGTCGCACGCGTTGGCGGTAGTCCCGGGCGTTGTTCCCCTCGATCGAGGTCCGCTGGGTGCCGTGGACCTCGTCCACCTTCTGATCGGTGCCGGTGATCGGCTTGGCCTCGATCGCCGTCTCCCGCTCAAAGGAATGGGACGCCCCGGTGTTGCGGTAGTACTGGTACAGCCCCCAGTAGACGCCCACCGCCCCAACGGGGCCGAGCAGCAGGATCAACGGCGCATAGCTGCCGGTGGTCTCCAGGCTGATGAACGCCTCGATCAGCAGCGAGATCATGAGATCACCGCCAATAGCATCACCGCGATGACCTCCAGCACCGTGCCGACGGTCAGCGCGGCCAGGATCAGCCGTCCCTTCGCGACCGGGACGCTGCCCATGGTTTCTCCTGTCCGCCCGTTCACCGCGATGTAGTGGACCAGCGGCCTGCCGTTCTCTTCCTGATAGAAGGAATAGAGCCAGACCGGCAGGTACATCGACACCCACCGGGTGCCGTGGACGGCCAATCGCTCAGCCTCCCAACGCACCCCGCGCTCGTACGGCGCGACCGAACGCTCCACCTGAGACCGCCCGATCGACAGCAACTGGTCCTCCAGCGCGGGCTGGATCTGTGAAACGTCCTGATCGCGGCGCTCCGAGGTGAAGCCCACCAGGTAGTTCGCATTCCAGCGCACCGCATTCTTGGTGTCGAACGGCAGGATCGTGTTGATCACATTATTGGTGTTGACGAAGGTGTTCATATTTGCCCGCTCCGCCGATGATTCGATCGTCAAGTCGTCCACCGTGAAGTCGACGTGCCGACTGACCTGGTACACGTCCGCGTCGTAGTAGGTCACCTCGTTGTCCCCGTGACGACGGGTGTACCGCCGGGTCTGGATTTCGCCGTAACCGTAGATGTCAGCGCTGGCGTTGCCGTCGACCACCAGGTACGGCAGGTACACCCCCATCACATTCTCCGGGGCGAACTCGTCGCGGAATCGCTTGTGGGCGAACATCCGCCGCGAACCGGCAAACTCCCGGATCCGCCGGACGGCGTCGTCCCGGGTGATGCTGAACGGCAGCACCGCGTCCGGCACGGCGCCATTGGGTACCTGCTCGTTGATGGTCAGGACGTGGCGGCACCAGTGGCAGCGTGCGGACATCGCCTCGGCGGTGTTGACCACCACCTCCGAACCACACCCCGCGCACTTCAAGGTGATCACCCCCGACACTTCCGGGGAGATGTCGGTGGCCCCGGATGCGACCGTGGTGCCGGTCAGCTGGTCCAGTGGAACCTCACCGGCGAAGACCGGCTCCATGCGTGACTCCGCCCATTCATAACGGCAGAACAGGCAGATCAACATGCCGGTGGAGACCCGCAGCTGGATCTCCGTCGAACCGCACCGTGGGCAACGGTTGACGCCGTCGGTCAGTGCCTGGTTCTCGGTGTTCACCGTCTGCTGGGGAGGTGTCGCAGGCGGAGCGCCGGGCACGCTCGCGCCCGGAGCCCCCTCGGGTGGGACCTGTGAGTCGGTCATCTCAGCGGCCTTAGAGCCCCAGGGCCTTCGCCTTCGCGGCGTCGTAGTCCTGCTGGGTGATCAGCCCGGCGTCGAGCATTTGCTTGAACTTCGCCAGCTTCGCCACGGGGTCGTCCGCGGCGGCAGCGGCCGGCTGCTGCGGCGGATCCTGCGAGGGCGGATCCTGCGGGTAGCCACCCTGCGGCTGTCCACCCTGGGGGTAGCTCTGGTAGCCGGTTTGCGGTGGGTAGCCACCCTGCTGCGGGTTGCCAGCGGACGCCGGCTGCTGCAGGCCGCCCAGGCCGGCGGCTCCGGCGGCCATCCCCATGCCGATCACGCCGCCGGTGCCGGCGTTCTCGCCGGCCGACTCGAAGCCGGCGGCAACCGACGCCTGAAGGTTGGAGTTGCCGCGCGACCCGGACAGCGCATCGGCCCGCTGCACGTTGCGCAGCAGTTCGCGGGTCATCTCGTCGTACTCGATCGAGATGATCGCGGTGGCCACGATGGCCAGGCCACGGGCCGAGCTCCACTGGTAGTTCTGCTCGACCGCGGCCGACAGGCTGCGGGCGAAGCCGATCGAATCCTGCTGGATCCGAGTGATCCGATTGCCCTTCGCCGGATCGTTGGTGTACATCGAGAAGGCGGGCGCCAGCGAGCCGACGACCTCGTTGAACAGCTGCGCCGCCGCGTCGTTGTCGATGTCGGTGAAGTCGAACACCTGGCCCGGCTCGAGGTACTTCGCCGGCACGAACGCCTTGAGGAACAGGATTGGATCGATGATCCGCAGAGTGTAGGTACCGCGGGTGATCGCGCCCACCTGAGCGTTCATGTAGGCGTCGTCCCAGTAGATCTCGGACTGGGTGCCGAAGCGGTTGTTGGGCAGCTCCTTGAGCGTGACGAAGTACGCCCGCTGCTGCGCGCCCGGGCGTCCACCGAACTTGAACCGCTCCCACGAGGTGGTGATCAGCGAACTGACGATGTCGTTGCCGGCGAAGATCGACTGGGAATCCTGGGCCTCGGAGTTCCACACGTAGGCGCCGGCCTGTGCGGCGAAGCCGGTGACCGCGCCGTCCTGCATCAGCACCAGGCCGTAGCCCTCGGGAACCACGATCCGGCTGCCGTTCGTGATCACACCCTCGGAACCGCGGGTATTCGAACCTCGCCCGGCATTCTGTCCCCGCTGCACCGCCGCGAACAGTGCGGCCGTCGGCGCGAGCCCGTCCGGCACGGTGTAGAAGTCCTGCCACTGATCGGCCAGGGTTCCGCCGAGGGCACCGATCGCTGCCTGAATGAGTCCCATGGAAGCTCCTTCGTCTCGTACTCCATGACTCTGCCCGCTACTGAGCCGGGGATCTGGGCCTGCTCGGCGCGTCTTTGAGCAGCGCCAGCCTACTGGCCGAGGGGGCATGCCGAACAGGTCGACGCCGCCCACCGCGGCGCGGTCTAGAAGGACGCGACCGTGGACCGGTATCGGAGGGCGACGGCCCCCGACCGGAACTCATGGCGATCCACGAGTTCGAGTTGGACGCGCTCGCGCAGCCCGGCGAGCAAGGTCGGCCCGTGTCCGGCGATGACCGGCTGCACGACGAACTCGTACTCATCGATCAGCCCCAGATCTGCCAACGCCACGGGCAGCGTCACGCCGCCCACCCATAGGGGACCACCCGGCTCCTGCTTGAGCCGCTGAACCACGTCCCCCACGTCACCCCGCACCGGCTCGGCGTTCCAATCGACAGCGTTCAGCGTGCTCGTCACGACGTACTTCTTCGCTTGGTCGATGGCCTCGGCGAACGGGACCTCCCATTCCCCCATCCACTCGGGCCACACGCCCGTGTCGGGCTTTCGCCACGCCGACTCCATCATCTGGTAGGTCACCCGACCGAACAGCAGCGCATCCGCGCGCTCCATTTCCGCGGTCCAGTAGCGCATCGACTCCTCATCCGGCGGAAGCCCTGCCTCGTGATGGCAGCAGCCGTCGAGCGTGACGTTGATCGAGTATCGAAGTGGTCTCATCTCGTTGCTCCCTCGTCGTAGGCGTCCGCGTCCCCTGGACGGGGTTGGAAGTCACCCGCCCCCCAGGCACTTGCGAATCGCAATCACTGAGACCATCCTGCCTTAAGTAGTTGCAGATAACAATCACTTAGCGGATCTGGGTATGTCGTCAGGGCTTCTCGCGGATCGACTCCTGGTAGAGATCCGCGTAGGTCTGCTCGTCGCCAATGAGATCGTCGCAGAAGGCCGCGACGTCGGTGCCGATCAACTCCATGGCGCCCTTGCCCGAGGCTGCGCCCGTCTCGAAGAAGTCGACGATCTCAGGCAGCAGCTTGCCGTCGATCAGCGAGATGGGTCCGACCTTGAACAGGTACTTCTGCATCTCCTCATAGACGATCCGGTAGTCCGGCGGCAGCGCCTTGACTCTTGCCATATGTGCGCGCCACTGCCGTTTGCCGTCGACGATGTCCCTGATGCTCATATCAGCCTCCCAACCTGCTCAACCTGCGCGCAACGGTGCCGTTCAGCTGCTCGCGCCACTTGTCCCGGTAATCTTCCGCGCCGTCCTCGCCCACCACCGCCGCACAGAAGCCGGGGATGTCCTCCCCCAGCGCCTCCGCGACGCCCTGCCCGTCCGCCGCGGTCGTCTCCAGCAGCCCGAGGACGCCGTCGACGATCGGGGTGAGATTGCGTCCGGTGAAGTCGCCGTGCTTCCACAGCTGGGCCTCGATCTGCCCCCACGCGCGGCGGTAATCCTCGGGCAGCGCGGCCGCGCGAGCCTCGAACGCCTGCCAGTCCCTGGTCAGGTCGGTGCCGGTGATTCGCTCCCAGAAGTTCATGCTCGATCCTCCTTGAGTTTGTCGATCCTCGATGACAGGTAGTCCCATCTGGCCCAGAACCTCGCCAGTTCCCCGCGTCCGATGTCGTTGAGCGTGTAGAAATTGCGCGGCGGACCCAAATCGGACGGACGCTTCGCGACATCGACCAAGCCACGCTTCTCCAGCCGCAGCAGGATCGTGTAGACCGTTCCCTCGGTGACGTCGGCGAAGCCGAGTTCGTTCAACCGCCGGGTGATCGCGTAGCCATAGGTCTCCTCGGCGTCGATGATCCGCAACACGCAGCCTTCCAGCGTGCCCTTCAGCATCTCGGTCAATCCGTCGATGATCCATGCCTCCGTTCTCGCGGGTCGCACTAGCTCGTCTCACGAGGTACCACTAGATCGTAACACATAGTAGCGGGATCGGCTGCGAACCTGGTTCGCCGCGATCCGCAAACGACCGGTCAGCGCGACCCGACTGCTGGGCCTGCTCTCCCCACTGGTCGCACAAACTCCACCAACAATCAGCACTTCTTTAGCTCAACTTCGGAAGCCCCCACCCTCGAGATCTCGGAATAGAGCGGACTCAGTTCGATTCGGTGAGTCGGTACACCGAGACGTGGCTACGGGATTCGGCGATGAATTCGCTGCGGTTCCAGTCAGCCCATCGGGATTCGAGGCTGAATCCGGCGAGTTGAGCCATCAGGTCGAGCTCGCTGGGCCAGATGTAGCGGTGGGGTGTCCGGTCGATCCTGGCCTCTCGTCCGTCCTCGAGGCTCGCGCCGAATCTGACATGGTGCGAGATGACCTGCTGGTGGAGGGTGTCATAGGTATCCACCAGCAGGTACCCGGGTTCGCTGACCTCCACCGTGCCTTGGCGTCCCGGTGCCAACGCACGCAGTTGGGGCACCCACAGTTCCACGACGAAACGACCACCAGGACTCAGGTGCCGGGCGGCGTTCCGGAAGCACTCGACCTGCTCATGTTGGGTGAGCAGGTTCGCGATCGTGTTGCAGACCAGGAAAGCGAGCGTGAAGCCGGTTCCAGCGCTGACGGCGGTCATGTCTCCTTGCACGACCGGGATGCGCCGCGCGTCGACCTTCTCCCGCAAGCGGGCGATCATGGTGTGCGATAGTTCGATGCCGCTGACCTCCACCCCGGCCTCCATCAGCGGGACGGCCACGCGGCCGGTTCCGATCGCGAACTCGACCGCCCTGCCACCGTCGGCGAGTTCGGTGAGAACCTGCACGGCGGGATCGAGGACATTAGCGGCGAACCATCCCTCGCCCGGTGTGTCGTAGTTCTGCGCGGCCTCGGCGTCCCAAAGGTTTTGCTGATCGACCATGACTCGAGTATCCCGGGCCTCCGCCAGCCCGCGCTGGCTCCGCCTGCAACGCCGGATCACTGGAACGAGCTCGGCGTCGTCGCAGTCCTCTTTACCCGCGAAGTCCCCAACGCGGCACACACCGCGCTGAAAAACACGGCGCGCCGCACGGACTTGGCGACAGCCAGCCTGGCACTGGTGGTGCTAGTCATGGTGGGGCTCTGGCTGGTATCGGGTCCTCCGCGCAGGGTGGGAGGTAGATCAGCACGCCCCTAAGGAGCAGTACCGATGAATCTGAATCTCGACGCTCACGTCGTCATCGTCACCGGCGGAACCAGCGGGATCGGCTTGGCCACCGTCCGCGAACTCGCCGCCGAGGGCGCCCTCCCGGTGGCCGTCGCGCGCGGCGTCCCTGACCCTGGCCTGCTGCCGGAAGGTGCGGATTTCATCGCTGCCGACCTGTCCGACCCGACCGTGCCTGACGTCCTGGTGCCAACCGTGCTGGAACGGCACGGCAGGCTCGATGGACTGGTGAACAACGCCGCATTGTTCGACACCCGCGATTCGTTCGCGGCGATCGAGGACGAACTGTGGCGAGCGACCTTCGAGGTCAACGTGTTCGCCCCGGTCCGCCTATCTCGTGCCGTGGTCCCGGCTCTGCGTGAGCGGGGAGGCAGCATCGTCCACCTGGGCAGCGAGGCCGCACGGATGCCCGATCCGACGATGGCGGCCTACGCGGCGTCCAAGACCGCGCTGCTGTCGGTGTCGAAGTCCTTGGCGATCGAGTTCGGCCCGCTGGGCATCCGCTCGAACGTCGTCTCGCCCGGCCCGACCCGCACTGCCCTGTTCGACACGCCGGGCGGGTTCGCCGACCAGCTTGCCGCCCGCTTCGACACCGACCCCGACACCGCGGTGGAACGGTTCATCCGCCACGAACGCCGGCTGCCCACCGGCAGGATCGGGAGGCCCGAGGACGTGGCCGGGGTGATCGCCTACCTGCTCTCCCCGCGCGCCCGCCAGGTCACCGGTTCGGAATGGGCCGTCGATGGCGGCGCCCTCAGACAGGTCTGATGATGATGACCACCACCGGAGCCCGACAGCCACCACCTCGTGTTCGCCACCGGCGGTGACCGACGCAGCGGGCTACCGCGGTGCCGCACGCGACAACCTGAGCCACGCCGGGGTGGTGATCTCGGCTAGACGTCGGAAGTGAGCCGGCGGAGCGCGGCGAACGAGGTCGAGCTGGGCTGGGCGGTGTGCGTGAGGATGCGCTGTCCGTTGCCTTCCGGCAGGTGCAGCACCTCGTAGCCGAGTTCCAGCGCGCCGACCTCCGGGTGGCGGAATCGTTTCGTGCCACTGCTGCAGAGACGCACGTCGTGTCCGGCCCATAGCCGCGCGAACTCGGGGCTGTTCATACTCAGGTCTCCGACCAGCTCCGCGAGCCGGCGGTCATCGGCGAACTGCGCAGCGACGTACCGCAAGGAGGCGACCGCGAGGGCGGCTTCGTCGGCCCAATTCCGGTAGAGGTCGCGGGTCTGCGGGTCGAGGAACAGCATCCGGAGCTGGTTCGGTCGATCCTCGCCCTGCGAGGGCGCGTCGAAGTTAAGGTGACCTGCCAACAGCAGGTGCCCGGCGCGGTTCCAGGCGAGGAAGTCGTTAAAGCGGCCCAGCAGCACCGCGGGTACCTCGCTCATCGAGAGCAGCAGTTGCTCGGCTCCTGGCTTCGCTCTCTCCGGCGCCGAGGCCCGCGGACGCGGTGGCGGGGACGGGTGGGCAAGGGCGAACAGGTGGGTCCGCTCGTCCGGATCGAGTTGCAGGGCACGTGCCAGGGCCTCGATCACCGAGTCCGAGGCATTCTGAGACTGGCCCTGTTCCAGCCGGGTCAGGTAGGTCATCGAGACGCCGGCGAGTTGTGCGAGCTCTTCTCGGCGCAGGCCGGGCACCCGGCGGCGGCCGTAGCTGCTGACCCCGGCCTCGTCAGGCGTCAGCCGGTCGCGGCGCGACCGCAGGAACTCGCCCAGCTCTGTCACCGGGCGATCGGCGTCCGCGAACTGCGCGTCGAGGCGCTGAGGTTCCACGGCCCCATTCTCTCTCGACCACCCTCGAACGAGCCTGCCCCTGCCAGTGCCAGCTTCGCTGGGCACGCTCAGGCTCTACCGGCGGGGTTCTGGCTACCGGCTCATCGCCCGCAACCGGCCGACGCGGAGCACCTACACCGGGTCGGGATAGAGTCTGGCGGCGAGGTCGCGTGCGGCGTCTCGGTCGGGGATCGGGTCGAGATGTTGCCAGAACAGGTGCTCAACGAGGTAGTCGAGGTCAACTCCCAGCATCGTGACCGTTGCGTCGCCCTCCGGCTCGTATCCGCAGACACTCTGATGCGACCAGCACACTACGCCACCCACTCTGACGGGCTGATGGACGCGGTCACTGTGAAGAATCATCGAACCGTTACGGATGAGCAGGAACCGAACGCAGTCATACGCTTCGGCCGCTACCTCACGTCGTGACGACCGTGTAGGAGCCGCTATCGGAGTGAAGTGGGGCTGGGCACACATGGCGTTCTCAGCTCATCACCATGCGGCGGTGAGGGTTTCGACGGTGCTCCAGGTGTCCTGCTCGCGTTCGGGGTTGTATGACTCGGACGAGGACGGGGACACACGGTTTCGATCGATGTACGCCCCGTTGGGTGCGTCGATACTGCCGAGGGCGGTGTCTGCGAGGTATCGCCCGGCTCTGGCCGGGGAGGTCGCCAACGGGGTCGCCGTGAGTAGCGGCATGATCCGGCGCATAGCGAACCGTGAGAACGGGTCGGCGTCGCGGGCCAGATCGGTGCCGGGAACAAAGCCGGGGTTATAGCCCATCACCGCAATGCCGGATGGGAGACGCCTGGCGTACTCGTGCACGAGATATATCGCGGCGAGCTTGCTGGTCGAGTAGGCCGTTCGCCCAGCCGTGGTGCTCTCGGGGTTCGAGAACGTCCCCACGCGGGCGAGTGCGTCGGCCGGGAACCATTGCGGGCCGGGCACCATGCCGAGGTTGTGCCGGAAGTCGCCGAAGTGGGTGTCACTGACGGTGATGACGATCCTCGCCGGGGCCTGCAACCGGTCGTGGATGTGCCGCACGAGCACATGGTTGGCGAGCACGTTGACCGCGAAGGTCGCTTCAAAGCCGTCCACCGTCTCGGTGAGGTCGTTGGTGTACTGGATGCCTGCGTTGCAGACCAGCGCGCGCACCTGCGGCAGCGAACCCGCATCGAGCCGCTTCCCGACCTCGGCGGCGGCATCGGCGGTGCTACGCAAGGAGGCGAGGTCGGCGCGGATCACCGACACATTCCGGCTGCGTGCGGCCAGATCATCGGCAAGGCCACGGGCCAGGATCACCAGATGGGTACCGGGCTCCTCGGCGAGGATGTGCTCGGCGGCGAGGCGCCCGATACCGCGGCTGGCTCCGGTCATCACGATCGTCTGTTCCACGGCCATCACCCCGCGGATTGCGCGTCATTGCGCCCGGTGTCGGCGGTGATCGCCCGGATCAACAGGGCCGCGTCACTCTCTGGCAACAGGTCGAACCCGCCCACTGCCGGAACCGATGCATCCGCAGCGGCATCGAACGCGATGCGGGCCAGGACGGTACCCACCACCAGACGCGCCGCAGAGGACGCCTCCGTGGTGACTCGCTCCCCACGCGCCCGTGCGCGTTCCAGGATCGCGTCGAGGTGTTCCAGCACCGGGTCGAAGATGCTCTTACGCACGACCCCAGCCAGCTCCGGGTCGTGGGTCGACTCGCCCACCAGCGCCACCAAGACCGCTCCCACCTGCCCGGAAAGCACCCGCCGCTTGTGCGCGAACAGCTCACGCAGGTCGCTCTCTGTCGAGCCCGTGTCGATGTCTGCTGCCTCAGCGTCGGCGATCTGCCCGGCCGCCGCCAGCAACAGATCACGTTTCGACGGCCACCGCCGGTACAGCGTCGCTGTCGAAACTCCCGCACGGGCGGCAACGGCCGCGGTCGTCAACCGCCCGTACCCCTGCTCGGCCAGCAACACAAGCACCGCGCCCAAGATCGCGGGGCCCAGCCCGGCATCGACCGGACGGCCCGACCGACGTGCCCGCGGCTCTGCCGCATCAGGCATGAGAACCATTCCTTGCTTTAGATACGAAATGATTTCATTTCATAATAGCCGGCCGTCAGACTGCTGGTGATGCGTCACCGGCCCAGGGCCTGCCCGCCGTAGCGAGGGCCACTGTCGTGCTCATGAGGGTGGGACGAGTGAAGTCGGCGGGCACGCTCTCAGAGCACGGTCGACAGCCTCATGCCGCGCTTGCTCGCTCGCGCGGGTCTCGCCGACCTGAACCACCGGCTTGCTGAGCACGACGAGCACCACACCCGGGGGGCGCGCGTTCCTGCACGACTCGCTTCGGCTACTCACCGACGCGCACCACGCCGCGCGTTCCCGTAAGACACAGTGAGTGGACCTCGGTAGAGAGTTTGAGAACCCCTACTCGGCATTGAAAACGGTGGTGTCCCGCAGGTCGCGTGGCGTATACAAGCGTTCTTGGCGGCCTTTGGAGCCGTCGGTTGTGGACTCG
>JBDHZN010000090.1:0-13269 GCA_039811845.1 Micropruina sp. | reverse complement strand
ACCGCCTGGTCGAGCGCGGTCCGCGCGGCCCGGTCACGACGTTCCCGGACGGCCTGGCCGATCCAGCCCAGCAGCAGTCCGAGCGTCAGCGGGCCCGTCAGGCTGAGCAGCAGGGCGCCGCGATGATCTCCGGAGTAGCTCAGCACCCGCAGCCCCACGTAGCCGACCAGGCCACCCGTGATGAGCAGCGCGTTGCGGCGGGCCTGCTGGGTGAGCACCAGGGCCGGCACCACGGTGAGCAGCAGTGCGTCCAGGCTGGTGGACGTCCAGACCAGCGCGGTAGCCAGCGGCACGGTGGCCACCGCGAGGCCCAGCAACGGACGCCACAGCGCGACCAGGATCGCCAGGTAGCCGACCACGTCCATCGTGGTGATCAGCGCGGCGTCCTGCAACGGCACTGGCGACACCAGGCTCAGCCGCACCACATCGACCAGCAGGAACAGCACCAGTGCCGCCACCACCAGCCGCACCTGGTCGATGGTGGCGAGGCTGCGCACCCGCCGGATCAGCATCAGCGAAGCCGCATCGTTGGGACGGATGGCGGTGCTGCTCATCAGAACGGCCAGCCGCAGAGCGGCGGCCAGAGTGCGCAGAAGTGGGGTCGGGACTCCTGGGCCACGGCTACGCCCGGCTGCGGGGCGAGCGGACGCGCGCTGATCGGCAGCAGGAACGCGAGGGTGCAGGTGAGGGTGATCGATAGTGTCTTCACCGGAGGGCCTTTCATTTCCGGGGGTATGGCGAGATTCTTTCCGCCTCCCCCCATTGGCACCATTGACGAACGGCCAACGGGCCGGAACCGGCCATGAGCTGGCCGGAAGTGAACTGGGCGATGGCGTCCGGTCAGCGTTGGATTGACCTATGACCACCCCACAAGAGGTAACCCGCGTCCTGGTCGTCGACGATGACGCCCTGGTTCGCGAAGCGTACCGATCGTTCTTCAGCAAGGCCGCCGATCTCGTCCTGGTCGGCGAAGCCCGGGACGGCGCCGAGGCCATCGACACCTACGCCACCCTGCGACCCGATGTCGTGTTGATGGATCTGCAGATGCCGCGCTGTTCGGGCGTCGAGGCGACCGCGCGGATCTGTTCGAAATGGAGCGACGCCTGCATCGTGGCGTTGACCACTTTCGGCACCCGCGAGTACATCGTGGCCGCGTTGCGGGCCGGCGCGTCCGGCTATCTGCTCAAGGACACCGGCGCCCAGAACCTGCTGGCCGGCATCCGGCAGGCGCTGCGGGGCGATATGCCGATGTCGTCCTCGGTGCGCCGGCAGCTGGTCGAATCGGTCAAGTCAGAGGTCCCGCTGAACCAGGAGCCGGTGGACATCGGCCTCACCCCACGCGAGACCGAATTGCTCGGCTGGCTGGCCCAAGGTCTCACCAATTACCAGATCGGACGCGAGATGTACGTCTCCGAGGGATCGATCAAGCAGTACCTGGCGCACGTCGGCGACAAGATGGGCCTCAAATCCCGCACCCAGATCCTGGTCAAGGCGATCCAGCTACGCATCGTGGATCCGCACACACTCCCCCGCAGCACCGAGGTCGTCGCCCGCTGACCACCCCAGCACTCGCCTAAGCGTCCTTCGCTGGTTGAGCTTGTCGAAACCCCTTGTCAGGACGGGTCTCGACAAGCTCGACCAACAATAATCAGCGCTCGCCTAACTATTGAGCACTCGCCGAACTAAGCGAGCCCTGAATAGTTAGGCGAGCGCTGATTTTCGGCGTCGGAGGACGCTGGCCGATCGGCCAGAGCAGCATTAGCCAAGGGCCGGTTCCCAGCCCGAAGGATTGTTCCCGATGCCCGCTGACGATTCGCTGGAAAGGCACCCAATCACAGCGATCCGGAGGTCGACCATGGGCGTTCGTCCCGAGTACATCCTGGCCTGCAACGAGCGGTCCCCCTACTACGGCGACCGCCGGCCGATGGCCCAGTTGCTGGCCGCCCTCGGCGGCGACGCCCCGCAGACCGAGGAGCTCCCCGACGGCTGGCTGATGCGGCGCTGGGGCGGTTGGGAGGGCTGGACGCCGCGCGACTGGACGCCGCGCGTCCAGGGCTGGAAGATCCACGTGTCGACCGTTCCGGACGATGCCCAGGAGACCCTGGTGCGCGCCACCCGGATCTGCGTGGCGCACGACGTCTCGTTCAAATTCCTCCACGACCCGAGCAGCCTGCAGGACACCAACGGCAAGCAGCAGGACCGCGGCTCGTCCGGCAAGTTCATCACCATCTACCCCGATGACGACGACCAGCTCGCCGTACTGCTGGACGAGTTGGAGACGGCACTGACCGGTCAGCGGGGGCCGTACATTCTCAGTGATCTGCGCTACGGCGAGGCGCCCGTCTACGTCCGCTACGGCGGCATCATGTCGTTCAGCTACCCCGACAGCCTCGACCACCAGGTGCATGCGATCACCGGCCCCGGGTTGCGGCTGGTCGCCGACGAGCGCCGGCCACGGTTCGTCATTCCGGACGGCGTCACCCTGCCGGCTTGCCTGGAACCCGCCCAGCGGCGCGTGCAGACCTCGACCCCGACCCGGCTGCAGGAGTTCAAGGCGGTTTCGGCGATGCACTTCTCGAACGCCGGCGGCGTCTACCGGGCCACCCTGCCCGACGGCACGGTCCACGTGCTGCGCGAGGCCCGCAGCCACACCGGCCTGGACGCCCGCGGCCGCGATGCGGTGTCCCGGCAGATCGAGGAAGAGCAGATCCTGACCGGACTGGCCGGCCTGCCCGGCGTCCAGCAGTTACTCGGTTCGTTCTGGGCCTGGGAGCACCGCTATCTGGAGCTGGAGTACGCACCGGGCCGCTCGCTGACCTCGTGGGTGGTGCTGAACTCGCCGTTCGACGGTGACCGCGAGCCCGGCCTGACCGCCCGCTACGCACAACGTGCGGTGCGGGTCGGCGAACAGTTGATCGCCATCGTGGACAGCATCCACGCCCGCGGCTGGGCGATCGGCGACCTGCACCCCGGCAACGTGCTGGTCGACGACACCGACGATGACGCGATCACCGTGATCGACTTCGAGGACGCCACCGCGGTCGACCAACCACGATCGATCGGCTTCCGGGTGTTCGAGTTCTGCGGACCCGAGGAACTCACCGCCGTGCAGTCCGATTGGTACGCGATCTCCCGCAGCCTGATGTTGATGTATGTGCCGGACTGGGAGATCGAGGCGATCGCGCCGGACTTCTGGGAGCGAGCGCTGCTGCGGGTCCGGGAGCGATTCGGGGACGTGGCAGCCGATCAGCTGCAGAGCGTGCTGGACCGCTTCCCGGCACCGGCCGCACACCTGCTCGCCCCCGAGGTCACCGTCCGATCCGGACCACCGACCGAGTCGTCGGCCGAGCTGGTCCAGGCGCTGGACGAGGGCATCGAATGGTCGCGTCAGTTCTCCGCGTCCGGGGCCTTCCCCGGTGACGCCGTCCAGGAGGGCGACGTGACCGAGAGCTTCGGCTACGGACGGGCCGGCGTGCTCTGGGCGCGGGGCCGGATCGGCTCCGACGTCGCCGCCTCCGACCTGGACGCGTTGCAGGCGGCCTGCCAAGACACCCAGTTCGAGCCCGGCCTGTACGCCGGCCGGGCCGGCATCGCCCTCGCCCTGGCCGACGCCGGGCGCGCCGAGCCGGCCCGGAAGGCTGCCGCCGACGCCCTGGAGGAATCTCTGGCCCGTCGCCGGTTGGACCTGTACGGCGGCCGGGCCGGCGTGGTGCTCGCGGCACTCGAGGTGGCCCGGCAGACCGGCGATGAGGAGCTCCGAGCCGACGCACTGACCGCAAACGACCGGTTGCAGCGCTCGGTGTGCCCCGGCACCCGCGCCTGGGACGACCTCACCCATCGCCGTGGCTACTACTACGGCCTGACCGGGCTCGCGCTGGCCGACATCGTCGCCCACCTCACCGACGGCGGACAGGGCCGGCTGGAGCGTGCGAGGGACCGGCTGCGCGCCGACCTGGACGGCTGCATGACGACCGAGACCGGCGAGCTGATGGTCCGCGATACCGACAACAACCGCGCCCTGCCCTACATCGAGTGGGGGTCGGCCGGCATCTGGGCGATCGCGATGCTGGCCGAACGGCTCAGCGGCGAACGCCTGGTCACCACCGAGCAGTACGCGGGCCTGGTCAAGGCGTGCTCGTCGGACATCTACATCTACGGCACTCTCGACCACGGCCGGGCCGGCATCATGACCGTGCTGGCGGCCACCGGACCCGAGGCGGACGTCGAGGTCGAGCGACAGCGCCGGTTGCTGCTGCGCAACCTGCTGCACCAGGACCGGATGGCGTTCACCGTCGGCGACGGGATGATCCGGCTGAGTTCGGACGTCTCCACCGGCGCGGCCGGCATCGCGGTGGCCCTGCACGCCGTCGCCTGCGGCCGTCCGTTCGACTGGCTGCCGCTCACCCACACCACGGCCCGGCACTTCTCCGCGCTGCCGATTCCGGCCCACCCGGGGGAACTGGTCGCGGTCTGAGCAGGCCAGAATATCTATCGACCAGCACGGGATAACCTCCGGACAAGCTCGACAGATATTCATTGAACGAGTCCCATCAATACGATTGACTAGGACTAGAAACACCGAGAAAGGACGCGAAGAACAATGCAGATCAATGCATCGGCGGCCACGATCGGTCCGACATCACCGGCCACGGCTCCCCCGCCTCGTCCGCTCTCATTGCAGGGCCTGGAACTCGAGTTGGAAACCCCGGCCGACACTTACCACTCCGGAAACAGTGCCTACACCTGTGTCGCCCGGAGCGGATTCAGCATGGGCTGCTGACCGGCTGCCCACCCAGACCACGAACCCGCGAAAGGAGGTGGAAGATGAACGACGCACTCGGCTTGCAGTACGAACTGCCGGAGGAGACTCCCGACGACGAGAAGGCCTCCAAGATCAGCATCGTGGGCTGCACCAGCAGCCACGCCAGTTACTTCCTGTGCTACAAGAAGTGACCAACCGGAATCCACCGACACCTGGAAAGGAGGTGACCCAGATGGCTGAAATCCTCGACCTGCAGGACGGCGAAACCGAGCCCACCCCCGGCGACGAGAAGGCTTCGAACATCAGCGTGCGGAACTTCTTCTGCCACAACTCATTCGTCTCGGTCTCGGTCTGCTTCGCGAAGTGACCCGGACCCCGACATCGGAACGACAGCCCTGAAAGGAGGTGCACCATGGCCGAGATCCTCGATCTTCAGAACGACGAGACCCCCGAGACCCCCGGCGACGAGAAGGCCTCGAACAAGAGCTACTTCATCTGCCACAACTCCGGTACCAGCAACTTCGTCTGCTGGCGTCCGTGACAACTCACGGAACCGGTGTTCGCCGCGCCTGGTCGGCGCCTATCCGACCAGTTCAGGCAACCCACGGCTGGGCCGCCGCCTCACCCGAGGCGGCGGCCCAGCCGCATTCCCACCGCATGTTCACTTACGGACAGATACCCGGCGCGAATGCAGACATCCGGCCCGCACCTTGCTGGACTGGACGTCACCAAACCCCGCGCGCGGGCAGTCCGCGTCACCCAGGAGGAAAGTCATGGTCAGTCAGATCCGCGAATCCGCGCCGGCCTATGCGCCGCCCGTCGCGGCGATCGCCGCCCACGACGTACACAAGGCCTACGCGGTCGACAACAAGCCCGTCGAGATCCTGCACGGCATCAGCCTGGCGGTCGGTGTCGGCGAGATCGTCGCCGTGATGGGCCCGTCGGGCTCGGGCAAGTCCACCCTGATGTACTGCCTGGCCGGTCTGGAGGCCCCGAGCAGCGGGCAGGTGACCCTCGCCGGGCAACAACTGGAACAGCTGTCCCGGGCCGATCTGGCCCGGATGCGGCGTTCCCAGGTGGGCTTCGTGTTCCAGTCCTACAACCTGATCCCGACGCTCACCGCCGCCGAGAACGTCGCCCTGCCCTACCTGCTCGGCAAGCGGAAGCCGCCGGCCGGCCTGGTGACCGACACCCTGGCCACGGTGGGCCTGACCGAGCGGGCGGACGCCCGTCCGCCGTCGATGTCGGGTGGCGAACAACAGCGGGTCGCGCTGGCCCGGGTGCTCGCCCAGCAGCCGGAGGTGATCTTCGCCGACGAGCCCACCGGTGCCCTGGACACCCGCACCGGCGAGCTGGTGCTCGCCGAGCTCGTCCGGATCGCCCACACCCCCGGCCGCTGCGTGCTGGTGGTCACCCATGACCCGAAGGTGGCCGCGGCCTGCGACCGCATCCTATTCCTGCGCGACGGCCTGCTGGTCCAGGAACTCCGCCAGGCGCCGGTCGAGGTGGTCGCGTCCACCCTGGCCGGGCTCGGCCGCAACGAGGTCTGACCCATGCGACGCGTGCATCTCGCCGAACTCCGCGATTCCTGGACGGCGTGGCTGGGCGTCAGCCTGGCGTTCGTCGCGGTGAATGCCGCCCTGGTGTTGACCGTGGTGATCGGCTACACCGGCGTGGCCGCGGTCGCCGAGGGCCGGCTCAGCCTGGAGACCTCGGCGTCCTGGACGATCGGCCAGGCGCTGGTGCTGGGCTGTGTGCTGCTGGTGGCGATCCCGGTGGTCGGCTCGTCCACCTCGCTGGTGGTCGGCTCGCGACGGGGCTCGCTCGCCCGGCTCGCCCTGGTGGGCGCGACGCCCGCCCAGGTGCGCGGCACCGTGACCAGCCAGCTCGCCGCGGTGTCGCTGCTCTGCGCCCCGCTCGGCGATCTGATCGCCGTGCTCGCGATGCGGCCCTGGCTTACCCTGATGGACTATTCGGCGCGCAACGAACCGGGCTGGGTCGCACTCGAACCCAACTACGCGCTGCCGCCGATCGTGGTCAGCAACCTGGCCTGCGCGGCGCTGGTGGTGCTGGCCGGACGCCGCCAGGCGACCTCCGCCAGCGAGATCCCTCCCCTGGAGGCACTCCGCCAGGCCCAAGCGCCCAGTCGCAAGGCCCGGCTGGGCGCCGGCCGGTGGATCCTGGCGCTGTTCGTGGCCGGCCTGGTCGCGATGTCGTTCGTCTCGGTGCCGATCCAGTTGGAACATCGCTACAAAGAGACGGTGAGCAACCTGATGGTGCTCGGCTTCTTCCAGGTGTTCATCTGGGGCGCCCTACTGGCCGTCGTCGCCCCCGTGCTGGTGGGGCCGGTGACCCGGCTGTGGACGCGGCTGGTGCCGACCCGCTCGCCGGCCTGGCTGATCGCCCGCGCCACCGTCGCGGCCCGGGTCGACCGGCTGTACAAATCGGTGGTGCCGGTGATGTTCACCTTCGCCATCGGGATCGGCTCACTCACCGTTGTCGACTCGCTGATCGCCACCATCGCGGTGTCGATGGGCCGGCTCGAGCTTGCGCTGCCGATGTGGGACACCTTCGTGCTGCAGTTCGGGCTGCCGCTGGTGATCGCCTTCGCCGGCAGCGTCGGCTCGCTGCTGATGATGGGTAAGCAGCGGGACGCCGAACTCGCGCTGGCCGGCATCTCGGGCGCCACCCCTGCGCAACGGGTCGCGATTCCCACCCTGGAGGCGGTGATCATCACCGTGACCGGCGCGCTGTTGTCGACGGTGGTGATCGTGCCCAGCCTGATCTTCCAGGCCTACTCGCTGAGCGCGGCGGGGCTGACCTACACGCTGACCATGTCGGCGCCGCTGGTGCTGACCGCCTTGCTGGGCGGCATCCTGATCACCGGCCTGGCCACCGTGGCACCCACCTTGTCCGCACAGCGACTGCCCGAACCCCGGGTGATCGCCCGACTGGTAGCGGAGTGAGCCATGCGGAAAGTGATTGCAGCTGAGCTGCGCGATTCCTGGTCGGCCTGGCTCGGGGTGTGCCTCGGCTTCGTGATGACCGGCTTCGGGCTGACCCTGGCGGCGCTGGTCGTCCAGTCGTCGCTCGGCGCCCGGGAGCTGATTCCCGAGATGGAATCCGACGCCTACACGATCATCGGCAGCAGCAACCTGCTGCTCTGCGTCGTGGTCGGGCTCTCGGTGGTCGGCGCGGCCACCTCGCTGGTCCTCGACAGCCGCCGCGGCGCGGTCGCCCGACTCGGGCTGGCCGGCGCCACCCCGGGTGGCGTGGTCGGCTCGCAGCTCTGCCAGCTCGCCGCGGTCGCGGTGGCCTCCGCCGTGGTCGCCGACCTGCTCGCGATCGCGGCGCTGCGGCCCGCGCTGGACTACCTGCAGGCGGAACGCGGCGCCGACAGTGCCGGCATTGCGGTGCCGGCGGTGGTGGAACCGGGCACGCTGGTGGCGGTCAACCTGCTCTGGGTCGCGGTGGTGCTGGTCGGTGGACTGCGCCAGGCGCACCGGGCCAGCCGGATTCCACCGGTCGAGGCATTGCGTCAGTCACAAGGTGCGGAGCCCACCAGGACCCGTTCGGTAGGCCGTTGGGTGCGGGCCGGGCTGGCCCTGCTGATCGTGCTGGGCATGTTCGCCGTCGTCCCGGTGCTGGCCGCGAACCGCGGCCGGGAGACCTTCACCCAGATCATGCAGCTGAACCTGTTCGGCCTGGTCGTGGTCGGTTGGCTGTTGGCGGAACTGATGCCGTCGATCGTCCGGCCGTTGACCGCGGCCTGGACCGGTGTCATCCCGGCGACCGTCGCTCCGCAATGGTGGCTGGCTCGGGCGACCGTGCTGGCCCGGGCACAGCGGCTGACCCGGTCGGTGACCCCGGTGATGTTCACCTGTGGCCTGGCCTTCGGCGTGCTGGGGCTGCCAGCTACCTACAACGCGATCTTCACCGCCAACGGGGTGGACGTCGAGCTTGAGCATGTGGGCGCCGAGACGTTCCTGGTGAATCTGGGCATGCCGTTGGCGATCGCGATGTGCGGCAGCGTCGGTTCGCTGTTCATGATGAGCAAACAGCGAACCGCGGAACTGGCGTTGCTGGGCATCGCCGGAGCCACCCCGGGCCAGCGCACCGGGGCCGCCACCGCCGAGGCGGTGATCGTCACCGGCACCGCAGCCCTGCTCGGCCTGGTGATGGTCGGGGTCAGCTTCGCCCATCTGGCCTACGCCACCCCGGCGGCCGGCTTCGGTTTCGCCCTGGCGGTGCCGGTGCTGCCGTTCCTGGTCGCGCTGCTGGTCACCGGCGGGATCACAGTTGCCACCACGGTCGGCCCGACCCTGGCCGGACGCCGGCTGCCCGAACCGCGAGTGATAGCCCGGCTGGTCGCCGAATAGCCCACCCCCCTGAAGATGACCCGCGAGCCGCCCGACTCGCGGGTCATTTCTTTTCGACGCTTCGTTCGGACAGCATTCGACTAACCAAAGGACACCCTGGCTCACATTCCATTGACCCTGTGAACCGCGCGGGATTGACTGTGTTCACACCCCAGAGAATCGTCAGAGGAAAGGTTCGGAACAATGCCCGAAGTCTTCGATATGCAAGATCAGGACCCCGATGCGCCGCGCGAGGAAAAGGCGTCCAATGTTTCGTATGTCGCCTGCAACAACTCTTACCAGAGCCAAGCCTGGTGCTGGCGCTGGTGAATCCGGCGATCAGCGAGTAGAGGAAGGAACGCCATGCGTCACGTGCTACGCCTGAATGAGGATCTGCCTGAAACTCCCGCCGAGGAGAAAGCATCCATGCTCAGCCTGGTGCAATGCCCGCACAGCGCGGTGAGCCTCGCCGTCTGCCAGCTGGTGCGGGGAAACAGCCCCCGGTGATCGTCAGGGAGCCACACCGATCGGCGCCTATCCGATCGGAATGACTCCCTGAGCCCGTTCACACGGTTCTGGCCATTGTGCCAGTCCGCGACCCATAACGAAAGTGAATGCCGATGTCTTCGCATGCCGCCCACACCGCCCGGATCGGCGGGCTGCTGGCCGATCCCCCGGCCGGCCCCCTCGCCCGGCTGCTGGTCATTCTGCGCTCCGACCCGCGGGCGATGACGGTGGCCTTCCTGGGCACCATCGTCGCCTCGCTGGCGGCCCTCGTCCAGCCCGCCCTGACCGGCTCGCTGGTGGGTGCACTGCAGTCGCTCGACATGCAGCGGCTGATGCTGATCGGCAGCCTGCTGGTCGGTGCCGCCATCCTCTCGTCGGTGATCACCGCCGGGGTGAACCTGGTCACCGCCTACGCCGGCAACCGGCTGGTGCGCAGCTTCCGCGACGAGTCGGCTGACATCGCGCTGCGAGTGCCGGCCGAGAAGCTGGTCGATCACCCGACCGCCGATCTGGTCGCCCGCTGCTCGATCGACTCCGAGAAGATGGGCGAGGTCTTCACCCGCGGACCGATCCAGGCCCTGGGCAGCATGGTGCTGGTGGTCGGTTCGCTGATCCAGATGCTGCTGCTGGACCCGATCCTGACCGTGTCGGCACTGGGCCTGTGCCTGCTCGCCCTGGCGGTGATCGTGGTGTCGTCCAATCGGCTCACCGGGGTGGCGTTCGAGCGTCAGGAGGCGCAGGGCGCCTACGTCGCCGAGGTGACCCGAGCCCTCGACTCGGTGCTCACCATCCGGGCCTTCGTGGCCAACGCCTTCGCGGTCGGACGGCTCTCGACCACTTCGCAGCGGCTGCAGGACGCGTCCAACAAATCGGCGCGGGCCCAGGCGTTCATGGAGCCGATGGTGTCGGCGCTCATCCAGGGCACCCTGCTGGTGATCATCCTGGTGGCCTTCGCCCGCGTGCAGTCCGGCGGGCTCGCGGTCGACTCCCTGATCGCCTTCTTCATGTACACGATGATGTTGATCGGGCCGATCGCCGGCTCCACCGACACCGTCATGCTGATGGCCGAGACGCTCGGCGCGCTGAAACGGATGGTCGAGCTGCGCGCGGTCACCGAACGGCTGCCGCGCGATTCGCAGCGGATCCACGCCGAACTGGCGGCCATCTCGCTGGAGGACTACGGCAACCGGCCCAAGGCCGACCCGGACGTGGTGGACGGCGAGGTGGGCTTCCGGAACGTCTCGGTGCGTTACGCCAGCGCCGGCAGCACCGGCCGCGAGTTCGCCATCTCGGACGTCTCCTTCGACATCATGCAGGGCTCCTGGGTGGTCCTGACCGGTACGTCCGGCTCGGGCAAATCGACCATTCTTTCGTTGCTGGAGCGCTTCCTGGTGCCCAGCCAGGGCCTCATCCTGCTCGACGGCATTCCGCTGGACGACCGCGATGAGGACGTCTACCGCAGCCAGGTCGGCTACATCGAGCAGGCCTGCCCGCTGTTCGCCGGCACCGTACGGGACAACCTGCTGCTGGGCCGCACCGACATCGACGACGATCAGTGCTGGGAGATGCTCGACAAGGTCGGCCTGCTGCCCACCATCCGCGGCCGCGATGAGGGTCTGGACGCCCCGGTCGGTGAATCCGCCTACGCCTTCTCGGGTGGTGAACGGCAACGGCTGGCGATCGCCCGCACCCTGCTGCGCAAGCCCCGACTGCTGCTGCTGGACGAGATCACCTCAGGTCTCGATGTGCTGAACCGGGTGCAGATCATGGAACTGATCCGCTCGACCATGGGTGACATCACCACCATCGCCGCAGGTCACGGCCGGTTCGGCACCGACTGGGCCGATCAGGTGCTGGTCCTGGACGGCGGCCGGCTGGTGGAGAACGGCCACCCGGCTGAGGTGTCCGCCCGCTCCGCACTGTTTCGCTCGCTGACCGCACAGTAGGAAGGAGGCCTGCCGTGGCGCTGCCGGACGAGTTGTCCTGGGTGGACGACCTGGACGATGACCAACTGCTGGCGACCCTGGCCCGGCACGGCGAGGCGGTGGACGGCGATCCCAGCCATGCCGGATCGCCAGCCGGGCAGGGCGATGCCGGCTTCCAGCTGATCCCGCTGGGCGACGCCTGGCTCCGGTTGGACGCCGACAGCCTCGGCCGGATGTGGGGCTCCCTCATCCCGGATGCCCGCTATCCCGGCGTCACCAACGGAGACCCGCCGATCCGCTTCGACGACGACTCCGACGACCTGGACGGCTGGATGACCACCCGTGCCGACATCGACACCAGCGGGGTGCGCTGGGTGAGCGTGTTACGGCGTCCGGAACGCGAGGCGTACGTGGCACTGGTCTACGACGCCTCCGCAGCCGGCCCGCAACGTCAACTGCTGGTCCGCGGCGTCTATCCCGACATCAGCCTGGTCGACGACGGCAATCAATTGGCTTTCGTCGAACCTGACCGCGAGATCCGCGGCGGCCAGCGGGCGGTGATCGCCCGGGCCGACCCGGACACCTTCGAGACCTCCCGGCAGGTGATCGCCTACTCGGCCACCGGCGGGCTCGGCATCCAGGCGTGTTCGGTGCGGCGGTTCTTCAAACTCAGCCACGGCATCCGCTCGGAGCGGGTCTGGGATCTCGTCGACGCCCGGCAGGATCCGCCGCAGCCGATCAGCGTGCCCGGCGCACCCAAGGACCCGAACCTGATCGATGTGGCACTGCTCGACGGACGCGCCGTACTGGTGCAGCTGTACAACGGTGACGGCTCGTGGACCCTGATGGCCAGCGCTCTGGACGAGGGCCGCATCCTGGCGTCGTGGGCCTGCGCCAGCGGTATCGGGGTGGCCCGGGAGATCTCCTCGGGCACCGGCCACGCCGTCGTCCGGGTCAGCCGGGACGGCGAAGAGACCCTGCACCGGGTGGACATCGCCGGGTTCGCGACCGGACGGGATCCGCTGCTGGCTTCCGCAGGCCTGCTCGACCTGCGCTCCAACCAGGTGACCCCGTCGATCGGCTTCGCCGCCACCGAGCTCAGCGGCGGCCTGCCGCCGTTCTTCTGGTACTTCAACGACGACGGCAGCTGCTGCAACGACCCGGTTGACGTGGCCGAACGTGCCGGCGGGCTGGCCCGGGCGAAACGGGAACGGTTCACCTCGCCCGACGGCTACCAGGTCGACATCGATCTGCGGTGGCCGGCCGGCTCGGGCGAGAGCTTCGTCGGCCCGGTGATGGTGATGCTCTACGGCGCCTACGGCATGGACATCGACCTGGACACCGATCCGACGCTCGGGCACTGGCTGGATCAGGGCATCGCGGTCGCCACCCCGCATGTCCGGGGCGGCGGCCCGGAGGCCCGGCATCTGGCCGGGACCCGCGCCAAGCGCGTCCATTCGCTGGCCGACACGGTGGCGGCGATCGATCACCTGCGCCGCGGTCGGGGCTCCGTCCGGGCCACCGAGATCGTCACGCTGGGGGCTTCCGCCGGCGGCTTCCTGGCGGCCACGACACTGCACACCTGCCCCGACGACGTGGACGTCTGTGTGGTGGTGAACGGTTTCGTCGATCCGCTGGCCAGCCTGCTCGGGGACCGCAGCCCGACCGCCGCCAGCGACCGCGACGAGTGGGGCGATCCGGCGCGCAACCCGAACGA
>JBDHZN010000089.1:0-13294 GCA_039811845.1 Micropruina sp. | reverse complement strand
CGGATCACCTGGCCGGCGGAGGTGCTGGTGGTCTGCTGGGTGACGAAGTCGCAATGCTCGACCATGCCGGCCAACTCGACCACCCGCTTGAGCTGCTGCTCACCCCAGTTGCCGCGGACGTGCGGCTTGCGCAGCGCGGTGGCCAGCGCCCGGGTCTCACGGCGCAACTGCTCGCCGGTGGCCTGTACGTTGCGCACCTGGTTGGCCAGTTCGTTGGCGAGCACCGCCCGCTGCTGCTCGACCTCGCCGAGCCGGGTGCGGAACGCCTCGAGCGTCTCGTGCACCGGCTTGAGCAGCAGTTCGGTGGCGCGCAGCCGCTTCTCGGCCGTGTCGTCAGCCGCCTTGCCCTGCCGTTCCAGGGTTTCGGCGGAGAGCACCTTGAACTGAGCCACCAACGACTCTCGGTCGGCGGTGACCTCGTGGGCCCGCCGGACGGCGGCGTCGCGTTCGGCGACCGCGGCAGCCAGATTCGCCGAGACCTCGGCCGCTTCGGCCTGCGCCGCCGCGGCGACGGCACGGGCTTCGGCAGCTTCGACCCGGGCACGCTCCACGTCGGTGCCGGCCCTGGCCAGTTCGGCGCGCGCGGAGGCTGCCTCGGCCCGGGCGTCGGCGGCCTCGGCGCGGGCATCGGACGCCTCGCGCTTGGCCTCGGAGACCTCGGTGCGGGCGGTCGCGGCTGTTGCCTGCTGGCCCGCCTGATCGGCCGATTGTCGGGCGACCGACACCGCCCGCGTGACGAGCCCGCCGAGCAGAGCGCCCAGCGTCGCGGCGACCAGAGCCAGGACAACCATCTCCATGTCCCCGATCTTGCCGGGCCCCTCTGACAAAACTCGTGACCGACCCGGTGCGGGCGTCCAATCGGGTCACGACTAAGTCTGATCACCGCGTCCGTCGGTCGAGCTTGTCGAGACCCCTCAGCAGGATCTCGACAAGCTCGATCAGCGGTGGGGTGAGCTCGATCGGCGGTGGATGAGATCCCGGCGTGCGCCGGGATGACGAGTAGCGCCGGGATGACGAGTAGCGCCGGGATGACGGGGCGGTGCGGACTAGGCTGCCGGCAACCCCAATCCACACTCTGTAAGGAAGCCGTCCAGATGGATTCGTACCAGCCGGAAGCGGTGAAGCCGGCGCACATCGAGAGCCTGGCTGCCTTCGTCACGGCCAGCCCGTCCTCCTTCCATGCCGCGCGTCACACGGCGGACCTGCTGGTCGCCGCGGGCTTCGCCGAGGTCGACGAGACGCTGCCCTTCGACGCCCGGCCGGGTGGCTACGTGCTGGTCCGCGACGGCTCGGTGCTGGCCTGGCGCATCCCCGACAACCTCGACGTGACGGCGTTCCGGATCGTCGGCGCGCACACCGATTCACCCGGCTTCGTGCTCAAGCCCACGCCGACCTCGTCGTTCCTGGGCTGGCAACAGGCCGGCATGGAGGTCTACGGCGGCCCGCTGCCGAATTCCTGGCTGGACCGCGAGTTCGGCCTGGCCGGACGCCTCGTCGACGCCGAGGGCGCGGTCACGCTCATCACCACCGGGCCGCTGCTGCGCATTCCGCAGGTGGCGCCGCACCTGGACCGCAGCGTGCACGAGAAGCTGGTGCTCGATCGGCAGCAGCACCTGCACCCGGTCTTCGCGGTCGGCCGTCCGGAGGCCGACCTGGTCGCCGAGATCGCCGCTCTCGCGGGCCTCGATCCGGCCACGGTGATCGCCCATGACCTGCATGCCTTCGTCACCGAACCACCCGCACGGATCGGCCTCGACGGCGAGCTGTTCGCCTCGCCGAGACTGGACAACCTGGCCAGCGTGCACGCCGGGCTGACGGCTCTGGCGGCGACCGATGCCGACGCGATCACCGTGCTGGCCTGCTTCGACCACGAGGAGGTCGGATCGGCCAGTGCCACCGGTGCCAGCGGACCGTTGCTGGAGACCGTGCTCGGACGGCTCTCCGATGCCCTCGGCTGGGGCGTCCAGGAATCCGCGGCTGCTCGGGCCCGCTCGGTGCTGGTCTCCGCGGACGCGGGGCACGCCGTCCACCCGAACTATCCGCAGTTGCACGACCCCGATCATCGGCCGTTGCTCAACGCCGGGCCGCTGATCAAGTTCAACGCCAACCAGCGCTACGCCACGGACGCGGTGGGGGAGGCGGTGTGGCGCCGCGCCTGCGCCGCGGCCGGCGTTCCGACCCAGGACTTCGTGTCGAACAACTCGGTGCCGTGCGGCTCGACCATCGGGCCGCTGTCGGCGACCCGGCTGGGCATCCGCACCGTCGATGTCGGCATCCCGCTGCTCAGCATGCATTCCGCACGCGAGCTGTGCGGCGTCCGTGATCCCGGGTGGCTGGCGGAGGGGATGCGGGCGTTCTACGCAGGCGCCTGACTGTCTGCCGCGGGTTGAGCTTGTCGACGCTTCGCGGGTTGAGCTTGTCGACGCTTCGCGGGTTGAGCTTGTCGACGCTTGCGGGGTTGAGCTTGTCGACGCTTGCGGGTTGAGCTTGTCGAAACCCCCTTGTCAGCGCCCTTGAGGTCTCGACAAGCTCGACCAGCGGTGGTTTAAGACGTGAACCAACCGCCGGGGCCCACTCCGGTGCTCAACCGGGGTACGTACTGGTCGAAATAGACCCGGGCGATCAACTCCCGGCGGCTGCGCACCGAAGCCTTCTCGAAGATCGACTTCAGATGGTCCTGCACCGTCCATGCCGACAGGAACAGCTGGCCGCTGATCTCCCTGGTGTCCAGGCCCTGCAGCACCAGCGCGACGACGTCGCGCTCGCGGGCGGTGAGACCGAACGCGGCCACCACCAGCGGCACCACTTCGGGTGGCCGAGCCTCTTCGATGGTGACCACGACCTCGCCCTGGATACCGTTGCGGGCGCTCAGCGGGGTGGCGTGCAGCACCAGCCACAGGCCGCTGCCGGTCCTCAGCCGGGCCCGCGGCGGACTCGGCCATTCGCCCCGCGCATAGCGGCGTGCGGCACCGACCAGAGACCCGATCACCCCAGCAGATGAGGTGCCGGTGCCGCCCACCGCCACCTCGTCGAGCCAGCGACCGGCGCCGGAGTTGACCTGGACGATGGTGTCGTCCGCGCCGATGATCATCACCGCCGGCCCCTGCGGTGAATCCAGCGGTGCCGTCGATGCGAGCGAAGCCAGCAGGTCGGCCCGGACGCCGACGCCCATCATGCTGGTCAGTGACGCCAGGAAGGCGATCTCGTCAGCGTTGAACGCTCGATCGTCGGACGAGCGGAAGTACGCCGCCTCACCCCAGAGATGGTCGCGGTCGTAGCACAGGGCACGCAGCTCGTCGCCGTAGCCGTACGTCGGCTGGATCAGCTCGCGCAGCCGGGTGGACTCCTCGAGCCGCCCCGACGTCGTCTGGTGGACGCCGGCGGCCCGAAGCCCCGCGTCCGCCATCTCGGTGAACGTGGTGGTCTCGCGACCGCCGTACTCGATCAGTCCCCAGTCGTGGTCGCGGTCATCCTGGCCGCGCAGGCTGCCGTACTTGCGGGTGCTGGTGAGCAGCCGCGTGGTGGGGTCGACGGTGCCGAAGCAGACCGCCTCGAAGGGGACGGCGCGGCGTAGCGACAGCAGCGCCTCGTTGAGGAACGTGTCGAGGTCGAGACCTCCGTGTGCCACCACCTCGATGTCGCGCCGAACCCGTTCGGCGAGCAGTCCACTCGGCATGGCAGTCATTGTGCGCCCTCGCTGCGTGCGACGGAATCCCAGATCCCTGGGGGAAGCCGGGGACCCGGCCCGGCGGAGCCGCAGGCTTCCGGTTGCCGGGGATGGTTCGTGTCAGTGCGGCCCGCGAGGGTTGAGCCATGGCAGAGATCACGATTCCGGTCCAGCGCCCGGTCGGGACCGACGGGCTGCTGCTGCACGACGGCGACCACGTCGCCCAGTTGGTACTGGCCGTGGAAAACCTGGAGCAGGTTCTGGCCGGCGACGGGCTGACCCTGGCCGCGCTGACCGGGATCGACGTCCACACCACCAACCGTGGGCTGTTCGCCGACGCCGCCGAGGTGCTGGGCCAGCGCCTGGCCGAGTACGGCGTCCGGCCCGACATCGTCGTCCACGAGGTGCCCTGGCTGGGTCAGCCGGGCATGACCGTCGCGGTGGGGGCAACCGCCCACTCCGCTGAGCCATCGTCCCACAAGGAGGAACAATCAATGACCAGTGAGCTGACCGAGGAACTCCGGGCGCCCCGCTCCGGCGCCGCCGAGGCGCTGCGCGGGCTGTGTGAGGGCCGCGTGTACCTGCCCGGAGACCCCGGCTACGACCGGGCCCGGACGCCGTGGGCGGTCCACGTCGACCAGCGCCCAGCGGCCGTCGCTGTTCCGCATTCGGCTCCGGAGGTGGCCGAGGTGGTGCGGGCGGCGACAGCGGCCGGGCTGCGGATCGCACCGCAGAGCAGCGGCCACGGCGCCAACCCGTTCGCCCGCGCCGACCTGTCCGAGGTCGTCCTCGTCCGGCTCCATGAGCTGACCGGGGTGAGCATCGACCCCGAACACCGAGTGGCACGGGTGCTGGGCGGCACCCTGTGGCAGGCGGTTGTCGAGGCGGCCGCCGCGCATGGTCTCGCGGCCCTGCACGGTTCGTCTCCCGACGTCGCCGTCGCCGGCTACACCCTGGGCGGGGGTCTCTCCTGGTACGGACGCCAGCACGGGCTGGCCGCGCACCACCTGCGTGCGGTCGAGTTGGTGCTGGCCGACGGACGCCTGGTGCGCGCCGACGCCGAGCACGAACCCGACCTGTTCTGGGCGGTCAAGGGTGGTGGCGGCAGCTTCGGCGTGGTGACCGCGCTCGAATTCGACCTGTTGCCGATCCCGGACGCCTACGCGGGCATGCTGCTCTGGCCGGCCGAGCGCGCGGCAGAGGTCGTCCACCGCTGGGCCGAGTGGACGCGCACCGCACCGGACGTGGCCAGCACGTCGCTGCGGCTGATGAGCTTCCCGCCGCTGCCGGAACTGCCGCCGTTCCTGAGTGGTCGGAAGCTGGTGGGGATCGACGGGGCCGTCCTCGGCTCCGATGAGGAGGCCGCCGAAGTGCTGGCACCGTTGCGTGCCTTGAACCCGGAGATGGACACCTTCACCCGGATGCCGGCGCCGGCACTGACCCGCATTCACATGGATCCCGAGGGTCCGACGCCGTCGGTGACCGCCTCCTCGGTGCTGGCGGAACTGCCGGCGGCCGCGGTCGAGGCACTCTTCGCAGCGGCCGGACCCGAGTCGGGCAGCAGCGTGCTGGCCGCCGAGATCCGGCACCTGGGCGGAGCCCTCGGCCGGCCGTCCGACGCGGCTCTGGCCCAGTTGGACGGGGAGTATCTGGCCTTCTTTCTGGCCATCGCGGCGACACCCGAGATGGCGATGCAGGGCCAGCTCGACGTGAACCGCGCCGTCGCCGCACTCACACCGTGGGCGAACGGGGCACGCTTTCTGAACTTCGACGACAACCTCGTCGATGTCGCCGCCGGGTACGCGGCACAGGCATGGCAACGGTTGCAGGCGGTGCGGGGGGCCGTCGATCCGGACCGCCGCCTGTTGGCGAACCACGCGGTGTAGTAGGGGGGCCGTGGGGCCCGCGGACAGGCGGGTCCCACTCCCTGTCAGTGCGCGAGCTGTGCGGCGTCCGTGATCCCGGGTGGCTGGCGGCCGGGGTGATCGCCGGCGCGGAAGGTGAACTGCTTGAGTCCAACGTCGTCGCGGTATTGTCGAGGGCAGATCTCCATGCGAGCAGAAGGCCCATCGTGACCGCCAGCTACCTCTCCATCGTTCTGATTGGGTTTGCTCTGTGCGTGGCCATTGCGGTCGTCGTTCTGATCGTCCGCCCTCGGGCGGCGCCCGGCACGGCGTTGGTGCCCGGCCAGCGCTCGGCACTGTGGGCGCTCGTTCTCGTCGCGACGGTCCCGCTCGGAGTCTTCACCACGATGATGGGTGCGGGCATCTTGTCGCTCCTGGTCGGCCGGTGCGGACTGTGGGAGTGCTATCCGAACCGGTCGCTGGCCGACCTCGACTTCTCGCTACCGACGCTCGGGCTCGGATTCGGGCTGTGCGCGGTGATCTTCGCCGTCTGGTGGCTCGCTCTGCTGCCGTCACCGATTCCACGCGACCCGACTGTGCGTCGGACGATCCGACTCGTGGTGGCTTCGATCGCGACGCTCGCGGCCGCCGCCCACGCGGTGTACGGGCTCAGTTGAGGCCAAGTGTGGTGCGCCTTCGTCGATCTTCCTTGATAGGTGGAGTTCTTCCTCATAAGGTGGATCCGTGGCGCTGAATATCAAGGATCCGGTCACGGACGCCCTCGCTCGCGAACTCTCCCAGGAGACCGGCGAGAGCATCACCGAGGCGCTGCGGGTCGCCCTCGGGGAGCGGCTGGCCAGGGTGCGCAGGCAGGCCTCGATGGGTGCCCGCTCTGCGGACCTACAGCGCTACGTCGATCGCGGACGAGCGCGGGCAGCCCTCGATCATCGGTCCGCCGAAGAGATCCTCGGTTACGACGAGCACGGTCTTCCGCAGTGATCGTCGACACCTCGGCATTGGTGGCGGTGATCCTGGGTGAGCCTGACGCCGAGACGTACCTCCGCTCCATGGCTGCTGCGCCCACTCTGGCTGTTTCTGCAGTCAGCCTGACCGAGTCGCTGATCGTCGTGGAGGCGCGTCAGGGGCCTGAGGCCGCCGCCGATCTCGGCGCATTGCTGGGCGAGTTGGAAGCCGAGGTCGTCGCTGTCGATGAGGGTCAGGCCGAGGCTGCGGCTTCCGCGTGGCGCCGGTTCGGCAAGGGTCGACACCCGGCCGGCCTCAATCTGGGTGACACCTTCAGCTACGCGCTGGCCGGCACCCGCGGCGAGGCGTTGCTGTTCAAGGGGTGCGATTTCTCCGCGACCGACATCATCCAGGCCTGAGTGGCGGCATCACCCTGGAACGCCAGTAGCGCCATCCGCTCGGCGAGGCAGTTGCCGGGCCGACTGAATGCAAAGTGCAATCGGTTTCCGGGTGCCGGTTGGCAGCGGATGGCGGCAAGCCTGCTTCACTGGAGGCGATGCACTACCTCGATCATGAGAGCGGCACCTGGTTCCTTCTCGGGCACCGGGGCGGGGTCTACCTGGACGCCCGCTACAGCTACAGCGCGCTGATCGACGATTCCGCGCTGATCCGGCTGGACGACGCCGAACTCGAGGCCTATCGCAGCGGCGGCCACGAATACCTGACCGATCTGGCCACCCGCATTCACCACAGTGCCCCCTACCTGGAGAGCTCTCGTTACTTCCCGAGAGATCTCTACCGCGGGCCGGAGGGCGCCAGGTACCGCCAGGTGGTCGCCGACGCTATCGCCGACCACACCTGGATCGCCGACCACCGCCGACGCGGCGCTGACTAGGGGTGTCTGCCTCGACCTGGACGCGGTTGAGGTCGAGTGTGTCGAAGGCCCACCGGAGCAGGGCCCGCGCCGCTGCACGCGACGTGGGCGCTACAACCCCGTAACGGGGTGGATCGAGGAGTGCAGAAGTGCTTGCCTGGGAGGATGCAGGTTCAACGCATCGCACCGATCCTGACCGTCGATGACGTCGCCACCGCCATCGCGGAACACACCGAAGTGCTCGGCATGCGGGTGGTGATGGACATGGGCTGGATCGCCTTCCTGGCCGATGACGACGGCCGGCAGATCGGCCTGATGACCTCGGATGCGACCGCACCGGTCAATCCGGACGTCTCCGTCTTCGTGGACGATGTGGAGGCGGCCCACGCGGCCGCGCGGGCCGCCGGCGTCGAGATCGTCCACCCGCTGACGTTCGAGGAGTGGGGTGTGCGCCGCTTCTTCTACCGGGACTCCTCCGGACGGGTGGTCAACGTCGGGACCCACGCCCGCGAGTCGGCCTGACTGGACTTACTCATCTAGGAGCGATCACCCGGGGCGAATGGACCGTGCAGGGCCGCCCACTGCAACAGCATGATGGTCTTGCCGTCGATGATCTGCCCCGCCCTGGTCATCGCGAGCGCTTCGGCGAAGTCGAGTTCGAGCACTTCGATGTCCTCGCCCTCGTCGGCAACCCCGCCGCCTTCGCTCGTCCGGTTCTCGGGCGTGTAGGCGGCCGCGAAGAAGTGCAGCCGCTCGGTCACCGAGCCGGGGCTCATGTACGCGTCGAAGACGTGCTCGATCCGACTGAGGGTCACGCCCAGCTCCTCGGCGCTCTCGCGACGAATGGCGGTGAGGGGGTCGTCGGCGTCCAGAAGCCCTGCCGCTGCTTCGATGAGGAGCCCGTCCGGATGATCGTTCACGTAGGCCGGAAACCTGAACTGGCGGGTCAGCAGGACCGTTCGACGCTCGACGTCGTAGGGAAGGATCACCGCGCCGTTCCCGCGGTCATAGGTCTCCCGCTGCTGGCGTTCCCAGCGCCCGTCACGTCGCCGGTAGTCGAAGGTGGTGCGCCTGAGCACGTGCCAGCCCTGCGAAGTCAGCTCGACATCTCGGATCATCACGTCCGGGTTGCGGCTTAGCTCCCTCCCGGTGCGATCAAGACCGGTGCGTCCCCGATGGTCCGGGACGTCGACGCCGGGGGTCTTCATATGATCTGCGCTGTCGTCATGGCGGCCACCATACATGCAATAATACGTAGAAACAGGAAGGAATATGGATGCTTGCCGCTCAACGCCGCGCTCACCTGCTCAGAATCCTTGCGGAAACAGGCAAGATCGTGGCTATGGACGTCGCGGTCGACTTAGGCATCTCGGTGGACAGCATCCGTCGCGACCTGCGTGATCTGGCCGCCGAGGGGCTGTGTCAGCGGGTCTACGGGGGCGCCTTGCCGACCTCGCCCGCCATCGTCGACTACGCCGCCCGCCAGAGCGTCGAGCCCGAGGGCAAGCGGGCGGTGGCCGCGAAGGCGGCTTCCCTGGTCCACCCCGGTGGAGTGCTCATCCTCGACGGTGGCACCACCGCGCTCGCGGTCGCCCAGCTGCTTCCGAAGGAACTGGAATGCACCGTGATCACCAACAGTCCGACCATCGCGTCGGCGCTGCTGCAGCATCCCCGGGCTGAGCTGTTCCTGCTGGGTGGCCGGATCTTCAAACACTCCGCCGTCACCTGCGGGGCCGCTGCCGTCGAGGCTGCCCAGTACGTCTCGGCTGACCTCTGCTTCCTCGGCGTCACCGGAGTCCACCCGGAGGCCGGGCTCACCACCGGGGACGCCGAGGACGCCGCGATGAAGCGGGCCCTTGCCGCGCGCGCGGCCGAGACCTACATACTCGCCTCGTCGGAGAAGATCGGGACGGCCTCGCCCTACCGTGTGCTGCCCTGGGGCCAAGTCTCCGGAGTGATCACCGATGCCAGTCCAGCCAATGCCGTCATCAAAGAGGTCGCGACCCATGGGGTCGAGATCCTGCAAGCCGGTCTCAACTCTCCCGATGGCCGCGCATTGAAGTGAGGGTGAACCGCATTCGAGGCAGAACCCGGCCGGCGATCGAGCCGCTCGCTGTCTCGCCGATTCGAACCGCGCCGTACTGGGCGTAGAAGGACTCCGCACCCGGATCGGCCTCGAGGGTCAGGTCGTTGAAGCCGCGCACGGTCGCTTCGCTCAGGGCGTCTTTGAGCAGCAGGCTGCCCACGCCTCGTCCGATCGCATCAAGATCGACGAAGAGTGAGGCGAGTTCGCCGTGCGGTGGGGTGCCGTGCAGGCAATGGAAGCCGAGGATTCTTGGCCCCTCCACGGCGATCCTGATCGCGCCCGAAGCGCACTCATCCGGACCGACGGTCAGTTCCGCTCGGCAGGCGGCGAGGAACTCGGCGTCGTACCCCCAGTGGCTCTTCGAGCGAAGCGCCAGTTCGGTCAGTGCCGCGGCCTCCCCGCCCCGGGCCGGGCGAATCGTTACCCCGTGAGTCATGCCAAGCAGCCTATGAGGACGTGTGGCGGCGCCCAGGGGTAGGTGACCAGCGGTGAACGAAGAGGTTCGATTGTTGGGGAAGCGCTGGTCATTCACGTCATCCCGGGCTCCGACCCGGGATCTCAGGCGGGAGAGATCCCGGATCAAGTCCGGGATGATGATGGAGAGGCTTTGATCAGCCCATCCTTAGCGATTCCTGTTCCACAGTTGATGGGTCAGGCCGCTGGACGTGCTGATCGACTCGACGGTGAACCGATCCTCCAGGCCGGCGAGGTGATCCCAGATCCGCACGCCGGTGCCGAGCACGACCGGCACGATCGCCACATGCAGAAAGTCGATGAGGTCGGCCTGCAGGAACTCGCTGACCGTCGTCGGACCGCCGCCGATCCGGACGTCCAGCCCACCGGCAGCCTGCTGCGCCTGTCGAAGCGCCTCCTCGGGCGAGGCGTTGATGAAGTGGAAGCTGGTGCCGTTGGCGAACTCGATGCTCTCGCGCGGGTAGTGGGTGAGAATGAAGACCGGGGTGAGGAACGGCGGCGTTTCTCCCCACCAGCCCTGCCATCCGTCGTCCGGCCATTCACCGCTCTGCGGTCCGTACTTGCGACGGCCCATGATTTCGGCACCGATGCCTTGCCCCCATGTGCTGAATAGTGCACGGTCCACCGTCACCGGTTCGTCGACACCATGAATGCCGTGGATGACACGGCCGTCGAATCGGGCGAAGAGCGCCCTCGCCTCGCCGATCGGCTTCTCCAGCGTCACGTAGTCGCCGGCGGCGAATCCATCGGACGACACGAACAGGTTGTGGACTCGCGTGCGCGGCATGACGGTCTCCAGAGTACTTGCAAATCAAGATCACCTGCACCGTAGCGCAAGGTGATTCTGATCTGCAAGCACTTGGCGCCCTAGTCGCTCTCGCCGGGCTTCGCGTATCGAGTGAAGGCACTGGTCTACCTCCGCAACCGCTGCGCACATCACAGCCGACTCTGGCACCACTCCGTCATCGACGCCGGTCCTACTCAGCTCGCCGAAGTTGGCGCGGTCGCCTCCGGCACCCTTGTAGCGGAGGATGTGACGGTCCCTACTCCGCTAATGTCGCGTAGGCAGGACTCGACCGTCGGTTCGCGGTCTCCGACATCGGTGTAGAAGCCCTCCTCGAGGTACCCGCCATATGCCCCGTGTTCGTCGGCGATGACACGGGCGACATGCGAGCGAAGCATGATCTCAACGCACGCAAGCGCCGACTCGCCTCGTAGCGTCACCGATAGATCTCCCGGCGGTGACCGACTCGCAGCACTAGGACCACGAGCTCATCATCCTGGACGTCGTAGATGACCCGGTAGTCGCCAACGCGAATGCGGAGCTCGCCGCCACCGCCGCTCAGCTGCAGACTTCCCGGCGGACGTGGATCTTCTGCGAGCTCTTGGATCGCAGCCTTCAGGCGTGCAGCAACCCGCGGATGAAGCCCACGAAAGTCTTCGCGGCTCCCCTCGCAATGATGATCCGGTACGTCACGTCAGCCCGGGATTAAAGCCCAAGCTCTTCCATCAGATCTTCGAAAGGAATACGAGGCTCCTCGCGCGCTTCTGCTGCCGCGCGAATGTCAGCCTGGTCCTCCAACGCCTGCATCGCACGGTCGAAGAACTCGGGCGACACGACGACAGCACGACGACCCACGCCGCGGGAGGTGATCTCGACGGGCTCTCGCTGCGCAGCGGCGATGTAGTCGCTCTGCTGGCCACGGAACTGGGACAGAGTCACGGAAATCATGAATCGATAGTACAACTTGTACAAGTTGTACTCAAGCAGTCCGGCTGGGTGGTCAAAGGTTCAGTTCGAGAACCGGAACTCGACCGGGTTTCGAAACGACCATGACGCGTCAGGACTGAGGATGAGCGACTCAGCTCCGATCGTCATCCGTTCCATTCTGCTTCGGTTCAGCGAGCTCTGCACTGTCGACTTCAACAACAACGCCATTGGGCCACGCGAAGTCCACCACAAACGACTTAGCGACCGATTCGAGGTCTTCGAACGGGAAGTGCTTGAAATCCCGTCCGCTCCCGAGCTCCAGCACCGAGAAGCCGTCCTTACTGTCCGGCGTGCCGTCAGTCTTCCACGTGCCCTCGGACACGAACTTGACGTCGACCGTGGTCGGCACCTCTTTGTGTGGTCGGATGGATAGCAGCTTTCGGCGGCCGTCGCCCTCGACGAGGTGGGCCCCCTTGGTGTCGACACAGATCACGCGGTCGCCGGACCAGACCAGGAAGTCGGGGAAGAACCAGGTGGTCTGACCGAGCGACACCAACTGGATCTTGTACCCGGTCTGGGAGCGGTTCCTGGCCCACGTGAGGCCGGTGTCGTCCAGCGCCCGGGCGAACCGGAGCTCGAACGGGTTGAGCCCGTCGTAGCCCTCGTGCAGGGCGTTCTTGAACGTCTCCATCGAACCACGGCGGACCAGGGTGCTGCCGATCTCGTACGGCTTCGGCTTCAGCTGCTTGAGCACCGCGTGGCGCAGATATTCGTCGACGGCCTCGGCGGCGTTGTCCGCGATGCTCGCGTACGCCCGACTGCCGATGCCCACCTTGGCGTCGAACTTCTGGCCGTCGGTGTCCATCACGGACAGCGCGAGCTTGTAGCGCTTGCTGACCTCGCGCCGGAACACCCAGCGCGCATTGACTCGGTTTGACTGCTCAAACTCGACCCACTCGGAATCGGCGGCGTCACCCTTGCCGATCTCCTGGACGACGGTACGCCGCCGTCCCTGGCCGCGGGTGTTGAGCACGTCCTGCGAGTAGTCGTTGACCTTGTCGAGGACCTTCTGGACCGGGCCCACAGTCGCCTCGTTGTCGACGCCCGTGCGCGGCACTCTCCGCACCGCCTTCGGCTCAAGGCTCTCCGGCGTCTCGGTCCCGGGCGGCGATGTCAGGATCCGCACCTCGGGCGCGTCCCCGCCCAGTCCCTTGCGGACGTCCTCGACGATGTCCTTGAACACGTCGTTCCGGTCGACCCGGACGTAGAAGTGGGCAGTGTTGAGCCGGTCGGCCTCGTAGTGCACCGCGCCCGGCTGGCGCAGAACGCGGCCCACCACCTGGGTGATCTGAACCGTCGACTCCATCGTCTTGTCGACGTACGCGAAGTAGACCGCGGGGTCGTCCCAGCCCTCCTGGAGCGTCTGGTTGAAGATGATGTGCCGGTAGTCGCCGGCGACGAACTCGTCGTAGTCGCTCTCGCCCCCGCTGAAGAGCACGAAGTCCGACGGCAGCGGGAAGTCCTTGTCCGTCTTGAGGTTCGCGTACACGGCGACCTCGTCGGCCGGCACGCCGCACTGCTCGGTCAGGTACCGCCAGATCAGGATCGGCGCGGCCTGCCGCTGGTCGAACGGCTGCTTCGGGTCGTCAGTGCGGCTCGCGTCGTCGGCGACCAC
>JBDHZN010000088.1:0-13329 GCA_039811845.1 Micropruina sp. | reverse complement strand
CCGGCAGGTACTGCCGGACCGCGCCGAGCGCTTCGGGCGGCACCGCGCGCAGGTGCGCCAGTTCGAGGGTCTCGATCAGCACCTGATTGAGACTGCCGACCGTCCACGGCTCGCCGGACACCGGCGGCACAGCGAGCAGGATCGCCTGCGGCGCCATCGACTCGGGCGGGTCGTAGCGGAACGCCACACCGGTCGTCTGGGTGTCGGACGGCACCACCTCCGCCCATTCGTCGATCAGCAGACCGGACAGGGTCCGCCCGGGCGCCAGCAGTTCACCGCCGATCAGCAGCAGCGAACTCGCGCCGTCCACATAACTGCTTGCCGGAAGGGCATTCCAGCTGTCGCCGGGGGCGTACGGCACCTGTGCCACCGTCAGTTGTAGCGGCCGTCCGCCGAACGCTTCCGCCTCACGCAGCGCGATCCCGGCCCGGGCCAGCGGCTCCCGGACCCGTTCCATCCGGGTCAGCCAAACCTCAGCGGCCAACGGATCGTTTCCGGTCAGCGCCGGATCGTCACGAGACGCCACCAGTTGGTCTACGGCGGCCGGAGCGAATCGGGGGACCGCCACGAACCCAGGTCCGAGCAGGGCGCGCGCCTCGGCCAGCAATCCCTCGACATCGTCGGACGGCGCCGGCTGGGCGGCCAGGCGTCCGGCCAGGTCGGCCCGTACCCGAGCGGCCGCGGCGTCCCAACCCGATTGTGCGGACGGCAGCCCGGCCTCACCGACGCCGAACGTCCAGGACGCCACGACCGCACCCCGCAGGTTGTCCTCGGAATCGGCGGCCAGGGCCCCGTCGAGGGCGGCGACCACCTCGGTGACCCGTTGCCGAGCGGCGGTCACCCGGGCGCTCAACTCGACCACATCGGTGCCCCCGATCGGGTCGGCGTGCGGCGGTTGCAGGGCGGCCCCGTCCAATGGTTTGGCGGCGGTGACCAGCGCCGCCAGCGACCCGCCCAGTTCGAGGAGTGCCAGCAGATCGGCGTCCGGCAGCAGTTGCGCGGTCTCCACCACGGCACCGGACGCCAGCGCGGCCCGAGCGGCCAGTTTGCGCATTCCGCCCTCGGTGCTAGCCAGGTGGACGAAGTCGGACGCCGTCAGTTGCAGGTCGGTCCATGGCACCGAGATCGGCGGTTCGCCGGCCAGCGTCACGGTCCGTTCGGTGGCGGGGCCGAGCATTGACGCTAGCCAGACGTCCAGGGCCGGTTCGGCGGCGGCGCGGGCAGAGATCCCGGGGCGGAGCCCGGGATGACGGAGTGGGCCGGTGGGCTCGTCGGCCGGGTCGCGGGGTCCGTCGGGGGCGGTTGGTGTCGAGAGCCCGGGAGGACGAGGGGGTGCCCAGCCGGGGGTGGGCGGGGCGTCCGGGTCGAACAGCAGCACGACCCGGTGGGTGACTGCGGCACCGGTGCGCGGTGTGGTCAGGAAGTCGAGATCGGGGGGTGGGGTCAGGCCACGGTCCACATCACCGACGCTGCTCACCGCGCGGGTCAGGTCACCGCGGGCGAACTGGTGGGCCTGCTCGGCCTGCAGTGCGTCGGCGCAGGCGTCGACGGCGGCGTTGAGCGCCCGCAGCACGGCGATGGCCCGTCTGCGCTCGTCGTCGGTCGGCGTCCGGCCCATCGAGACCAGGTGGTCGACGGCATGGTCCTCGCTGCCCAGCCACAACTCGTGCAGCGCCAGGCCGTCCAACCGGCGCGCCTCGACCGGCAGCTCCCACTGGCCGGGCAGCGGCGCCGCCTCGCGGGCATCATTGATCGCGAAATCCAGCTGGCGCTCATGCAGATCGCGTTCCACCAGGTACCCCAGCACTGCGCCCATCGTCCGCCCGGCCCGGACGCCGTCGAAGACCCAGCGGGCCAGCCGGATCCGCTCCGAGGTCAGGCTGATCGCGAACGGATCCTGCTCGCCGCCGCCGTGCGCCAGATGAGCGTTGCGCAACATGGCCGCCACCTGCGCCTGATGCACCGACGGGGCATGGATGAACCCCGGATCGTCGTCGGCGAACACCAGCGGCGCCGGCTCACCGGCCGGCAGCTGAGTCTGGGGGACCGGGGTGGTTGTCGATGGCTGCAGCCCCTCCACCCAGCCGTAGCCGCCGCCCAACAGCCCGGACGGCGCAGCGTCGCGCAGCTGCGCCAGCCGTGCCGACGCCAACGCGGTCACCCAGGCGTCCAGCCGGTAGCTGGCCGCATCGAGGACGCCCACCAGTTGCCGCTCCAGGGCAGCCGCGGAGGAGTCCGCCAATGCTTCGACGGCGGCCCGGAACCCGGCCAGCGGACCCGCCGGCGACTGGTCGGCGAGCCGGTCGCGCACCGTGCCGCCGTCCGGCAACACCGTGGAACGCCGGGCATCCCAACCGGTGACATCGTCACCGAAGCCGTAGAACTCGGCGTCCTGGGCAGGCAGCCCCAACAACCCGGACGCCGCGTCCGCGTGTTCGCGCAGCAACCCGTGCCGCAGCAGCGCCTCGAGTACCGAGCCCGGCGGATCGGACGCGGTGGCCAGCGCGTCCGGATCGGCGACCAGCAGGGCCCGCAACGCGTCGGCCTCACCCTCGGCGCGGACCAGCGGCAGCGCGACGGGCCGCTCACCGGGTTCGTGGACGACCAATGCGCCCGGCACCAGCCCGAGGCCGACGGCCCGCGCGATCGGCAGACTCCTGTCCCGCGCGGCGTTCCAGAAACCGAGGTCGGTCAACTCCAGGGTCAGGAAGCGAACCAGGTTGTCGGCGAACCGGGCCCCCATGCTGCGCCGCACGGTCAGGTCGTCGGAGCGTCCCTCCAGTCGCAGCACGTCCACCAGATCGGCGGTGACCTCCCCGCGTCCGATTCGAGGCGCCAACCCGACCGCCGGACGCCAGCCCTGCTCCCGCAGTCCGCCCAGCACCCGGGCCAGCCGGGTCAACCGGGCGTCGTCGCCGCCGAACCGGCCCAGCGACGTCACCGGCAGCAGCCCGTACGGCTGCTTGCCGATCCGCAGCGCCGGCAGCGGGCCGTCCGGGCGAACGAAGCGACCGGCGAAGTCACGCGCCCAGCCGCTCGTCGCGGCGTCCACCCCGATGAACTGGGTGAGCCAGTAGCCCCAGGTCGCGGGCCACAGCGCCCGGCTCATCGCGGACGCCACCCGCGGCTCGTCCTGATCGGCATGCGGCAGGCCGGCGAAGAGCTCCCCGCCCACACCCAGCAGCCCGGACGCCGTCGCGCCGAACGAGCCCGGCTGCGGGGTGGTGGCCACCGGCGACCAGCCGCCCGGATCGGTGCTCGACCAGCCGGACGGCGCCGCCTCGGCATTGTTCGTGGTCGCCTCCGGTGCCAGGAAGCCCAGCCCCGCCGAATATCGCTGCGCCTCCAGCAGGGCGGCCACCTCGGCGGCACCTGTCGCGGCGTCACCGGAGCGGACGCCGCAGGCCACCAGCAGGTCGACCGGACCGGTCACCGGCAGCCGCACCGCCATGCCCAGCTGTTCGGCCGCTGCGAAGTCGACCAGCCAGTTCATTCCGGTATCGACCGCGGCGACCTCGTGATCGTCGGCGTCGGCGACCAGCGGCGCGGCCAGATCGGGCCCGACTGCCGGGTCGAGGGCGATCGGCGCACCGGTGACGGCCGCCAGCAGCTGTCCGCCGGTGTAGGCGGTCACCGTCCATTGCTGCGGCAGCAGCCGCGCCACCGGCGTGTGCCGATCGTCGGTCACCTGAAGGGCGGGGAACGTCGGTTCGGCGCCCAACGGCTCCCCGTCGGCCACTTCGGTGCTCGGCCGGGCCGCCGGATTGGTCGGACGGGTGGCCCGCGCCACCCAGCCCGCGCGTCCGGGGCCGAACCGCTCAGCGAGCGCCGCCCACAACCGCTGCTGCCGGGCGGTGTTCGTGCCGGTGTGCCACTGGCCACGCCAAAACTCCTGACCAGCGGCCTGTTCGGCCTCGGACAGCCGTGGGTCGTGGGCGTCCACATGGAGCTGATCGGGGTAGATCCGGACCAGCAGCTCGCCCTCGGCGTACCGGGTTTCCAACCGCACCGGCAGCAACGCCAACGGTTGCTCGGCATTCGCCAGCACGCCGGTCAGCCGCGGGTCGGCGACCAGCGCGTCCGCGGTCAGCGGGGCCAGGTTCAGCGGATCGGTCATGGTTCGGGCTCCCGCATCAGCACGGTGATCGGAATGGTGATCCGGGCCGGGAGTTGGCGCAGCCGTCCGGCCTGGGCCGCCGCGGTCGCGTCGGTGGCCGGGGCGTGGGTCACGCCCGGGGGTGCCTCGCCGACCTCGAAGCCGAACCGGGGCGCGCTCGGCTGCTCGGCGATGCTGATCGCGTACTGGTCGGCCTGCGCCAGCGGAATGCTGAAGCCGAAGTAGCTGACGTCGGGGTCGAGCGAGCCGCGGAACACCGGCAGCAGGGTCTGCGGCGGGTTGGCGCCCGGGTGAGAAGCGGTGATGACGGCGTCCGGGAAGCGGCGGATCAGTTCGCTGCGCAGCAGCAGCACGAACCGCTCCGCACGCAACGTGGGGGCACCCAGCGCCCGGTCGGCCCACTGGTCCAACGGTGGAATGTCGGGCGGTTCGGCGGGTGCGACCGCGGCGTCCCAGAACTGGTCGAAGAAGGTGCCGGTCAGCGGTGTCGGGAACTCGCGCCACAGCAGTTCCCGGCCGAACTCGTGGTTCAGCCCGACCAGGAAGGCCTCGACGAACTCCCCGTTGGTGCGCAGTGCGACCGCGGTGTTGGCGGGCACGCCGTCCAGGCCGGGCAGCAGCCAGTGCTGGCCGAGTTCGACCAGGGCTTGCGCCATCGGTGTCGCGAAGCGGGGCACGAAGCTGAGGTCGGGCACCGGTGCCTCCGATCCGGGCGGCGTGGGAACCGGGCTGCTGAACAGCGAGCCGACGGCCACCGCGAAGGTGCGGACGGGCGCGACGAGTTGTTTCGCCTCCGCGACCAGCGATCCGACCGTGACCGTGCCGTGGTGCGGCCGATGGTGCGGACGCTCGTCCAGGAACGCGGTGAGATGAGTGCCGGCCACCTGGCGGAACAGTGCGGCGGCCTCCGAGTCGCGCCGGATCGGGTGGGGGTGCGGACGCGGGTCGACGGGATCCGGGGGCTCGGGTGGATCGGGTGGATCGGTCGGGTCGCCGGGCCGGCGGCGGGGGAGCGGAGTGGTTTCGCCGCCGTCCTCGGGCGTGCGCAACGACGGCCGAAGCACCTCGCCGTGCCCCAGATCTCCGGTGACGATCTCACCGGGCAGCGGGAACGGACGCGGCCCCGCGGGCGTGGGAGTGGCGCCCAGCAGAAAGCCGGGCTGCGGCGGCCGATCGTGGACGGCCTGCGCGGTCAGGCTGCTCCACACGATGTGCTGCTGGATCGGCGCTGTGGGCGTCACGTCGTCGAAGGTGAGCGGGCCGCTGGGTGCCTCGAAGGTGCGCTGCATCACCGCCGCCGGCACCATGCGGCTCAGCCAGTCCAGCTTCGGCGCCGGGGTTCCGGACCGCTCGGCGGCCCGTTCCGCCGTCCGCACCGCCGGGCCGCGCACTCGCGTCACCCGCCGGACGGCCGACCCGATCGCGGCGGACGGCAACTCGGCCGCCGACCATTGCGCACCGAAGCTCGCGCCACCCGACATGGCCGGCGCGGTCATCAGCCGTGCCCGCAGCGGGGCCAGCACGAACACCCCGGTTTCGGCGCTGAGCGGCTCCACATAGCGCCGGTGCAGGCTGGCCGCCACCGCGAAACCCACGCCGGCCAAGCCGACCAGTCGGGACGCCGCGCGCAGGTCGGCGGCCTGATCCCAGGACGCCGCCACCAGGGTCTCCTGCTGCCGCTGGATCACCAGCGTGCCGAGCGCGGCGGCGACCCGGGCGGTCGGATCGGTGTTCAGCTGTTCGTACCAGCGGGTGCCGGCCGCGTCGAGGGTGGCCGGGGTGCGGTAGGCCGAGCCGTAGCGGGGCGGGGCCAGCACCGGTTCCGCCGGCGACGCCGCGTCGGGTGTGTTCAGTACGGCACGCAGCGCGGACGCGAACCGGGTAGCCAGCGTTGGATCGGTCCAGCGGTTCGCGGGTGTGTCGAGGGCCAGCAGGGCACCGCCGAGCAGTTCCTGGGCGTCGTCGGTGCCGGGCAGTCCGAGCCCGGCGGTGGAGAGATCGACGGGCCGGGTGCCGAACCCGTCACCGACCGGACGGCCGCGAATCGCCAGCGCCAGCGACTGGAAGTCGCCGGCCGGTCCGGTGCCGAAGCGCCAATGGTGGTAGACGGGCAGCTCGACGGCCGGCATGCCCTCGGCGAGCGCCCAGGCGGGTCCTTCGGCGCTGCCCGGGTCGTCGCCCAGGCCGGCCCGGCGTCCGGCCTCGAAGGTGGGCACCACGCAGGCCAGGTATGAGGTCTGTTCGTCAAGCAGCCGGCCGCAGATCAGCCGGGACAGGTTGCGGGCCGGGTCGCCGGCCAGGGCCGCCGTCACCGCGCCCGAGTCGACGGCACCGTCGAGGGCGACCTGGGCATGCGCCCAGGCCCACGAGTCGGCCAGGTCGGGCAGCTCGTCCTCGGGTTTGGCGGGGGCACCGATGGTCAGCACCGGCAGGGCGCCGCGTCCGGCCGTACCGAGCCGCACCCCGGGCTGCTCGCGCACCACGATCAGGCACAGCCAGGGCCGCAGCTTCCCACCGGACGCCGACGCCGGGGTGAACAGCCATGGCAGACCCGGGTCGTCGAACTCGACCAACGCCAGATAGTTCGACTCGAAGCTGCGGGCGTTCGGCGCCGGATCGGACCGGATCACCTGCTGCGGCGACACCCCGGTCACCGCACCGGGCCCCAGCAACTGCACCGGCACCGACGCACCCGGTCCGCCGTTCACCGTGACGCCCACGGTGGTGCCGACATGACTGGCCGGATGCCCGGTGCGCAGATCGGGCGGCAGGGCGAGCGCCCCACCCCGGCGCACCCAGGGCAGGAAGGTCAGGGCAGGTTGGCTCATGGCACCGCTCCCGCCACGAGCCCCAAAGCCGCAAGCCGGGGCGCGTCCGGACGCGCCACCCGGGTGTAGCGGCCCGCCACCGAGGTGCGGGTGGCGGCACGGGCCGCCGCGCTCATCCGCAGGCCGGCCCGGACGTGGTCCGGTGACGCCGGCTGCGGCTGCTGCTGGACGACCGGGACGCCGTCCGGACCGACCAGGATCTCGGTGTAGGCGAACGGTGCCGCGACACCGGAGGCGGCGTCCGTGGCGTAGGTGTCGTTGCCGAAACTGACGCCCGCCTCGCGGGTCACCATGCCCGGCGCCGACAGCCGCTCGGCGTCGGTCTGCTCGAAGAACTGGCTGTCCGGGAACTCGTCGTGCACCACCTGGTCGAAAGCGGTGATCACCGTGTCACCGACCCGGCCGGCGGTGATCGCGAACCGGCGCTCCTTCGCCGGCACGAAGGCGCCCACCCGGTCGATGTCGCGATCGACGTTCAGCGGCACCAAACCCTGCTGGACGACCAGCCGTCCGAGCGGATGCAGCCACAACCCGGTGGCAGCAGGATCGGTGCGCACGCCGACCAGCTCGCCCGCGGTGGAGGGCAGCACGGCCCGCCAGCTGAGCGGGTCGCTCAACCGGGTGACCAGCTCGGTCAGCACGTCGAGCGCATCGCTGACCAGCGAGTTGCTGCCGCCGATCAGGTTCTTGTCGAACGACACCGAGTAGTCCCACCAGAGCAGGCTGAACGTCGCCTTCCCGGCCACCCGCAGCGGCAGCGGACCCTCCAGGGTGCCGCTGACGTCGACCTTGAACAGGTTGCGGCTGCCCCGCTTCAGTTGGACGCCGGCCTTGAAGTCGGCGATGAAGTGCGGCGGCCAGAACTGCACCAGCACGTCGAAACCGATGTAGCCCTCGATCGAGAAGCCGAACGCGGCCGCGTACAGCGAGGCGGTGGCGCCGAACTGCAGGGTGTTCGGGGTGATCGCCAGGTACGCCTCGATGATCAGCTTCGGGTTGTCGCCGGTAGTCAGCGCCACCGTCACCCGGGGCACCACAGGGAAGCCGGCCGGCGGGCTGAACCGCGGGTTGAATCCGCCGATGGCAAGGGCGAACCCCAGTCCGGGGGCACGCCGGAAGGCGGCGGCGCCGGTCAGCGCGAAGCGTCCGAACAGCTTCGACTCGTACAGCACGGCGTCCAGGGCGGCGAAGCCGGTGGAGAAGTCGAACTCGCCCACCACGTCCAGGTTGAGGGTGAGCAGCGGCGCCTTCTCCTGCGGCAGCACCGAGCTGACCCGGCCCAGCACCAGCAGCCGGGACGAGTCGGTGGTGCCGTCCCGTTCCAGCATCAGGGCCAGGTCGGCACGCAGCAGCGGACTCGCCGCACTGCCGAAGGTGAGCTTCACCAGCAGTCCGTAGATGTGGGTGCCCTCCTTGGGCGGGAAGAAGGTGCGCAACCCGGCCACCATCTCGGGCAGCGTCTTGATCGGATCGGCCGGGAAGAGCAGGTATTTCAGCTTGCCGGACGGCAATGCGGCACGGACGGCGGGCACGTCCAGGGTGCGGTCGGCGGCGTACAGCAGGCCCAGGCCGTCCAGGGTGATGAAGCCGACGGTCAGGCCGAGATGCTCGACGGTGCCGATCAGGATGAACGAGGTCAGCGGGTTGCCCTGGGCGTCGCGGGTGGAGACCAGGCCGAGGCAGGTGAGGGTGACCCGGTCGGCGATCCGCAGCACCACCGCGCCGTAGTAGTCGCCGGAGGCCAGGTCGTGATGAATAGTGCCGCCGCCGCTGATCGGCCCGGTCTGCAGGTTGAGCGCGATCCCGGTGGGCAGGCTGGCGTCAACGTGTGCGTCGACCAGCCGCAGGTTCCGCTGCTCGGACGGCTTCATGGTGTCGAGCTGCGCCAGCAGGCCCAGTTCGTCAACCCGCAGGTACACCGGACCCCAGGTGGCGCTGAATGTGATCAGGCCACCGGCGGCGACCGCCCAGCCCGTCTGCGGCGCGTCGACGCTGCGCCAGGCCAGCCGCAGCACCAGTTCGAGGACATTGATGCCCAGCGCGCCGCCACCGCCCAGCGGCAGCGTGATGTCCAGATCGGACGGCCCGGCCGGCCCCGAGGAGTCGAACGGCACGGCTGCGTTGGTGGTGGCATCGACCCCGGACACCCGGTGCACCTCGTGGATGAAACCCAGGTTCGAGTCGTAGCCGAGGGACAGCCCGAACATGGTTCGGTACGGCTTGCCGCCGAGCAGCTTGCGGATGAAGCTGTCGGCGCTGGCGCCGTCCACCACCAGCGCGCAGTTGTCGAGCACCATCAGCACCCGCGCCCCGGTGGGCGACAGGGTGAGCAGGAACGAGATGCCGCCCAGCTCGACCCGGATTCCGGTCGAGCGCGGCAGCGCGTAGCTGACCCCACTCGCGTCGGGTGTCGCGACGTAGCCGAACGACGCCTGCAGCCCGGACGCCTCGGGGCTGGCCTCGATGTCGTCGCCGCTGAGCAGCAGTGCGGCACCGGCGTCGCTCTTCACACCGACCCGGAACCGCCAGGTCGGATCGCCCTTGTCGCGGTGCGGGTTGAGCACCTGGTCGATGGTGAGTGCGCCGCCGAGCGCCAGGAACAACTGATGTTTCCGCGCCGGGGTGCCCAGCCGGCGCGGCAGATACAACCAACTGAGCTTCAGTTCCTCGTCGGCCGGATCGCCGTCGTGACGCAGCGAGAACGACACCATCCGGCTGGCCAGCAGATCGGCCGCGGTGGGCCGGGTCGTCGAGTCGATGTCGAGGCCGGGGGCGTCCCAGCCGACGATGACGTCGCTGAGCACGTTCTCGTTGAACTCGTCCTTGGTCTGGTCGATGGTGGCGATCGCTGCCATGACGCCGCGAATCAGCCCGTCGATGACGAGGAAGGTCTTGTCCCGGGCCGTGTTCAGGGTCGAGCCGGACGCATCCTCGCGGGTGTCGTCCAAGTCGTCGAGGGTGCGGCCCGGGTTCCAGACGAACGACAAGATGGTGACGAACGAGTTGAGGAATCGGCCGGCGTGGTGCTCGCCGCCGGACTTGTCGGGCAGTGCGTGGTCGCCCGGCCCGAGCGATCCGGTCAGCTCGGAGGCGATCGCCACGCCCTGCATGACCAGTAACAGCTTGGGCCAGCGCCGCCGCAGATAGGTGCTGCCCAGCAGGTCGAACATGCTTGTCACGAGGGTGTCGGTGCGACCCGACCAGTCGCTGCCGCCCCACGACTCGATCTGGTCGATGATCGCGCCGATCAGCAGCGCCAGGTTGCCGGCGGCCTCGATGTCGGCCTGCAGATCCTCGTTCGTCGAGGCGCGGTAGGCCGTGATCGAATCCAGCGGCGCCTTCGGCAGGTCCAGCTTGGTCGAGACGCCCGGTGGTCCACCCAGGTCGCGCAGGATCGCCTCGCGGGCCTCGTCGCGGCCCAGCAGGTCGGCCACGAAACCGATGAAGTCGATCACCTCACCGGCCAGCCGGCGCAGCACCGAGCCGGCACTCATGGTGTCGGCTCCGGAATCGGCACCGCCTCGATGGCGAAGCGGCGCAACTGGTCGGGCGGATCTTCGGTCAGCGGGCCGAGCGGCGCCCGATGCACCATGTAGGGACCCATCACCGGCAGCTGCGTGGCGGGGTCGATCGCCTCGGTGTACACCTCGCCGACGGCGGTGATCGCGTCGCCGTCACTCTCGAAACGGCAGATGCCGAAGTTGGCGCGGAACATCATCTGCCGGGTGTTGCGCATCCGTTCCAGGGCGTGCTGGTGGCGCACTGCGACGGCGCGCAGCGCGGCGAACGTGGTGGCCGGGTCGGCGGCCTGGGTCTCGATCTGGGCGTCGTCCAGCGGGAAGGCGCGGATCGGGCTGGGCCGGTCGGCGTCCGGACGTTCGTCGAGCAGGGGAGTGACCCGCCAGCGCCACTCGGGCGGGTGCGCGGGGTTGAGACGCGACGTCTTCGCCGGATCGGTCTCGCCGGGCGGGTTGTCGTCGATCCAGCCCCAGGTGGGCAGCAGCACCGGGCTGCGCAACAGCTTCGCGCGGGTGACGGCGACCAGGTCGTCCTCGGAGCGTCCGGACGGCAGCAGCACCAGGTTCGCGTCCGGCATGGTCCAGCCGAGTCGTTCGACGCCCAGCCGGGCCCGCAGCATCTGCTGCAACGCCATCATCTTCGCGTCGAGGGCCTGCAGGTAGACCGGCATCACGTTCTTGAAGCCGCTCGAGGTGAACTGGGCGATCCTGGCCGGGCTGGTGCTGGTGCCGCGCCAGTAGCTCATCAGGTTGGACGCGGCGTTGTGCACGTCACCGGAGAGCAGCACCACCCGGCCGTAGTCGGCCAGCCTGGACATCAGGTACTCGAAGGTGTTCTCGTCGAGCGCCCAGGTCTCCAGGGCGTCCGGATTGGTGCCGGGCATCAGCCGGGTGCCCGAGATCTTCGTCTCGGCCACCTCGTCGTAGTGGAAGGCGTCGAAGATCTTGTAGATCGCCCGCCCGACCACCTCGTCGAGCACCGGCGGACCGATCACCTGCAGCGGCGCGATCACCACCAGCACCTCGATTCCGGCGGGAGGCGGCGGCTTGGGAATCTGGTCGTCCAACGCCTCCTTCGACACGTTGCCGGGCGGACCGACCTCACTGACGTAGCTGCGCCGGGTGCGATTGTCGAGCGCCACCACGCGATGCTTCGGGCCGTCGATGGTGAAATGCCAACTGATCGGCGGTTTGACCGACAGGAACTGCCCGTTGGGCAGCGGCGGGTTGTCCAAGTCGTGGCCGAACATCTTCGCCAGCGCGGTGAAGGTGGCGGCGTCCGGCCCCCTGGTGGCGCCCTCGGGAAAGAGTTTCGGCACAGCCACCAGCAGGTCGCCGGGCAATTGACCGCCCAACTCCGGACGGCTGAGGGAGGTGACGTCGTAGCGCCGCGGGTCGTTACCCCAGTCCTGGAACAGGGCATAGGCGGTCATCGCGTTGGTCAGGATGGTCTGGCCGAGGGCGGAGCCCAGCACCCGGTGCCGCCACATTGGGGTGAGGAAGTAGTCGTCGGTGACGTCGTGATCGTCGAGGATCATGTAGGTCGGTACGTTCGCGAGCAGCCGTTGGGCTCGCCACAGGCCGGCCAGGAACTGCCGGTGCACCCGTTGGTTGCGACGGCTGACCTTCGGCGCCTTGGCTTCCTTCTTCGCCTTGTCCTTGGCGCGTTCGTCATCCTCCTCGGCGCGTTCAGCGGCGCTGAGCTCGCTGCGGCGCTTCGCCTCCTTCGCGATCTCCTCAGTTCGGACCGTTGCGTCGGTGAAGGTGTACTGCGGCACGCGGGCGGGAAATCCCGGGGCAGGCAAGTCGACGGACTGTTGGTCGGTGAGCACGTCGAGCCAGCTGACGGTGCCGGACGCCGCGGCGTCCGGGGTCTGCTTCAGCTTCGCGCCCGGGATCTCGGTGCCCCAGCAGGCCGGCGACCAGTAGAGCAAGTAGGTGGCGGCGAACTCGCCCAGCGAGATCAGGTGGTTCCTGCCGTCCTCACTGGTCAGCTGGGCGCTGCAGTTGGTCAGGTAGAGCCGGTTGCCCACCCCGAACCAGGGTGGGCCGGCGGGCAGCGGGTTCGCCGTGGTGCTGGCGGTGGCCTCGTCGTCGTAGGCGGCGTCCGGATTCTCGGGGTCGACGGTGCGCTTCAGCAGCCGCACCTTGTCAACCGCGATCCGCTCGATCGGTGTCGTAGACGGTTCCCCGGGCAGCGGACTGGACGCCGGCGCCGTCCCGATCAACTCGACGCCCAACTCGACCACCCGTCGCATCAGCACGTCCTCGACGTCGTCGGCGTAGATCTGGTCGCCGCCCAGGAACAGCTGATGCAGCCGCGCCCGCGGATCCCCGACGCGTTCGGCCAGGTACTCGTCCATCCAGGCGAACGCGTCGCCGTCGTCGTAACCCGCACGGCGGCATGAGCCGTAGGCGAGCTGCAGGTCGTCCAGTTGGCTGGGCGGCAGGGCGAAGCTGGGCAGCATCCGGTCGGCGTAGCCGAGCGGACCCGCGGTGGTGCCGCTGACCTGATGGGTCTCGAGCAGCTTCAACGACTGCAACGTGTTGGTGCCGCCGTCCGCCTCGATCCAGAGGTTGTACGAGTACAGCCGATCCGGCTCGAACACCTTGCCGGAGGCGGGTGGAATGCGTGCCGACACCAGGCTCAGATAGAGATGCTCACCGACCCGGATCGCCTCCGCACCCGGAAACGGCGGCGGTGCGTTCGGATCGGGCGGGTCCGCGCTGGACACGAACGGTGGATTGGTCGTGTCGTAGGCGACCCGCCCCTCGAACACCTCCAGCGTCACCTCGGCCGGACTGCTGAACGCCGTCCAGACGCTGACCAGCCCCGGGTCGACCCTGCGCAGGATCGGCCCCGCCA
>JBDHZN010000087.1:0-13385 GCA_039811845.1 Micropruina sp. | reverse complement strand
GCCATGTGGTCACCACCGACAAAGGCTTCATGGTCGGCGGGAGCTACTACGACAACCCCATGGGGACCTACCGTCCGCTGCTGTTGACCAGCGACGATCTGCGTTCGTGGCGTTCTCCCCGCCGACTACCCGACGCAGGCGAGTCGTCCGGCGTCACCGAGCTGATCAGGATGGGGTCGGGGACACTCGCTGTGCAACGCGCCTCCGCTGCAGGTGCGAGCGACGAGGTGCGCGTTTGGCACCTGTCGCCCGGCGATCTGTTCTGGACGCCGGTCACCATCCCGTCCACTAGGGGAAGCGCGTGGGCAGAGGCCGGCGCCAGCACAGGTGCGGTCGGAGTGGTCGCGATCGGTATCGACGGCAACCCGGGATCGACCCGGCTGTGGCGCTTCGACGGCCCGGCGCGGGTTGACGCGACGGAGGTGGCGGTGCCGTCCGAGACTCGCGAGCGGATTCAGCCCAGTGGGCTGCTCGTCGTCGAGAACCACCTGGCCGCATACGGGCGCACCCAGGGCTCCTATGCCCTGTGGCACGCCGACGGCTCCGCCTTCAGCACGCCCATCCCGGTCGGGGCCGCGGCGGACGAGACGATCGACGCGGTCGCCTGGAGCACCGACGGAGGCTACCTGGCGACCGGGGACGTGGAGGGCACCGACGCCTTCACGCTGCACTCGACGGACGGCCAGAAATGGCGACGAACCGCGCCGAAGGCCTTCAACAAGGTGGCGCAGTACCACTACTCGAGCATCGCCGACGCCATCCGTGCCGACGGACGGTGGGTGGTGGTCGGCGAGCGGAGCACCAACGGCGACATCCGCCGCTCGGCACTCGTGGCCAGCTCAACCAACGGGCTCTCCTGGACGCACGGACGTCCCACCAGAACGACAACGCGCGGTGACTGGTACGACCGGCGCGACCCGTTGGACGACCTGCACGGTCTGGACAGCCGAGAGCGCGCGATGACCGCGGTAACCACACTCGGACGCGGCCTGGTGGCAGTCGGCTCGATCAGCGACGGCCCCGGCACCGAGCCCGCGGCATGGGTGGCTGCCGATGCTCGGACCTGGCGCCTGATCCCGCTGCCGTTCGATCACTACGAGCAGGCCGAGGTGACCAGCGTGCACCGCGTCGGAGAGGTCCTCGTGGGCTACGGCTGGGCTCTGAGCAAGGGCACGACCCGCAGCACCCGTGCGGTGTGGCGCTCCACCGACGGCGGGGCTCATTGGTCCTTCACCGCCTTCGAGGGCGTCCATTCAGGGGCGCTGATGGCCCACTCCGGCGGCGAGTTCCTCGAGGTCTTCCTCTCCGACGACCACCGGACGCTCACCTTGTCGCGATCCTCGGACGGCCTGACCTGGGCGAAGGCACCCCTGAAGGTCGAGGGTCTGACGGACGGAATGGAGGTTTCGCTGGATGACGTGCTGGTGCACGACGGCGCGCTCCACCTGTTGGTGACCGTTCAAAGCCGCAGCGACGCGGTCACCCTGGTGCAGCGCGTGCCGCTGTGAGGGTGCCCCACCGCTGATCGAGCTTGTCGAGATCCTTCCGAGGGGTCTCGACAAGCTCGACCAACGGAGGTCTAGCGGTAGTCGCGGGTGACCCGGCCGGTGATCAGGCAGGTCACCTCGTACGGGATGGTGCCCATCAACTCGGCGACCTCGGCGACGGTGATCTCCTGGTCGCCGGAACGACCGATCAGCACGACCCCGTCACCGACCGCGACGTTCGGCTCGGGGCCGAGGTCGACCATGGTCTGGTCCATGCAGACCCGGCCGACGATCGGGTAGGAGGCGCCGTCGATCAGCACCCGTCCCCGGTTGGACAGCAGTCGCGAGTAGCCGTCGCCGTAGCCGACCGGAATGGTGGCGATCCAGGTGTCGCGGGGGGCCGTCCAGGTGCGTCCGTAGCTCACCGTCTCGCCCGCGGCCACCGGCTTCACGAACGAGATCTCCGTGGTCAGCGCCAGGCCGGGGCGCAGTTCGACGCTGCGCTCAGCCTGCGGGTCGGGCAGGCTGCCGTAAATCATGATCCCGGGACGGACCAGGTCGAACCAGGTGTCCGGGTGGCCCAGCACGGCACCCGAGTTGGCCAGATGTTTGATCTCCACCGGGCCCGCGGCGTCCTCGACGGCGGCGATCGTCTCCCGGAACAGCTCGGCTTGCGCGCGGGTGAAGTCGACGCCGTCCGGAGTGTCCGAGATCGGCAGGTGGCTGAACAGTCCCTGCAGATGCAGGTGCGGATCGGACGCGATCCGTGCGGCCAGCGCCGGTGCCGCGGCCGGTTCGATGCCGACCCGGCGCATCCCGGTGTCGACCTTCAGATGGACGGAGACTCCGGTCAGTCCGACCTGCTCGGCGACCCGGGACGTCTCCTCCACCGACGCCTCGTCGACCACCGTCAGGGTGAGCGCCGAGATCAGCGCACGGCCGACCTCGTCCAAGCCCCGGGTCGGCGACAGCTTCAGGATCGGCAGCCCGATGCCGGCGCGGCGCAGCTGCCGTCCCTCGTCGACGGTGGCGACGCCGAGCCAGTCGGCCGCCTGCCGCTGCTCGATCATCGCCGCCACCGCCGCGGCACCGTGCCCGTAGGCGTTGGCCTTGACCGCGGCCAGCACCTGCCGGTCACCGACCCGGGCCCGGACACCGCGCAGGTTGGCCTCGATGTTGTCGAGCAGGGTGTGTGCGGTGGTGGGGTAGCTCATGCGGGTTCCGACTCACCGGTCGCGACCGGACGCGACGGGTCGTTACTCCAGGCCGACCACGACCCCGGGTAGAGCGCGATCTCGAGGTCGAGCGCAGCACCTGCCAGCACCAGCTGCGCGGCGCTCACCCCTGAGCCGCAGTAGGCCGCCAGTGGAGCGGTCTGGTCGCCGAGCAGTTCGCGCAGGCGGTCCTGGTCTGGGAGTCGTCCGTCGGCGGCGAAGAAGTCGCTCACCGGGACGTTGACCGCGCCCGGGATATGCCCGGCGACCGGATCCATCGGCTCGGTGTCGCCGCGGTACCGCTCGGGCGCGCGGGCATCCATCAGGGTGCCGGAGAAGCCGGCGGCATCGTCGGCCTCGATGGTCGGCAACTGTCCGGGCGTGACGTGCAGCTCGGCTGCGTCGACGATCGCATCACCGGTTGTCATCGGGCGGTTGTGCGCCGTCCAGGCATCGACTCCACCGTCCAGCACCCGGACGTCCAACCCGGCCCAGCGCAGCACCCACCAAGCGCGGGCGGCGGCGAACGAGCCGGCCTCGTCGTAGACCACGATCGGACGGCTGCCGTCCACACCCACCGCGCCCAGGCCGCGGGCCAGGGTGTCGGCGTCCGGAAGCGGATGCCGTCCGTCGGTCGGCTCACCATGCCTGGTCAGCACGGTTTCCAGGTCAAGGAAGCGGGCACCCGGCAGATGTGCCTCCCGGTAGCGGTCGCGTCCCGCCCCGGACGGCTCGCCCAGCCGCCATCGCACGTCGAGCAGATCGACGTCGGCGAGGACGCCGTCCAGTTCGTCGGGAGTGATCAGCACATCGCCACGAGCCATGCCCCCAGCCTGTCAGACCCGGCGGGTGCCGATCACCCCATGCCCGTACCTGAAGCCGCGAACGGAACACCGATCCTCGTCGGTCGAGCTTGTCGAGCCCCAGGCGCTCGCTCGCTGACAAGGAGTTCAAGGCCGACCAGCGGTGGAAGCGTTGATCGGCACCTCTGACCGCCCGGCTCGAGCCGAATTTGGTCACCCCTCTTGATAGGTGACCATTTAGTCACCTATAGTCCTGGACATGCAGGGAGACGTGTTCAAGGCACTCGCCGACGAGACCCGTCGGGCGATCCTGGACGCCCTGCTCACCGTCGACGGGCAAACCCTCGCCGAGCTCACCGAGCGGTTTCCCGAGATGACTCGTTTCGGAGTGATGAAACACCTGGCCGTACTCGAGGAGGCCGGACTGCTCAGCACCCTGCGACAGGGCCGCAGCAAGCGGCACTTCCTCAATCCGGTGCCTATCGCTGAGATCGCCAACCGGTGGATCAGCCGATACGCCCGACCGTTCACCACTGCCTTGGTCGGCCTTAGGGCCGGCCTGGAACAGGAGCCAGTCATGACCACCAAGCACGTCTATCAGACCTACATCCGCAGCAACCTCGAGACCGTGTGGAACGCGATCATCGATCCCGAGTTCACCCGCCAGTACTTCTTCAGCAGCCGGTTCGAGACCCCTCCGGTCGCCGGCCAGCCGTTCCGTTCGGTGCTGCCCGACGGCAGCCTCGGCGTCCAAGGCGTGATCGAGGAACTCGATCCGCCGCGCCGCCTGGTGCACACCTGGCAGGTGGGCTACGACGACACGATGGCCGCCGAGCCGGCCAGCCGGGTGACCTGGACCCTCTCCGAGGCCGGCGACGGCCTGGTGCTGCTGCGGGTCGTCCACGACGAGCTGGGAGCCAGCCCGCTGACCTCGGCCAGCGTGGGTTCGGCTTGGCCGTACGTCCTGGACGGCTTGAAGAGCCTGGTCGAGACGGGTCAGCCATTGCCGCCGCGCTACCCGGCGCCCGCATCGAACTGACCGGGGCCGCGTGGTCTCGAATGCCTCGGGCGTCCGCACCTCAACCGCCTTGGGCCTGGGGTTCGGGCCTCGGGGTTCGGGTCTCGGGGTTCGGGTCTCGGGTGCCGGGGCCCGGGGCCGGCGATCGCGCGATCGGCAACTGGTGACGGGATAGCGGTGTCACTTTCGGGATATTTCCCGAAAGCAGACGGCACTTCCTGTCAGCTGTTGTCGATCGCGCGATCGTCCGGCCTGCCGACCAGCCTGGACGCCCTCAGGCGCCGGCCAGCCGCGGGTGATCGCGCCAGGCCGGCATGGACGCCATGTAGGCGCGGGTTTGCTCTTCGATGGCCTCATCGGACTGGTCGGGGTGGCGTCGACGCTGCCAGCCGACCATCGCGGCGAAGCGGGTGTCGAAGTCTTGCAAGTTGCCGTCGGCGTCGGTGCAGTACTGGCAGTAGTGCCCGCTCTCGATCGGCATGCCGCAGCTCTCACAGGAAGCGGTCTGGGTGGTCATCGGTGCTCCTCTCGTCGTGCCGCGGCGATCAGGGCGTTGAGCCCGTCAATCAGTCCGCGGCGGGTGGTGTCGTCCAGTTGCTCCATGGCGCGTGCGACCAGGGTTCGGTCGAGCACGTCGGCGTCGTCGCGCAGCCGCTTCATCCCGGCCTCGGTGAGCCAGACCAGGGTGCGGCGCCGGTCGTCCGGATCCGGCTCTCGCTCCAGCAGGCCATGGCCCTCCAGTTGAGTGACGATGTCGCTGACCACCGACTGGGCGCGGTCGAGATGCCGGGCCGCCTCACCGACGGTGATCGGACCGGACCCGGCTAGATGGGTGAGCACCGCCCGGGAGGCATTGGTCAGCTCGCTGCGGCGTCCGTCACGGCGGTGAAAGGCCAGGTAGGTCCGTGGGAACACCTCGCAGAACGCATCGGAGTCGGACATGACCTCATCGTCCGGCGGGGTGGATTCATCGTCAATCCCGATGGATTAGACCATTCCCAACCCGCGGCCGTTGAGCTTCTCGACGCGCAGGTTGAGCTTGTCGAAGCCCCTGCCACCAGCGCCTCATCCTTCGAGGTATCGACGTACTCAGCCAACGACGGTCAGTGCCGCAAACGACGATCCGGGACGGCCAATCCCGCCGACCTGCGCCGAAGTTATGCCTGATGTCCTCGGTCAAGCTGCTGGCTTTCGAGATTGTGTTTCATCTCCTCCAGGCCGAGCAGAGGTATGTCAGCATCACCGCGCATTCGTTCGTATCGACTCAGGATGTAGCTACGGAACAGCGGCATCGTCATATGCAGCTGTCCGCGCCGTGGTGAATAGACATCGCCTTCTGCCAGAAGCTCCTCACGCAGCCACGAGAGCTCTTGTTGCTGCCGACCCAGCGCCCGGGCGATCTGCCCGGTTGACGACTGCCACCGAGTAGTGCGAGCGCGGCCATGAACTCCATCTGCCGATCACTGATCCGGTCCCATCGGGGGCCAAGGGTCCGGCGCTCCAACTGATCAGCAGCGCGAGGAATCGCGACCTCTACGTCCCCACGAGTGACCCGATCAGGTCCGGGCGCTACCCGCCATGCCGCATCCGCAAACAACTGGATGTGAGCGGGATAGCCGCTGCTCACCTCGACGACCCGATCTACCGCTTCGGGTTCCCACAGCACACCCGCACGACGCGCCGGCTCGACAATGGCATACCGGGCATCCTCAAAGTCGAGTGCCAGTGGGAGCCGCTCCACCTCGAACAGCCTGTCCGGATGCGTGACTCCGGCCGCACGCAGCACGTGCAAGGTATGTGGTAGACCCGTGCCGGCAAACGCGACCGGCGCGTCGGGATGATCCACGTTGAGCCGATGCAAGACAGCCGCAATCAGGGCCAAGTCCGGGGGCGATGCCACCTGCATTTCGTCGACGGTGATCAGGACCCCACCCAGGGGCGCATCCCGGCGAGTCTCAGCAGCGAGCGTACTCAATGGCCGGCGCCGGGTGTGTAGACGCTTCTGTCCATGGTCCGCACCTAGATTCGTCTAGATAGAGGAGCTTTATAGGCGAATATAGATGGATACAGCCTCCCTGGTGGGCCCCGAACAAAGGGATCCGGATCGGGCTGGTCAGTCCGTGCCCGATCCGGATCCTTGTTGTCAGTTGCGGTCAGAACATCATCGCCAACCCGGGATCGGCCAGGATCGCGGCGACGTCGCTGAGGAACTTCGACGCCAACTCGCCGTCCACCAGCCGGTGGTCGAAGGTCAGCGAGAGCGTGCACACCGAACGGATCACCATCTGCTCATCGGCGCCCTTCCCGATCACCCACGGACGCCGGGCGATGGTGCCCAGGCACATGATCGCCGACTCGCCGAGGTTGAGGATCGGCGTGCCGCCGTCCACTCCGAAGACGCCCACGTTGGTGATGGTGAAGGTACCGCCCTGCATGTCCTCCATGGGCACCTTGCCGGACTTCGCCACCTGCACCATGTTGTGCAGCGCCTCGGCCAGTTGCACCAGGTTCATCTGGTTGGCCTGCTTGATGTTCGGCACCAGCAGCCCACGCGGGGTGGCCGCGGCGATGCCGAGGTTGACGTCCTCGTTGCGGACGATCTCGGTGGCGGCCATGTCGAGGGTCGAGTTGATGTCGGGGTTGCGGGCGATCGCCAGGCAGGCGGCCTTGGCGAAGATCAGCAGCGGCGAGACCCGCAAGCCGCCGAACTCGCGACGTGCCCGCAGCCGCTCGACCAGCTCCATCGAGGCCGTCACGTCGGTCTGCATGATCACCGTGGCGGTGGGCACCTTGTACGACTCGGCCATGGTGCGGGCCATCTCGCGACGGACACCCTTGAGCGGCACCCGCGAGGTCACCCCGGTCGGCGCCTCGGGTGTCCCGCGCGAGAGCACGGCAGCGGTGAGTACGTCGTCGGAGGTGATCGTGCCGCCCGGGCCGGTGCCGATCACCGCGTCCAGGTCGAGGCCGAGGTCGCGGGCCAGCCGGCGTACCGGCGGCTTGGCCAGCGCCCGCTTGGCGGCCGATGGCGGCTTGGGCGTCTTCCCTGGACGGGGCAGCGGCTCGCCGCTGGCCTCGGCGCTCAGCGGTCCGGTGGTGGTCGACTGATCGATCGGACGCGAGACCGGCTGGTCGGCGGCATACGAGTCGTGCACCTGGTCGGTGACCGGGCCGATCGGCTTGCCGACCCCGCCCGCGGTCTTGCGCGGACGCCGGGCCAGCGACGACGACTTCGTGCCGTAGCCGACCAGGAACGCCTCGGATTCCGGGGCGGGCTCGGCCGCACCGGCCTGGGTGGCGGCTGCAGCCTCAGCGGGTTGCGCGGCTGCAGTCTCGGCGGGTCGCGCGGCTGCAGTCTCAGCAGGTCGCGCAGGCGGAGCCTCAGCGGGTTGAGCCGGCGGCGCATCGGTGACGTCGGTGGGCGCCTGTGGCGCAGCAGGTGCGGCGACCCCGTCGTCGATGAGCACGATCGGGGCACCCACCTCGACGGTCGCACCCTCGTCGACCATCAGCCGGGCGATCCGGCCGGCCCACGGCGAGGGCAGTTCCACGATCGACTTCGACGTCTCGATCTCGACCAGGATGTCGTTGACCTTGACCTCGTCGCCCTCGGCGACGACCCAGCGGACGATGTCGGCCTCGACCAGTCCCTCGCCGGGATCGGGCAGGTGGAATTCCTTCATCGCATTCTCCTCAGTAGGCCATGGATCGGTCGACGGCGTCGAGCACCCGATCGAGGTCGGGCAGGTAGGCGGATTCCACCCGGCTGGGCGGATACGGAATGTCATACCCGGTGACCCGCAGCACCGGCGCCTCCAACGAGTAGAAGCATGCCTGTTGCAGCCGGGCGGCGATCTCGGAGCCCATGCCCAGCGTCATCGCCGCCTCGTGGACGACGATCGCCCGCCCGGTCTTGGTCACCGACTCGATCACGGTGGGCATGTCGAGCGGCGCCAGCGAGCGCAGGTCGATCACTTCGATGTTATGGCCCTCTTCGCCGGCGGCGAGCGCGGCCTCGACGCAGGTACGCACCATCGGTCCGTAGGTGATCAGGGTGAGGTCGTCGCCGGGTTTCACCACACGTGCCTGGAACAACGGCATCGGTTCGATCTCGGTGTCGACCTCGCCCTTCTCGTGATAGCGCCGCTTGGGCTCGAAGAACACGATCGGGTTGTTCGAGGCGATGGCCTGCTGCATCATCCAGTAGGCGTCCAGCGGGTTCGAGCAGGTGACCACCTTCAGGCCCGGCGTGTGCGCGAAATAGGCCTCCGGCGATTCCGAATGGTGCTCGATGGCACCGATGCCGCCGCCGTAGGGAATGCGGATCACGATCGGCATCTTCAGGTGCCCGTGGGTGCGGAAGTAGAGCCGTGACACCTGCGAGATGATCTGGTCGTAGGCCGGGTAGACGAAGCCGTCGAACTGGATCTCGACGACCGGCCGGTAGCCGCGCATCGCCAGGCCGACCGCGGTGCCGAGAATGCCCGATTCGGCCAGCGGCGAGTCGATCACCCGATCGGGGCCGAAGTCACGCTGCAGGTGCTCGGTGATCCGGAACACACCGCCGAGTTTGCCGATGTCCTCACCGGTCAGCAGCACCTTCGGGTCGGCCTCCAGCGCCCGACGCAGGCCGGCGTTCAGCGCCTTCGCGAGAGTCATGGTCGCCATCAGAACGCCTCCTGAACCTGGACGTGGGTCTCGTCATCGGTGTCGGCGTCCGGGTGATCGGCGAAGCCGGCCTCGTATTCGAGGTATTCGTCACGCTGCTCGAGCAGCACCTCGCCCGGGTCGATCACCGTGTGGTCGAAGAACTCCTCCAGGGTCGGCTCGCGCAGCGTCAGGCAACCTTCCCGGACGCGGACCGCCAACTCTTCGCATTCGGCGTCCAGGGCGTCGAGCCAGGCCTGGTCGATGGCGCCCCGGTTCCGCAGATAGGTCTGCACCCGGCTGATCGGGTCGCGCTGGCGCCACTGCTCGGTCTCGTCGTTGCTGCGGTACTTGGTCGGGTCGTCCGAGGTGGTGTGGGCACCCATCCGGTAGGTGTAGGCCTCGATCAGCGCCGGACCCTTGCCGCGGCGCGCCCGGTCGAGCGCCCAGCTGGTGACCGCATGCACGGCGAGGACGTCGTTGCCGTCGACCCGGACGCCGGGGAAACCGAAGCCGGACGCCCGGCGGTACAGCGGGATCTTCGACTGCAGCGCGATCGGTTCGGAGATCGCCCACTGGTTGTTCTGGCAGAAGAACACCACCGGGGCGGTGTACGAGGCGGCGAAGATGAACGCCTCGTTGACGTCGCCCTGGCTGGTGGCCCCGTCGCCGAAATAGACCACCGCGGCGCCGTTGGCATCGGGGTCGGCATTGCCCACCAGACCGTCGCGTTGCAGGCCCATCGCGTAGCCGACGGCGTGCAGCGTCTGGGTGCCGATCACGAAGCTGTAGACGTGCATGCCGGGAACGTCGTTGGCCCACGGCGCCATCGCGGTGCCCCGGAAGGTGCTCAGCATCTCGACCGGGTCGACCCCCAGGTGCAGCGCGATCGCGTGTTCGCGGTACGAGGGAAAGACGTAGTCAGGCAGCCGGGTGGCGTTGGCCGACCCGACCTGGGCGGCCTCTTGGCCCAGCGCCGGCGGCCACAGGCCGAGCTCGCCCTTGCGCTGCAGCGCCGTCGCCTCGCTGTCGAAGCGGCGGGCCAGGATCATCTCGCGCAAGTAGCCGGCGATGGTCTCGTCGCTGCCCTCGAAACTGAAGTCGGGGTGCTGAACGCGCTCACCGTCGGGGGTGAGGAGCTGGACGAAGTCATCTACAGCGGGTTCGGACACGTCGGATCCTTTCGGGTCGCACGAACCGGGAAATTCTGCGTGCGCTGCGCTAACTTATCGGTTACGTAACCGTAGGTCAAAGGTCGCTGCGAGGCGTCGGCGAATGATTGCTGGTCGATCACGAGCGGCGTCGGGCTCCTCTCCGCGGGCCTCCTCGCCCGCGTTGCCCATCCTCCACCTCACGGCGTCCGGGGTCGAGACCCCGCGCCACGGTGTCGTCGCGACGACCACCTGCCATCACCGCATCAAGTGCGCCGCGCCCGTCGACGATCTACGCCGGGCGTCTCGGACTATCGCCAGTCCGAGCCGAACGCCGGGCCGTCCCCGTAGTGATAGAAGCCGATCTCCACCTCACCCGAGGGCCGCGGGTAGCGCTCGTACCCGTCCGTCGCCGCAGTCGCTTCGCGGGCATGCCTGGCCTCTGCCTGCGCGCGCTCGATCATGGTCTTCTCGATCTCGCGGCGGCTCAGCCGTCCGGCCGCGTGCAACTCTTCCAACGCCTGCAGATAGGATTGTCGACGCTTGGATGACCACGGATCGACCGTCTCCGCGGTTCGGGGATACTGCTCGACGCCCCACAGCGGATCGCCCGCGCCGCCCGGCGCTGCCTCGCGTCCGCTCATGTCGGGAGCATAGGTCGACCGCGTGAGCACTCCCCTCACTCCCTCATTGAGTTCAGAACAGCTTCACGATGATGAAGAAATCAGCGCTGGTGCTAATGATTGAGTGAGACCAGGCTGGGATCCAGACCAACCTGGAGGAGGCCGTGATGACAGGCATCGAGTTCGTGCTCGCGGTGGCGATCTTCATTCCCGTGGCGTGGCAGTTGGAGGCCACCCATCGGCGCACCCGCGATCTGCCCCGCATCCCGTTCGGAGCGGACGCCGAATCCGAGGCGTCCGCCGAATACCGCCGACAGATCGCCGAGCTGCGGCAACTGAGTCAGTTGATCAAGCGATGATCGGCGACCCAGCCCACGCCCTGATGCAAGGGCAGGCGCCGGAGTTCGGACCGGACGCCGACACATGCGGCACTTAAGCCTTGATCATCGTTGGTCGAGCTTGTCGAGACCCTGTCTGCAACGAGTTTCGACAAGCTCAACCAGCGAAACGCCGCAATGATCAGCGCTTCCCTAGAGTGACCGCCATGATGGATCTCCAGCGGCTCCGGGTCTATCGCGCGGTGGTCGCCGCCGGTTCGATCCAGGGCGCGGCCGCGAACCTGGGCTATACGCCGTCCGCGGTCAGCCAACAGGTGGCGGCGCTGAGCCGGGAAACCGGGTTGGCGCTGATCGGCAAGGCCGGACGCGGCATCGAACCCACCGACGCGGGGCTCGAGTTGGTGGCCGCGGCCGAGCGGCTGTTCGGCGAGCTCGCCGAAGTCGAGGCACGGGTGTCCGATCTGCGCGAAGGGCGAGCCGGGTCGCTCAGCATGGCCTACTTCACGTCCGCCGCGATGGCGTGGATCCCCGGCATCGTGCGCCGGGTGCTGGCCGAGCACCCCCGGCTGCGCCTCGATCTTCGCGTGGTGGAGCTACCGACCGGGGAAGGCGAACACGTCGACGTCGAGGTTCTGGTGGGGTCGCGCGACTTCGCGGCCCCGCCGGGCTTCCACTCCCACCATCTCTTGGACGAGCCCTACGTCGCCGTGCTGCCCCAGAGCCACCCCCTCGCCGGACGCGATGAGGTCGATCTTGCCGAGTTGGCCGGCGAGCGGTGGATCGCACATGATTCGGAGGAATCCTGGTGCGTGATCACCCTGCACCGGGCCGCGGTATCGGCGGGATTCTCCCCGCCCTATTCGGTGCGGACGGCGAATCACCCCACGGCGATCGCCTTCGTCGCCGCCGGCATCGGCATCGCCGTCATGCCACGTCTGAGCACGATCGACCTGCCAGCCGGTGTCGCGGGCGTCACGGTGACCAATCCCACACCGACCCGTTCCATCCACCTGATGGTGCGGCGGGCGGTCGAGTCCTCCCCCGCCGTCCAACTCGTGGTCGGTGGCTTGCTCTCCCACGCGCGGGCGGCGTCCGAGGTCTCGGCGGGGTCGACCAACGAATCTCAGCACTCCCCTGACTACTTAGGGCTCGCTGAATTCGGCGAGCCCTAAGTAGTTCGGCGAGCGCGAGCGTGGGGCGGCTCTGCGACACTCTGGCTCAATCTGCCGTCAGCACTAGAGAAGGCCATACAGTCCCATCGTGGATCCGATCAGAAACCCGTACGCGCCGGGTGCCGGCCAGCGGCCGCCCGAGTTGGCCGGACGCGACCCGCAGCTGGAAGCGTTCCGCTTCGTCATCGAACGCATCGCCCGGGGCCGTCCGGAGCGCTCCATCGTGCTGGTCGGGCTGCGCGGAGTAGGCAAGACCGTGCTGCTCAACGCCACCCGGTCGCTGGCCGTCCGGGCCGGTTGGGGCACCGGCAAGCTGGAGGCCCGCCCCGACCAGGGCATTCGCCGTCCGCTCGGTGCGGCGCTGCACATGGCGATCCGCGAACTCGGCCACCCGGACGCCACCGCCGTCTTGTCCACCCTGAAGGCGTTCGTGGAACGGGCCGCGCCGCCCAACACCAAGGCCTACGACCGGTGGAACTCCGGCATCAGTGCGCCGTCCATCGCCGGCCGGGCGGACTCGGGCGACATCGAGATCGACTTGGTCGAGTTGCTCACCGACGTGGCCGGACTGGCCGCTGACCAGGGCAAGGGCGTCGCGGTGTTCATCGACGAGATGCAGGATCTGGGTGCCGACGACGTCTCGGCGCTCTGTGCCGCCTGTCACGAGCTCGGCCAGCAGAGCCTGCCGCTGATCGTGGTCGGCGCCGGGCTGCCGCATCTGCCGGCGGTGTTGAGTGCGTCCAAGTCGTACTCGGAGCGGCTGTTCGCCTACGCCCGGATCGACCGGCTGGATCGTGAGTCGGCCGATCTCGCGCTGGTCGCGCCGGCCGCGGACGAGGGTGCCGCGTTCACCCCCGAGGCCCTGGACGCCATGTACCGGGTCACCGGCGGCTACCCGTACTTCGTTCAGGCCTACGGCAAGGTGGTCTGGG
>JBDHZN010000086.1:0-13432 GCA_039811845.1 Micropruina sp. | reverse complement strand
GTCCAGCCGCACCAGGGTGAGCGACGCGCCGGCCATCTCCAGGCTGGTGCAGTACTCGCCCACATAGCTGCGGGCCACCGTGATGCCCTGATCGGCCAGCTTCTGCGCCGCAATGCCGAACAGCAGGTAGAGCTCACTGATCGGCGTCCCACCGAGACCGTTGATCATCAGCGCCACCCGGTCACCCGAGGTGAACGGCAAGTCGGGCACCACCGCGCCCAACAGTTCGTCGACGATCTCGTCGGCGGTGACCAGCTTGGCGCGTCGCCGTCCGGGCTCGCCGTGAATGCCGACCCCGACCTCCATCTCGTCGTCGGCCAACTCGAACAGCGGTGAACCCTTCGCCGGCGGGGTGCAGGCGGTGAGTGCGATACCCATGGTGCGGGCGACGCTGTTCACCTTCTCACCGACCCGGATCACCTCGTCGAGGTCGGCACCCTCTTCGGCCTTGGCGCCGACCGCCTTGATCACGAAGAAGTTGCCGGCCACACCACGCCGTCCGACCGTCCAGGTGGAGTCCTGCACCGCGACATCGTCGTCGATGAACAGCGTGGCGCATTTGATGTCTTCCGCCTCGGCCAGTTCCTGCGCCATCTCGAAGGCCATCCGGTCACCGGTGTAGTTATTCACCAACAGCAATACGCCCTTGTCGGAGGCAACTCTCTTGGCCGTCTCGAAGACGTAGTCGGCCGGCGGCGCGGCAAACACGTCCCCCGGACAGGCGGCGTCGAGCATGCCCGGGCCGACCGCCATGACATGCGCCGGCTCATGGCCCGACCCGGAACCCTGGACGATGCTGACCTTGTTGTTGTTGGGCGCGTCCGACCGCATGATCAGGTTGTACTCGGGCACGTAGGTGATGGTGTCCGGGTTGGCCAGGGCGATGCCCTTGAGCATCTCGGGCACGAACTGCTTGGGGTCGTTGACGAACTTCTTCATGGTTTCTCCTCCATGTCTCTCATTGGGTTGGCCACTGCTCGGCCAGGCGTTCGAGGATGACGGCGACGGCCATGGCGCCGGCATCGACCGAACCGATGCTGCGTTCACCGGTGTAACTGGCGCGCCCGCGGCGTGCCTGCAGCTGGGCTGTGTCGTCCGCGGCTTTGCGGGCGGCGGCAGCCATCATTGCGACCGCCTCGGCGGAGCTGACCCCCGCGGCGATCTGTTGCTCGAGGGTGTCGATCGCCGGCACCAGTGCGTCGAGCAGTGTCTTGTCGCCGAGTTCGGCCTTGCCACGTGCCTGAATTCCGGCCACCGCGGCGCGCAGGCCCGCCACCACATCGGTGGCGGTGAACTCCTCCTTGCCTTTCAGCGATGAGCCCATCCGGAGCATGGCCGTGCCCCAGATCGGCCCGGACGTGCCGCCCATCCGACCCGAGATGGCCATCGCGATCTTGGTCAGGAACACGCCCGCGTCGGTGCGGTCGTAGTCGTCCCAGTTCTCGGCGACCACCTCGAAACCCCGGGCCAGCGAGTAGCCGAAGTCACCGTCGCCGACGACCGCGTCCAACTCGCCGAAATAGCTCTCGTTGTCGATGACGGTCTGGGTGAGCGAGCGGACGACGAACTCGGCGTCGGTCAGCGAACCGGCCATCTGATCCTCCTTTGGTCAGGGCGAAAATCGGGCAACGCCGGCGAAGCCGGCGGAAATGCACACAACCCGCCACCGGGAAACTCCGGGGGCGGGTCGTGTGAAAGGGACTACTCGGAAGCGAGGTCGTCGTCGACCCAGTCGAAGGTCCGGGTCACGGCCTTCTTCCACTGCCGGTACAGCCGGTTGCGCTCGCCCTCATCCATCTTCGGCTCCCAGCGCTTGGCCTCGGCCCAGTTGTCGATGACGTCCTGCTCGCCGTTCCAGAAGCCGACCGCGATACCGGCCGCGTAGGCGGCGCCGAGCGCGGTGGTCTCGGCGACCACCGGACGGATCACCGGCACACCGACCTGATCGGCCTGGAACTGCATCAGGGTCTCGTTCATCGTCATGCCGCCGTCGACCTTCAGCTCGGCCAGCTTTACGCCCGAATCGGCCTCCATCGCGTCCAGCACCTCACGGGTCTGGTAGGCGGTGGCCTCCAGTGCCGCGCGGGCGAAGTGACGCTTGTCGACGAACCGGGTCATGCCGACGATCGCGCCGCGGGCGTCCGAACGCCAGTACGGCGCGAACAGGCCCGAGAACGCCGGCACGAAGTAGATGCCGCCGTTGTCGTCGGCCGCCAGCTCTTCGACCTCGGGCGCCGAGGAGATGATGCCCAGCTGATCGCGCAGCCACTGCACCAGCGAGCCGGCCAGGGCGATCGAACCCTCCAGCGCGTAGATCGGCTTGTTGTCGCCGATCTTGTAGCAGACGGTGGTCAGCAGGCCGTTCTTCGACGGAACGATCTCTTCGCCGGTGTTCATCAGCATGAAGCAGCCGGTGCCGTAGGTGTTCTTGGCCATGCCGACCTCGAACGCCGCTTGGCCGAAGGTCGCCGCCTGCTGGTCACCCAGGTCGCCGGCGATCGGCACGTCGTAGAGCAGGCCGGCCGGCCGGCCCTTGCCGTACACCTCGGAGGAAGACCTGATCTCGGGCAGCATCGACATCGGAATGCCCATGTCGGCAGCGATCTCGGCGTCCCAGGACAGCGTCTTCAGGTCCATCAGCATGGTGCGCGAGGCGTTGGTCACGTCGGTGACGTGGACGCCGCCGTCGACACCGCCGGTGAGGTTCCAGATCACCCAGGTGTCCATGGTGCCCATGATCAGGTTGCCGGCCTCGGCCTGCTCCCTGGCCCCGTCGACGTTGTCGAGGATCCATTTCACCTTCGGGCCGCAGAAGTAGGTGGCCAGCGGCAGACCGACCCGGTCCTTGTACTTGTCCTGGTCGCCGCCACCGAGTTCCTCGATGATCTTGGCGGTGCGGGTGTCCTGCCAGACGATCGCGTTGTAGACCGGCTTGCCGGTGTTCTTGTCCCAAACCAGGGTGGTTTCGCGCTGATTGGTCACGCCGACGGCCGCGAGGCTGTCCTTGTTCACCTGCGCATCGGCAAGAGCGATGCTGACGACCTCGCGGATGTTCTCCCAGATCTCGATCGCGTTGTGTTCGACCCAGCCCGCCTTCGGGAGGATCTGTTCGTGTTCCTTCTGACCCGAGCCAACGATCTGGCCCGCGTGATTGAAGACGATCGCACGGGAACTCGTGGTCCCCTGATCGATCGAGAGAACGTATTTCTCAGCCATTGTGTTCCTTCCCACATCTTTGTAGCGGCTTGAGGTACATGGTGCCCGGTGCCGGACGGCAAGGCCAGCGATTTCTCGCCCGCCGTCCGGAACCAGGTCCTTCGGTTGGCCCGGTTCAGGCCGGCAGCAGGAATCCGGACGAGACTCCGGCGATGACGCCGCCGATGATCGGACCGGCGACCGGAACCCAGGCGTAGCCCCAATCGGACGAGCCCTTGTTCGGAATGGGTAGGACGGCGTGCGCGATCCGCGGACCGAGGTCACGGGCCGGGTTGATCGCGTACCCGGTGGGCCCGCCGAGACCCGTGCCGATCACGACCACCAGCAGGCCAACACCCAAGGCACCCAGCCAGCCGAGACCGGCCGGCGTGTGGGTGTTCGAATCGCCCCAATGCCCAGCGGCTAGCACCACGAACACCAGCACGAAGGTGCCGATGGCCTCAGTGATCAGGTTCCACAACGGGCTGCGGATCTCCGGACCTGTGGAGAACACGCCCAGCTTGAAGCCGGCCGGGGCGTCCTCATCGAATTGCTTCTTGTAAGCCAGCCAGGCCAGCACGGCGCCCAGGAAGGCGCCCACCAACTCGGCGCTCAGGTAGGTGAAGATGGAGGCGGCGTTGACCGGAATACCCGGAACGAACTCCTTGACTCCCGAGGCTGCCAGTCCCAGCGTGACGGCCGGGTTCAAATGCCCGCCCGACTTGTACGAGACCAGGACGGCCGCGAAGACCGCGAGACCCCAGCCCCAGTTGACCATGAGGAACCCGCCGCCGTTGCCCTTGTTCTTCGGCAGGATGTTGTTGGCGACCACGCCGGCGCCGAGCAGCACCAGCATAGCTGTGCCGACGACTTCGGAGAGGAAGATGGTTGCGAGATTCACTGTGACTCCCTTCAGGCATCGCAGGCGATGCCGAAATGCTGGAGGCCGGGATCCCCGGCCGCCGTTTCCATACGTCGCCGGTCGGTTGGATCGGCGGGGAGGCGAGAGGGTGTCGGAGGGGGGTCGCCACCATTGCGACCGGCCCCCGGGCGGCCGTCCGCTTCCGACCGTCGTGTCAAGTCTTGCCAGGCTCGAACACATGCGCTAGGTCTGTGCACGAACGTGCAGGCAGAGGGAGAACAAATGAACGACCGCTACGACGACATGTACGAAGCGGCCTCCCGCTACTACATCCAGGGCGAAACCATGGAATCCATCGCCCATCAACTCGGCCTGTCCCGCTCGACGATCAGCCGGCTGCTGAAGCAAGCCCGCACCTCGGGGCTGGTGCGAATCAGCCTCGCCCATCACAATGGCTCGCGCTCACCGCTGGCCGCAGCGCTGACCCGCGCGTTCGGCGTCCGGGTGCATCTGGTCGGTGTCCGCGACGGTGCCTCTGACGGACGCCGGCTCGACCAGGTCTCCCGGGTGGCCGGACGGCTGCTGTCCGAGGCCGTCGAGGACCACCAGGTGATCGGGGTCGCGTGGGGCGTCACCACCTCACAGGTCGTCCGCCATCTGATGCCCCGGCCACTGGTCGGCGCCACCGTGGTGCAGATGAACGGGGGTACCAATCAGTGGTCCTCCGGCATCCCCTATGTCGGCGAGATCCTGACCACCGTCGGTGACGCATTCAGTTCGCGAGTCGTCTATTTCCCGGTGCCGGCCTTCTTCGACTACGCGAGCACGAAGCGGGCGATGTGGCGCGAACGCTCGGTGCAGAACGTGATCACGCTGCTGCACCGGATGGACGTCGCGGTGTTCGGGGTGGGTTGCATCAACGCCCAAGTCCCCTCGCACGTCTACTCCTCCGGCTACCTCGACGACGACGAGGTGCGCCGGTTGGCCGCGGACGGCGTCGTCGGCGACGTGTCGACGGTGCTGCTGCGCGAGGACGGCTCGTGGACCGACATCGACTTCAACGCCCGGGCGACCGGCCTGACGCCGTCCGAACTGGCCCAGGTGGCCCGCCGGTTCTGCGTGGTCGCCGACCCTTCCCGGGCCGGTGCGGTGGTCGGTGCACTGCGGGCGGGCACCACCACCGACCTGGTGATCGACGAGGGCACCGCCCGCGCGGTACTGGCCAGGCTGTAGCAATGGCCGCCACACCCCTGATCGGGCCCGGCTCGCTGCTGGAATCGGACGACCGCCCTGCCTGGTGGACGCCACCGGGTGCGCCACACCGGCTCGAAGCGGTGATCGGCACCGACAACGGTGACGGCACGCTGACCATTCATCACTATTTCCACGGGCAGGGCCGTCCGGACACTCCGTGGCTGCGCGGCGACGCGATCAGCACGGCGGCTGTAGGCCCTGCCGTGCTGCGGCAGCGAGGGCGTCCCGGCACCGCGGCGCATGAGCTGGTCGCCTCGGTGCCCGAGGCGGACGGGGTGATCAGCTACGCGTGGGCGGTGAACGCGGCACGGCCGAATCGCTGGCGCCGGCTCGGGCCCGGCCCGGACGCCCCGGACGACTCCCGCCCGGTGTGGGACGGCCCGGACGACGCCCACGAGTGGGGATCGGGCCGGCTGGTCGCGGTCGCCACCGCACGCACCCGGCTGGCCAACCGCTGGGTGCAGGCCCTGGTGCAGGTGGACGGCTCGCTCTACCACCTGCATCGACAGGTGCACGCCGGCGGCATCCGATGGATGCGGCACGCCTGCCTGCGGCTGGCCGACCATCAGCGCGTCATCGATGCCGGCGAGCCGTCGACCAAGCTGGCCCAGGTCAGCGGCGAGCGGGACAGCCAACCGGGCGGCTTGGGGCGCACGCTGTCGACGTCGGAGTCCCGTTCGGGGGTGCGCGGCACCGATCTCGGCGTCCGGTTCGACCATGCCGGGCGCAGCTTCCTGCTGTTCGGCGACACCCATTGGGCCGGACGCTCGTGGCTCGGCACCCGCGACTCCATCGCCGAAGTACTCGATCCGGACGCCGAACTACCCGACGTCCGGTTCCACGGCTCACCGCTGCGTCTGCACGGCGGGCGGACGACAATGCGGGAGTACGACGTCCCGCTGGACGCCTTCAGCCTCGACGGCGAGCTGTACGCCTTTTTCACCTCCAACCATTTCCGGCGGCACCAGACGATGGGCCGCAGCGTGCTGGCGAAGGCGACCGCGTCCGAGTTGGCGATCGAGCCCGCCCAGCGGCGACGTCCGATCGGCTTCCGCTTCCTGACCACCTTCTCCGACCACCGCTTCATCAACGTGTCGGTGCAGCGCCGCGGTCGCCACCTGCTGATCTGGGGTACCGGCGCCTACCGCGCCGACGACGTCCGGCTGGCGCGGGTCGACCTGACCGCGGCCGGCGTGGCGTCCGGTCTGCGACGCGGCGATGCCCGACCCTTCCTGGCCGCACTCGAGTACTGGGCCGGGGCGGAGGCCTGGTCGCCGGTCGAAGCGGACGCGTTGCCGCTGCTGAGCCCGGGTGCGCTCGGCGAACTCTCGGTGCGCTGGGTGCCCGCCATCGGGCGCTACCTGATGCTCACCATGGCCGGACCGGACGATCCGGCCGGCCCGGCGGTGCTGTTGCGCAGCGCGTCCGAACCCTGGGGACCGTGGTCGCCGCGGTTGCGGCTCCTGGACTGGATCGCCGGCGGGATGAGTCCCGGCGATCACACCCGACGGTTCATTCGCTTCGCGGCCGACGGTAGCGATCCGGTCGGCGACGCCATCTTCCGCGGTCAGGACAGCTCGACGGGAGCGGCGTACGCGCCCTATCTCTACGACGCCCGGGCTGACGGGGACGGCGTGGTCCTGCGTTACACGCTGTCGACCTGGAACCCCTACCAGGTGGTGCTGATGCGACACCGGCTCAGCGGCGACGACCTCGGCGGCTACTTACCTGAGGCGCCTCAACCACCGATCAGATAGAGAGCCAGGCCGATCAGAGCCCAGCCGGCCCGCCTTCACAACCGATGTGAAAAAGGCAAGAAAAGAGTGTTGTTAATGAGGGCTCTTAGCTATGTCAGATGTCCATCTTGCTGGAGTAGCGTGCGCTTTGATCGGGCTGTGACTAGCGCGTCCGCACAGCATCGTGGCAGCGGGAAGCATGGGAACGACCTGACCGGCAAGGTCCATCGGGTGGACGTCGTGGCCACGACTCCGCCCATTCGATCGGAGGATGCAGTGAAGACCCTTACCGCAGACGTCGTGGTGGTGGGCGGAGGATCCACCGGCGCCGGCGTCGTCCGTGATGTCGCCATGCGCGGCTATTCCGCGATCCTGGTCGACCGGGCCGACCTCGGGCAGGGCACCACCGGCCGCTACCACGGGCTGCTGCATTCCGGCGGCCGCTACGTGGTCAGTGACCCGCACTCAGCCACCGAGTGCGCCGAAGAGAACGCCATCGTCACCCGCATCCAGTCCCACGCCGTGGAGCGCACCGGCGGCTACTTCGTCGCCACCCATGTCGACGACCCGGCCTGGGGCGACGACTGGGCCAAGGGCGCCACCGACACCAAGGTGCCGTTCGAGGAGGTCTCGGTCGCTGAGGTGCTGAAGGCCGAACCGCGGGTCAATCCCAAGATCTCCCGAGCATTCAAGGTCGAGGACGGCTCGGTCGACGGCTGGCAGCTGGTCTGGAGCGCCGCCAACTCGGCCAAGCAGTACGGCGCGAAGATCCTCACCTACCACCGGGTGACCAAGATCAACCGCGACGGCGACCGGGTCTCGCAGGTGGTCTGCACCGACGAGAAGACCGGCGAAGAAGTCCGGATCAACACCAACTTCGTGCTCAACTGCGCCGCGGCCTGGGGTGGCCAGATCGCCCACATGGCCGACTGCCCCGACGTCCAGGTGGTGCCCGGCGCCGGCATCATGATCGCGATGAACCACCGGCTGACCAACTCGGTGATCAACCGGCTCACCTACCCCGCCGACGGCGACATCCTGGTGCCGGTGCACACCGTGTGCATCATCGGCACCACCGACCAGAAGGCCGACGACCCGGACAAGCTGCAGATCGCCTGGGACGAGGTGCAGCAGATGATGGACTGCGGCGAGCTGCTGGTTCCCGGCTTCCGCAACGCCCGCGCCATTCACGCCTGGGCGGGTGCCCGTCCGCTGGTCAAGGACTCCCGGGTCGGCTCGGGCGACACCCGGCACATGAGCCGCGGCATGTCGATCATCGACCACTCCGAGCGCGACGGCCTCAACGGCCTGCTCACCATCGCCGGCGGCAAGCTGACCACCTACCGGCTGATGGCCGAGAACGTGGTGAACGCGATGTGCGCCCAGCTGGGCGAGACCCGTCCCTGCCGGACGGCCGACGAACAGTGCCCGGGTTCGGAGGACAAGAAGAACTACGTCATCACCCACCGGCTGGAAGAGCGTGAGCACGACCGCACCGAGGACCAGATCCTGTGCGAGTGCGAGCTGATGAGCAAGGGCATGTTCACCCGAGCGCTGGCCGATCAGCCCAAGGGCAGCTTCGACGACCTGCGTCGCCAGCTGCGGCTCGGCATGGGCCCTTGTCAGGGCGGCTTCTGCTCGATGCGGGCGACCGGCGTGGCGCTGCAGTCCGAACACATCGACATCGAGCGGGCCACCGGCCTGGTCCGGCTGTTCCTGAAGAACCGCTGGATCGGCATCTGGCCGATCCTGTACGGCGACCAGGTCCGGCAGACCGCGCTCGACAACTGGATCTTCCAGGGCACGTTGGATGTCGAACACCTGCCTGGACCGACTCATGAGGAGGTCGTGTGATGACGCGCGTCGTGGTGATCGGAGCCGGCGTCTCCGGACTGGTCGCAGCCATCCGGCTGGCCCGGGCCGGTGCGGCGGTGACCCTGCTGGCCAAGGGCACCGGCGGTCTACAACTCTCCCAGGGCACGATCGACATCCTCGGCTACACCCCCGATCGGGTCGAGCGGCCGCTGGACGCCCTGGGCGACTTCGCGAAGGCGAACCCCGAGCATCCCTACGCGTTCCTGGACGCCGAACTGGTCGGTGCGTCCGCGGGTTACGTGGCTGAGTTGGTCGGCTCCGAACTGCTGGTCGGCGACCCGGCGGTCAACCTGCAGCTGCCCACCGCGGTCGGCGCCGTCCGGCCCACCGCGCTGGCCTCGCCCAGCATGACTGCGGGTGCCTGCGTCGACGGCGCCAAGTTCGTGATCATCGGCCTCAAGCAGCTCAAGGACTTCTATCCCGAGCTGGTCGCCTACAACCTGAACCGCACCGACCTGCCCGGCGGCGGACGGCTCGAGGCGCGTCCGGTGATGCTGGGCTTCCCCGCCCGCGAGGGCGAGGTCGACTCCTCGGGCCTGACCTACGCCCGAGCACTCGACGATCCGGCCACCCGCAAGCGGTTCGCCGAGGCGGTCAAGCCGCTGGTGGCCGAGGGCGAGAGCGTCGGCCTGCCGGCCGTCCTCGGGCTGGACGACCACAACGCCTGGAGCGACATCGCCGACCTGATCGGTGCCCCGGTCTTCGAGATCCCGCTGCCACCGCCGTCGGTGCCGGGCATGCGGTTGAACCGCACCCTCACCGCGGTCGCGAAGGCGTCCGGCGTCCGGGTGGTGCCGGGCAGCAAGGTGACCGGCTATCGCAGCGCGGGCGGCTCGGTGGCCTGCGTGCAGCTGGCCACCGCCGGCGGCAGCCGCGAGTTCGCGGCGGACGCGTTCCTGCTCTCCACCGGTGGTTTCGAGTCGGGGGCATTGCATGCGGACTCACACCACAACCTGCGTGAGTCGATCTTCGACCTGCCGTTGCGGCGTCCGGAAGGTGCCCTGGTGCACGGCGATTACTGGGGCGATCCGCAGCCGCTGTTCATGGTCGGTGTCGAAACCGGTCCGGACCTGCTGGTTCGCCATCCCGGTGGCGACGCGGTCTACGACAACCTCTACGCCGCCGGCGGCATCCTGGCCGGCGCCACCCGCTGGCAGGAGAAGTCGGGCGAGGGTATCGCGCTGGCCAGCGCCGTGAAGGCCGCCGATTCGATCCTCGCCGCAACCCAAGCCGTCTCGACGCAAGGAGCAGCCTCATGAACCCCTCCGAGGGCATCGAGTTCGCCCAGACGCAGGTCGCCCGGGCGTCCCTCGACCACTGTGTGAAGTGCACGATCTGTGAGACGCACTGCCCGGTGGCCGCGGTCACCCCGAAGTTCACCGGGCCGAAGTTCGTCGGCCCGCAGGCGGAGCGGTTCCGGCACGGCGAGTCGGTCGATCACTCGCTCGACTACTGCTCGTCGTGTGGCGCGTGCACCTTGGCCTGCCCGCAGGGGGTGAAGATCGCCGAGCTGAACGGCCAGGCCCGTGCGGTGATGAAGGCCGACGAGATGCCGTTGCGCGACCGGCTGATCACCCAGACCACGCTGATGGGCCGAGCGATGACGCCGATGGCACCGGTGGCCAACGCCGCGCTGTCGATCAAGCCGCTGCGCGCCGTGGTCGAGAAGGTGCTCGGCATCCATCGCGACGCCCCGATGCCGCACGCCAACACCCAAACCATCACGGGCTGGCTGAAGAAGCGGACGAGGACCGCCAAGCCCGCCACCCGCGGCCCGATCATCTTCTTCCACGGCTGCGCCGGCGGCTACTTCGAGGTCGAGACGTCCAAGAAGTCGATCGAAGTGCTCGAGCATCTGGGTTATGAGGTGCTGGTGCCGAAGCAGGGCTGCTGCGGCCTGGCCGAGCAGTCCAACGGCCTGTTCGACGGGGCCAGCGCCAAGGTGCTCAAGCTGTGCGACGACCTGCGCGCGTCCGGACGTGACCTGACGATCATCTCCTCGTCCGGCTCGTGCACCGGCATGCTCAAGCACGAGGCGCACGAGATCATGGGCGTCGACGACGACCGGCTGGCCGACGTCGGCACCCGGATCCGCGACATCATGGAGTTCATGCTGGAACTGCACGACGCCGGTGAGTTGCCGACGGACTTCAAGGAGGTCCCGCTCACGGCGGTCTACCACGCCCCCTGCCAGCTCAAGTCGCAGGGCATGGGTCAGCCGGCCATGGAGGTGCTGAAGCTGATCCCGGGCGTCGAGGCGATCGAGTCGGGCGCCACCTGCTGCGGCATCGCCGGCACCTACGGGTTGAAGAAAGAGAAGTACGAGATCGCCCAGGCGGTCGGCAAGCCGCTGTTCGACAAGGTGCGCGAGGTGAACCCCGAGTTCGCGATGTGCGACACCGAGACCTGCCGCTGGCAGATCCGGAAGGGTTCGGGCGCCGCCGTCGAGCACCCGATCTTCCTGGTGCACCAGGCCTACGGCCTCAGCTGAGACATCGCTGGTTGAGCTTGTCGACGCTGGCGAGTTGAGCTTGTCGAAACCCCCCGAGGGTCTCGACAAGCTCGACCAGCGGTTGTCTCAGACTCCCGAGCCGTTGCTGCCGAAGAACGTCTTCCACGGCACGTCGACGGCGGCGTCCTTGGCCACCACCGCGTGCAGGTGACGCAGCAGCGGGAACTGCTCCGACGTCAGCACACCACGCTCGGTGAGCCGCTCGAAGGCGTCGCCGATCACCTTGATCGCCGCGGCACCCTCCAGGGTCACCCCGGGCATCTGATCGCGGGCCTGGGTGAACGTCATGCCCTCGCCGACCAGGGTGCCGACCTTCACGTTGCGGCCGCCCATCGAGGTGACGAAGCAGTCGCCGATTCCCGGCAGTCCGAGCACCGTGGACGGCTGCCCGCCGAGCAGGTCCATGAACTGGGTCATCTCGACCGAGGCCTGGCCGAACAGCGCGGCGCCGTAGTTGTAGTTGACGTACTGCGGGTCGGTTTCGCCGAAGGCCTTCAGCTGGCCGTGCATGAAGCCGGCGCCGAAGGCATAGCAGTTCTTGGTCGCGGCGCACACCTCGACGCCGACGAAGTCGGTGCTCGTCCAGACGTGATAGAAGTCGGTCTCGAACAACTCCTTCCACATCGCCAACACCTTGGGGTCCTCACCGGTGAACACCACGCTGGTGTGCCGCCGGATCGCCACCTCGCCCGCGATCGACGGGCCAGCGATCGCCGAGACCGACACCTGGCTGCGCAGCTCCTCCGGAATGTGCGCCATCAGCGCCCGGGGCAGGATGGTCAGATTGCCGTCGGAGTCGGCCTGCATGCCCTTGGCCAGCGCGATCACGTGCTGTCCCGGACGGAGTAGCCCGGCCAGCCGCTCGCCCGCCCAATCGACGCCGAACGAGTTCACCCCGCTCATCACCAGCTCGGCACCGTCGAAGGCCTCAGCGGCATCCTCCAACTGATAGGCGGTGACGTTGTCGGGCACCGCCAGGTTGAGGTTCGGATGCACGCGGGTCGCCTTGATCGAGTCGATGATCGCGCGGTCCAAATGGGTTCCGACCAGCCGCACTTCGTGCCCGTTGTCGGTGAAGGGGGTCGCCAGAGCCGTGGCCATGATTCCCGAGCCGAGGACCACCAGTGTTGTCATCAGGGTTCTCCTTTCCGGACGATGCCGGGGTAGCGCCGGCGACGCCGCCGACGGACCTCCAACCTAGTGGCCGACCCGCCCGACGTCACCCGAACCGGTCACCAGCCGGGCCGAGCTCCAGGCGGCCGCCGACTCCGTCCCGCGCAGGTCTCTCGAAATCTCCCCACTTCAGCCGGGCTTCGTGCGAATTAACGAGGTCGATTCCCATCAAATAGGGCATCATGAGTGTGACAACGAACGAAGGATGAAACTCGTGGCGACCAAAGGGCGTGGCCGAGGTTCTGTCGGTGCGCTGCGCGAACGCCGGATGGCGATCGCCGAACGGGTCGTCAAGAACGGATCGGCCTCAGTGGACGAACTGGTGGAACTCACCGGAGTCTCGGCGATGACGGTGTATCGCGACATCGAGTCGCTCGAAGAAGCCGGCGTGCTGATCCGGCACCGCGGCCAGGTGACCGCCGTAGCCACCGGCTTGAACGAGATCGGTGCCAGCATCCGGGTGAATCAGAACGCCGACCTGAAGCAGGAGGTGGCCCGGGTCGTGGTGGAGCAGATCCGGCCGGGCAGCTCCATCCTGGTCGACGACTCCACCACGGCGCTGTGGGTGCTGCGCATGCTGGAACTCGTGCCGCTCACCGTGGTCACCAATTCGATGCTTGTCGCCCGTGAGTTGGAGCGTCGCTCCGGGATCCGGCTGTTCGTCACCGGCGGCGAGTACCAGGCGTGGTCCGAGGCGATGGTGGGTCAGACCACCACCCATGTGATCGCCGACATCCGTGCCGACTACTGCCTGCTGTCGGCGTCCGGGATCAGCGATCTGCTCTGCTACCACCCCTACGAGGACTGCGCCCAGGTGAAGCGGGC
>JBDHZN010000085.1:0-13447 GCA_039811845.1 Micropruina sp. | reverse complement strand
AGAACCGTCCCTCCGTGCCGGAACGAACACAGAAAGGAGGCTGAAGGATGGACCGGGTCATCGTGCTCAACGCCGACGCGCACCAGGTGCTGCATCAGGTGTCGCTGCGGCATGCCGTGGCGATGCTCTACCGCGATGTGGCGCGGGTGCACCAGTCGGTGCCGGGTCGCACCTTCGGCCCCTACCCGCAGCCGCACTCGCTGGTGCTGGTCAGCTACGTCTACACGCGCTGGCTGTACGAGCATTCCGGACGGCTGCCGTGCAGCCTGGCCAACGTGCTGCGCCGAGACGGCCACGCTTGCGCCTACTGCGGGCGTGAGGCGTCCACCCGCGACCACATCGTGCCGCGCAGTCGCGGTGGTCCGACGTCGTGGCTGAACCTGGTGGCGGCCTGTGCCGCGTGCAACGGCTACAAGCGCGACCGGACGCCGGAACAGGCCGGCATGCGGCTGCGGGTGCAGCCGTTCGTGCCGACCGCCGCCGACCTGCGGCCACGCTGAGATCGGCCTGCTCGCTTCGCCGGGCGGGCCGATCCGCCGCACCGCAGTCGGCTAGCCTCGGTCACGGCACGGGCGAATGAAGGGACGGCATGCCGCGCGAGGACGACGAAACCAAGGCCGGGATCGCCGCCGGCCTGGATCGCGCGCTGTTCACCGCCGGCGGCATCGTCTCCCTGTGGTTGGCGTATCTCACCTTGCAGGAAGGCATTCAGCCGGGCTGGCCGATGTTGCTGGTGGTGGTGTTCTGGGCGATGGTCACCTATCTGGTACTCCCCCGCATTCACCGCATCCTCACCCGGATCTATGTTCCCGACTACTTCATCGGCCGGACCCGGACCGCCGACGGACTGCTCGGTGACCCGGTCAACCTGGCGATGCTGGGCGAGGCCGAGCACATCCACGCGGCGATGCGCGCAGCCGGCTGGAGCCTCGCCGACGAGCTGTCGTTCCGCACCGGCTGGCGGATCGTGATGTCGTCGCTGACCCGGCGCACCTACCGCACGGCGCCGGTGAGTCCCCTGTTCCTGTTCCAGCGCCGGCAGGATTTCGCCTATCAGCAGGAGGTGGCCGGCAATCCCAACCAGCGCCACCACGTCCGGTTCTGGCGCTGCCCCGACGACTGGCTGCTGCCCGGCGGAACCCGGGTCGACTGGGTCGCCGCCGGCACCTACGACCGCAGCGTCGGGTTGTCGCTGTTCACCTTCCAGATCACCCACAAGATCGCCGAGGACGTCGATGTCGAGCGCGATCACATCGTGGAGAGCCTGCGGCTGGTCGATCCGGCGGTGCGGCTGCGGGTGATCGAGGGGTTCGGTGCCGGCTATCACTCGCGCAATGGTGGCGGCGACCTGATCCGCACCGACGGCGACCTGCCGATCGTCGATCTGAGCGGTCTGGCCTCCGCCCAGGCCGGCACCCCGGCGCTGCCGCCGGCGCCGCGCGCCACGCCGCCGCTCCAGGTGCTGTTCGCGCTCGGGGTCACCGCGATCCGCGGCCTGGTCTATCTGCTGCTGGCCTGCTTCGCCTTCTGGGGAGCAAGCTCGGCACTGGTGGCGGAGGTCGACGCTGAACTTGCCCCGCTGCTCCCGCTCGTCGGCTTCGGCCTGGCCGGGCTGGCGGCGGTCGACCTCGGGCTCGGCGCCTTCTTGTTCACCCGGCACAACTGGGCCCGGATGACCCTGTGCTGCCTCAGCCTGGCCAACGCCGCCGTCGTCTTCGCCAGCCGCACCATGACCAACGACCACGGCCGGTTGGGCGGCGACCTCGCCGGGCTCGGCCTGAGCGTTCTCGTGCTGCTGGCCCTTTCCAGCGAAGCTGCGCGGGAGTACACCCATCCCCGTCCACGCCCCGGCTTCAGCCGGCGGTCGGCTCGGCCCCGGCAACTCGGACGCGCCCGGGACGACCAGTACAGTGAGCCGGGTGAGCCTCCAACCACACCGGCCGACGCCGAGCAGGCTGTCCTTCGACGACGGCGCGATGGCTGATGAGGCGCCGACCTCGAGTGAAACCGAACGTCGCAGCCTCGACCTCGTCCAGCGGATGGTGGTGTCGTTCCTGCTCGGTGGGGTGATCGCGATGGTCACCTCGGTGCTGGCGCTCTTCGTGGTGACCCGGGCCCAGTACGAACTGCCCTACGACTCGGTGATCGGGTTGTGGATCATGTGCGGGGTGCTCGGCGTGGTGGGCGCGGCCACGGTGCTGATCCTGAACCGTAGGCGGCCCTATCATCCGCTGGTGATCCTCGGCCTGGCGCCGATGGCCGTCGCCGGGTACTGGCTCTTCAGCTGACCTCGAGCGTCGCCGCCGGTCGTAGGCTGGCCAGGAATGACGGACGAACTTCTCGCGGTGGTGACGGCGGCGGCCCTGCGCCATCCGCTCGACGACCCGCGGCTGGCGGACTTCCTCGACGCGGTCGACCCGGTCAATCGGCTCGCCGAGGCGTCCCCCGGCTTCGTCTGGCGGCACCGGGGACCGGTGGGTCATGCCGATCTGCTGGACGCCTTCGGCCGGCCGGACGTGCTGCTCAATCTGTCGCTGTGGCGGGACTATCCGTCGCTGCACGCCTTCACCTATCGCGGTCCACACGGCCGCTATCTGGGCGCGCGCGAACGCTGGTTCGTTCCCCTTCCCGGCATCACCACCGCGCTGTGGTGGGTGCCGCATGACGAGCGACCCGACCCTGCCACCGCGCTCGCCCGGCTGTTGTACCTGCGCCGGCACGGCCCGTCGGCTCTGGCGTTCACCGTGTTGCGGCGCTGGCGTCCGAACGGCTCACCCGAGCCTGCCGCCCGTCGACGGCTCCCCCGCCGGTGACTTCCGGGCAGGGCTCGACAACCACGGCTCAGTAGTGAAGGGTGGATCGATGCGTGAACTGATCTACTACGTGGCGGTGTCCGTGGACGGGTTCATCGCGGCGCCCGACGGCGGCTTCGACGCATTCCTGGCCGAGGGTGACCACATGCAGGTGCTGCTCGACGAGTACGGCGACGCCGTACCAGCGCATATCCTGCAGGCAGTGGGCAAGCAGCCGCCGCGCACTCGCTTCGACACGGTGATCCAGGGCTGGAACAGCTACGACATCGCCTACTCGGTCGGCATCGAACGACCGTATGCGCATCTGCGCGAATACGTGGCGACCCGTAGCAACCGTACGCCCGTCGACGGGGTGACGTTCACCGCCGATCCACTCGCCACGGTGCGCGACCTGAAGCAGGAGGACGGCCTCGGCATCTACCTGTGCGGTGGTGGCGAACTCGCCGGCACGCTGCTGCCCGAGATCGATCGACTCGTCCTCAAGCGCAACCCGGTGGCCTTCGGCGCCGGCATTCCATTATTCGGCTCAGTCGGTCTGGCCATCAACACATTCCAACTCGTCGACGTCCGCCGGTTCGAGTCCGGCGTGGTGATCGAGGAATACGAACGGCCCTAGTGGTTCGGCGTCACGCCGAACCGTCGGCCATCGCCTGCTCGTAGGCGAGCCGCAACTGCTCGCTCGGACGCGGTTCGGCGCCGGCGGGCATCGGGGTGCCCAGATGGTGCTCGCGCAGCTCGTCCATCATCCGTTCGATGAACGCCGGGCCGGCGTCGCGCATCAGTTCGGCCCGGACGCGCAGCCGGCGAGTCCCCTCACGATGAGCCAGGCCCCAGTTGCCGAGCGCGACCATCACCGGCAGCACCTGAATGCCCGCGTCGGTCAGCGAGTAGCGTGCCCGCTGACCGCGGCCGGCCTCCGCCCGGGTGAGCAGGCCGGCGGCGGTGAGTTGCTTCAGCCGGCTACTCAGAATGTTGCTCGCGATGCCCTCTTCGGAGCCGGCGAGCAGTTCGCGGAAGTAGCGGCGGTCGCCGAACATGATGTCGCGCAGCACCAGCATCGCCCAGGGGTCGCCGAGCACCTCGACGGCGGCGTTGATCGCGCACCCGGAGCGCGGCGTCTGCTGCATGACCTTCCTTCCAGTAACTGATTGCAACCTACCATCACTCGGGCGTAGCATCGACCCAACTGATTGCAGATCACAACCAGAATGGATCGATCATGTCCGAGCTACGTGTTCACAACTTCGCGATCTCCCTCGATGGCTTCGGCACCGGTGCGGGCTTGACGCGCGACGAGCCCTTCGGCCACGCCGGCGAACGCCTGCACGAATGGATGTTCGCCACCGACTGGTGGCAGACCGGCGGCAGCAGGGGCATCGACGACGTCTTCGCTCGACAACACGGACCCGGCATCGGCGCCGAGATCATGGGTGCCGGAAAGTACGGCTACCCGGGTTGGCACGAGAATCCCGACTGGACGGGCTGGTGGGGCGCCAACCCGCCGTTCCACACCCCGGTGTTCGTACTCACGCACCATCCGCGGCCTTCGATCGAGCTGGAGGGGGGCACCAGCTTCCACTTCCTGGACGCCTCGCCGGCGGAGGCTCTCGCGGCCGCCAAACGGGCCGCGGGTGGGCAGGACGTCCGACTCGGCGGTGGCGCGGAGACCATTCGCGGATTCCTCGCCGCCGGGCTGGTGGACCACCTGCATGTCGTGGTTGTTCCGATCCTGCTCGGCCGCGGCTCACGGCTCTGGGATGGGCTCGAGGGCATGGAGCAGGACTACCGGATCGAGGCGGTCTCCTCGCCGGCCGGGGTGAGCCATCTGACCTTCACCCGGGTCTCGACAAGCTCGACCAACGGCACCAACGGTGGTTGAGCTTGTCGAAACCGAACCAGTCTGAGGTCTCGACAAGCTCGACCAACGGCGGTTGACAAGCTCGACCGACGGTGGCTAGACCGTCGCGACGGTGATGCCTGCGGAGGGCGCGGGGGCGTCCATCGCCATCAGTTCGGCACCGGCCTGGTCGAGGTCGACCACCCGTCCGACGAGGCGTCCGGGATTGACGGTGCCGTCGGCGATGAGCTGCAGCATCGCCGGGTAGTCCGAGGCAGCCATGCCGTGACTGCCCGCCACGACCAGTTCGCGGGCGACGACCAGGCCCCAGGGCAACGGCGCGGACGCCTGTTCGCCGAGCATCAGTCCGACTTGAACGTGCCGGCCGCGCGGGCGCAGGCTGCGCAACGCCGCATCGACCACCTGGCCGGAGCCCAGGGCGTCCATGGTCACGTGCGCTCCCCCGCCGGTCAGGTCGCGCACCGCGTCCGGGTCGGCGGTGGCGAGGGTGACCTCCGCGCCCAATGCAGCGGCGCGCTCGCGGGCTGCCGCAGACGGATCGACGGCGATCACCCGGGCTCCGAGCGCTTCACCGAGCAGGACGGCGGAAAGGCCGACCCCTCCGCAACCGACGACCAGCAACCACTCCCCTGCCGTCAATCGACTCTGGGCGGTCAGGGCGTGGTAGGCGGTGGCGAACCGGCAGCCCAGCCCGGCGGCGGTGACGAAATCGACCGTCTCCGGTAGCCGGACGAGATTGAAGTCCGCCGCCCGGACGGCAACCAGCTCGGCGAACGAGCCGGGATGGGTGAAGCCGGGCTGGGTCTGATCCGGGCAGACCTGCCCCTGGCCGGCCTCGCACCACGCGCAACGACCGCACCCGTTGACGAACGGCGCGGTCACCCGGTCGCCGACGCTGAAGCCGCACACCCCTGGACCGACCGCGGCGACCACACCGGCGAACTCGTGGCCGGGAATGTTCGGCAGCGGTACGGGATCGTGGCCGCGCCAGGCGTGCCAGTCGGAGCGGCACACCCCGGTGGCCCGGACGGCCACCAGGACCCCGTCGTCCGGACATTCGGGCTCGGGGACGTCGGTCAGCCGGGGTTCGGCACCGACCTCGGTATAGACGATTGCGCGCACCGCAGCGTTCTACCAGATCGCCTCCCCTCGCTCACGCCCAGTTCTTCACGTCATCCCGGGCTCCGACCCGGGATCTCCGGCGGGAGATCCCGGAGCAAGTCCGGGATGACGATGGGCGCGCCGCAGCCGGGACATGATTGATCAGCGCTTCCCTAAGCTGGCGGTGTGATCGACATCGAGGTCAATGGCGCCACAGTCGAGGCGATCCTGGCGACGCCGCCGGCAGGGTCGGGTCCCGGCGTGCTGCTGTTCTCCGACGCCTACGGCCTGCGGCCGCAGATCGAGGCGATGGCGTCCGAGATCGCCGGCTGGGGATACGTCGTACTGGCGCCCCACGTGTTCTACCGGGAGGGCAACGTCGCCGACCTCTCGGTGGCCGAGGACCTGGCCGATCCGGACGGCCGCCAGCGGCTGTGGCGGAAGGTCGGGCCACGGGTCGGACGGCTCACCGCGGAGCGCGCACTGCCCGACATCGACAGCTATGTGGCGGCCCTGCTGGCCCGGCCGGAGGTGACCTCGCCCCGGATCGGTGTGGTCGGTTTCTGCATGGGTGCGAGGCTGGCCGTCCGAGCCGCCGGACGCCACCCCGAGGCGGTGGCCGCCTGTGCCGGGTTCCACGGCGGTGGCCTGGTCACCGAGGCCCCCGACTCGCCGCACCTGGCCCTGGCGGACGCGACCGCCGAGTTCCTGTTCGGCCACGCCGACGGCGATCCGTCGTTGACTCCGCAGAACTGTGCCGATCTGGGTGCCGCACTCGCGGGCGCCGGCCTGGTCGCGCGCAACGAGATCTACCCGGGTGCCGCCCACGGGTACACCATGGCGGACACCTCCGCCTGGAACCCCGATGCCTACCGACGCGCGTTCACCGAGCTGCGTGGACTGTTCGACCGAACCCTGCATGACCAACCGGGGGCATCTGATCCGATCGACCGACGACTCCTCCAGGATCCCTACATCACCCTGTTCCGAAGTCCCGCTGTCCTCGACCATGCCCTCCGCCGACTGCGCGGGCGTGGGTACGACGTGCGCACCACGGACGCGTCGCAGTGGGTCGATCAGCAGGGCATGCACCGGGCGCTGGCCGCGCTGCTCGATTTTCCCGACTACTACGGTAACAACCTGGACGCGCTCAACGACTGCCTGGGCGACGTCGCGGCCGGCGGCTACGGGGTCGACACCGGGGCGACCGGCCTGGCTCTGGTGCTGCGGCACTACGACACCTTCGCCGCCGCTCACAGTGACGCGGCGTTCGCCGTCCTGGACATCTTCGCGGTCACGGCGCGTGCCGCTGCGTTGCGGGGGCGTCCGATGCTCTGCCTCGTCCAGTCCGACGATCCGGAGCTGGTTTTCCCTCCGGTCGGTGCGGTGCCCGTGTCGTGGAACGGCGCCGAGTGGCTACGCGCCCGGCGCGGTGATGAGCCGACTGTGTAAGTCTTGGTCCATGCCCACCGGAGCCCTGCTGCTGGCGGCGGCGCGTGCCGTCACCCCCGATCAGCTACGCGTGCTGGCCGGCCCCGACGATGCCCGGGCCGCGCTGGTGGCTGCATTGCTGACCAGCCGCCGACCTGACGACGCCCCGTTGCTGCGGGAACTCACCCGGCTTGAGATCGACAGCGTGGACGCCGCCGGCGACGGCTGCGGCGATGTGCTGCTCGCCTGCTGCTGGATGCTCCTCCTCGTCGGTGACCTCGCTGACGTCGAGCTGATCTGGCAGGCCAAGAACCTCAACTTCGACACCTACTCCTACATCGACAGCGTCTTCCTGATCCCCGGCGGCGTCCAAATGACCGCCGAGTTCGCGAGGGCGCATGGCCTCGCTGACTACGTGGAGCAGGGCTGGCTCACCGATCCGGACGAACTTGCCGAGCAATGGCGCAACAGCACCTTCTTCGCCGGCGCACCGGCGGCGACCGCGTCCGTGGAGGAACTGGCTCGGTACATCAGAAGCTGACCCTTCCCGTTGGTCGAGCTTATCGAGACCCTGGATTCATACGCCGACAAGGGGTTTCGGCAAGCTCAACCCGCGGTACGGGAAAAGCGCTGATCATTCACGTCATCCCGGGCTTCGACCCGGGATCTCAGTCGGGAGAGATCCCGGACCAAGTCCGGGATGACGATGGAGGTGCTTTGATCAGCGCGCCGCTAGCGTGCGTTCTGGCGGGCCTTCTCAGCGACGACCTCGCGGTAGCTCTCCCGCTCGCGGATCAGCCACTCGGGCGGTTCGGCGATCAGTGCGCCGATCTGGTCGGCGTCCAACGGCTCGGTGATCCCGCCTCGCGCCAGCCCGGAGCGGGACACGCCCAGCTTCTGCGCGACCACCTCGCGCGGGAACGGTCCGTTGCGTCGCAGCTCGATCAGCCACTGCGGCGGGTCGGCGCGCAGCGCGTCGAGTTCGGCGCGGGTGATCGGTGCGGTGCGGAACTCCTCGGGCGCGGCCGACAGGTAGATGCCGAGCTTGGCGGCGGCCGTCACCGGCTTCATGGTCTGGCTCACCGGGTCAGCCTATCCGGGCGTTCGGAGGTAGCCTGCCCGGGTGACGACTCCCTCGGACGCCGACCCGCGGCTGCGGGTGGGCTTCGTGCTCGGCGTGACCCTGACGAAGTGGACGACGATCTGGCGGGAACGCTACCGATCGGTACCCCTGGAGGTCGTCGAGGTGGCCCAGCACGATCAGCGCCGGGTGCTGGACGACGGCGAGGTCGACCTGTGCTTCGTCCGGCAACCGATCGAGGTCGAAGGGTTGCACCTCATTCCGTTGTACGAGGAGGCGCCGGTGGTGTGGGTGTCGAAGGAGCATCCGATCGCGGCGTTCGACGAGGTGACCATGGCTGATCTGGCCGACGAGACGGTGCTCACCGAGGCGGACGCGTCCGGCATCAACCAGGTCGCGATCGAGATCGCGGTGCTGCGGGTGCCGATGTCAATCGCCCGCACGCACAGCCGCCGCGACCTCACCTACCGTCCGGTGACCGACGCCGATCCGACCCGGATCGGACTCGCCTGGCGCGCCGAGAATCCGCATCCGCTGACCGATGAGTTCATCGGCGTGGTCCGCGGTCGGACGGCGCAGAGTTCACGCACCCAGCAGGAGCGGGCTCGCGTCGCGAAGCCGGTGAAGACCGAGACTAGGGGGCGGGCTGGACGCGGGCGTCCGCGCCGCCGCTGAGAATCAACCCAGTGAAGGAAGTACCGATGAACGACGGGCCGAAGCTGGACCGCGAGCACCAACTCGAAGAACATCGCCGCCCTGACGGGGTCGACGACGCCACCGTCGCCGCGGTCGGGAAGCTGTCCGAGGCATTGGAGAAGGTGGAGGACGCCCGGGGCCACCTGTACGCCTTCCATCGGTTGTGCGGCTCGGCCGACCTCGCCCTGGGTGACGCCGTCGACCAACTACGCGCGGCCGGTCACTGTGAGGCGGCCGAACTGCTCGACCGCGAGCTCATCGGCCGCAACATCATCGAGGGCCGCTGGAGCTACCAGGTGGTCGAGGAGTACGACGACACCTACTGGTCGGTCTTCCACGAGCTTGAGGACCGGGTCCGCGGTGAGCTGATGGCCGGCCGGCGGCACGTCTTCGAGGCCGAGATGAAGGAGGACCGTCGCTCGCACGGCCTCCGGCATCATGAGGCGGTCCCCGACGACAGCGGACCACAGTCACCGGCCGGCTAGCGGCACGGACCCCCTGGTCGAGCTTTGTCGAGACCGACCTTTGTCGCCAGCTGCCGAATGCGCTGATCAAAGCCCCCCGTCGTCATCCCGGACTTGATCCGGGATCTCTGCTGCCTGAGATCCCGGGTCGGAGCCCAGGATGACGTGAATGATCAGCGTGGGGTCATCGCAGTACTGCTGGTAGCAATCCGGCTACATCCACTTCTTCCATTTGAAGATCAGGTACAGCAGCAGTGCGAAGGCGACCATGGCACCGATCGCCACCGGGTAGCCGATCGTCCAGTGCAACTCAGGCATGACGTCGAAGTTCATCCCGTACACCGCCGCGATCAGGGTCGGCGCGAAGAGGATCGCCGCCCAGCCGGAGATCTTCTTCATATCCTCGTTCTGGCGCTGCGCGACCAGCGTGGCGTTGACGTTGAGGATCTGCGACAGCGCGTCGCGCAGTTCGCCGGTCTCTCCGATGACGTGGCCGAGATGGTCGTCCAGATCGTGCAGGTAGGTGAGCAGTTCGACGGGCAACTGGTACTTCTTGGCGCCGACCTGCAGGCGACGCAGCACCTTCGACAGCGCCGTGGTCGCATGCAGCAGATCGATGACCTCTTCACTCAGCCGGTAGATGCGTTCGGCGGCCGCGGCGTCACCGCTGAACACCTGACGTTCGATCTGTTCCTTGTCGGTCTGCAGCCCATCCAGCACCGGGAAATAGCCGTCGACGATGATGTCGAGCAGTTGATAGACCAGCGCTTCGGGTCCCAGTCGAAGCAGTTCCGGGTTACTGAGCAGTGCCGTGCCGTCCCCCAGTGGCGCCTCGCCGTCGTCCATGCCGGCAGAGATCACCGTGCCGTCGACGAGGCGTCCGTCCTGGCAGACGACGACCAGCGCTTCGGACTGCACCAGCAGGTGGAACTCGCTGAACTCCACCTCCTCGGTGGCGTCGATGTAGCGGGCCGACCGGACGACCACGAACAACACCTCGCCGTAGCGCTCCACCTTCGGACGCTGATCGGCCTGCACCAGGTCCTCCACCAGGAGCGGATGGAGCTGCCAGGCGGAGGCCAACTCGGCGACCACCTCAGGCGTGGGGTGCGACACCACGGTCAATGACATCCGCCCCTCACCGGTGCGGGCGAACTCCAGTGCGTCGGCGAAGGTGCCGGTGCTCGACAGCTCCTGCGGGACGCCGTCCACGATGCGCCGGGTCAGGATCGGGATCGAGGTCGGCATCACTTCAACCGGCTGTCGCTTGCCGATGGTGCGTCGGCGGAGCTCCCAGCCGAGAACCTCCAGAGGCGAGAGGGGTATGGCCATCGTCCTTCTCCCTACGACTGTCAGGTCAGTTCATGCACCAGCGGGCACCCTACTCGCCCAGGCGTGTTAGGTTTCCACTGATCGTGACCCGACGCCGGGAGGTGAGACCCATGAACGCAGTATCCGCAATGGGTGCTCCCCCGCTGTCCACGATGTCGCGGCCGAGATAGTCGCCGCTGGGAGCGCCGACAGACAACGTTCGAAGGGCGACTCCCATGAACACACATTCTTCTTCTCCTGCCCCGGACGCCCGACGCCCGGATGCTTCCCATCCGCTGCGCGCGCTGGTTCTCGCCGGTGCCGGCGCGGCCGGTAACGCCTGGCAACTCGGTCTGGTGGCCGGCCTCGCCGATGCGGGGGTCGACCTCACCGCGGCCGAGCTCATCATCGGCACCTCGGCAGGCTCAACCGGGGCGGCGCAACTCACCAGCGGGGCCCGTCCGGCGGAGCTGTATGCCGCCGTCCTGGCCCAGCCGCCAGCCAGTTCGGCGGCGTCAGCGCCACCGCGCCGTCCCCCGCTTTCAGGCCCCGACTACTTGGAATGGTCGGATCGGATCATCGCCTCGGCCAGCAGCGCGGCGGAGTTCCGCCGCGCGATCGGTGCCGCGGCGCTGGCCTTGGACTCCTTTGACGGCGCCGCCTCGGCACGCTGGCGTGGGATCGTCGCGGCCCGGCTTCCCCACCACGATTGGCCACCACAGCAGGTGCTGATTCCAGCCCTCGACGCGGGGAGCCCGTGGTGTTCGATCGGGACAGCGGCATTGACTTGGTCGATGCGGTGGCTGCCAGCACCTCGGCGCTGACCCCGTATCGGATCGGCGACGAGCGCTACCTCAACGGTGGCTACCGACGCAGTTCCAACGCCGACCTGGCTACCGGTTACGGACGCGTCCTGGTGCTGGACCCGTTCAGCGGCAGATCCCGGTACCCGGCCGGGTGGGGCATGGATCTCGCCACCCAGGTTGCCGAACTGCGGGCCGCCGGCAGCCGGGTGGCGACCGTCTTCCCGGACGCCGCCGCCGGGGACGTGTTCAACGCCAACGCGCTGGATCCCTCGACCAGGCCACCGGTCGCACGGGCCGGCCACCAGCAGGGCAGGGTGCTGGCACACGAACTCGCCGACTTCTGGGGTGTGGCGTGATCGGTTGATCGCGTCCACGCTGATCGGGATGGTCCGCGCGCCCGACCTAGGGTGGACGGCCCAGCGGACATTCCGACAGGAGGTGCTGCCATCAGCGTCGAATACTCCCCGGTCCAGCGGCTGGTCGAGCGGGTCACCGAGTCTGTGCTGCCCACTCGGCACGGCGTCTTCCGCATCGTCGGCTACCGCGGCGGCGACGGCGTCGAGCTGGTCAGCCTGTCCCAGGGCATCGAGGACGGACGGCCGCATTCGGGCGCGCCGTTGGTCCGGTTGCATTCGGAGTGTCTGACCGGCGACGCCTTCGGGTCGTGGCGGTGTGACTGTGGCGAGCAGCTTGATGCCGCGCTCGGGCTGATCGCGCAGGCCGGTGAGGGTGTGTTGGTCTACATCCGGGGCCACGAGGGGCGCGGCATCGGGCTGGTCGAGAAGCTGCGGGCCTACCGGTTGCAGGACCAGGGCTACGACACGGTGGACGCGAACCTACGGCTGGGGCATCCGGTGGATGCTCGTGACTACAGCCAGGCGGCGGACATTCTGCGCGATCTCGGCCTCGATCGCGTCCGGCTGCTGTCATCCAACCCCGCCAAGCAGGAGGCCCTGGCGGCTCTCGACGTGGCCGTCGTCGAACGGCTCGGGGCGGCCGTGCCGGCTCGGCCCGAGAACACCCGTTACCTGCAGACGAAGCGGCAGCGGCTACGGCACGACGATCTCCGCACGGTCGCCGCGGACGGCTCGACGTCCGACGAGGAGGCAAGCCGTTACGAATGGCTCGTCGACCGGGACGAGTGGGTGGTGGCGCAGAGCGCGCAGAGCCTGGACGGGTTCCTGGCCACCCGTAGCGGTGACGGTGCCGGACTGTCGGGCGAGGCCGATCATCGGCACCTGCATCGGCTGCGCGGCCTTGCCGACGCGGTGATCGTGGGTGCGCAGACCGTGCTGAACGATGACCCGCTGCTGACCGTCCGGCTGGCGTCCGGGAGCAACCCGACCCGGGTGGTGCTCGATCCGCGCGGCCGGGTGCCGGTCACCGCGCGACTGTTCTCGAAGCCCGATGCGCCGACCCTGTGGGTCACCGGCCCGGACGCGGTGACCATCGGTAACGCACCCTCACACTTGACCCAGGTCGAGCTGGGCGCACCACCCTGGTCTCCCGACGATGTGGTGGATGCGCTCCGGGCGCGCGGCTTGCGGCGGGTTCTGATCGAGGGCGGCGGACGCACGGTCTCGACCTTCCTGGCGGCCGGTGCGCTCGACCGGCTGTTCCTGACCACGGTGCCGGTGCTGCTCGGTGACGGCGTCCCCGGCGTCCGCGTCCCGGCGGTCGACAGCGTCGCGGACGCCGCCCGCTGGCCGGTGCGTCGGTTCCCCCTCGGCGACGACACTTGCCTGGAATTCACCCTGCGCTAACCCGTTGGTCGAGCTTGATGCTCCTATTGATGTCAAGCGGCGGTGAGGTATTCGCGGTAGGCGTTGCTGAGGAGGATGTCGGGACGGGTGCCGCGTTCGAGTTCGCTGATTCGGGTGGGTGCG
>JBDHZN010000084.1:0-13524 GCA_039811845.1 Micropruina sp. | reverse complement strand
GTGCTCGATCTCATCACCATGTCCGAGCGCGCGCTGGCCAGCACCCACTTCGACACTCGCATCTCGCCACCCAACCGCGGCGTCCCTACGGCGCCAGCCCCGCGACCGCCGGCTTGAAGCCCAGCCGCCGGTTCTCGCAACAGCCCGGACGGCACACGTCGACCCACGGGCCCCCGGCGGTCACCGCACAGCGTTGCGCCGCCGGACGTCCCTCGACCCGCTCGGCGACCAGGTCGGCCAGAGCGTCCACGAAGGCCGGATGGACGCCGGGCGTCGGCGTCCGCCGCACCCACAGGCCGGCCTCGGTGGCGGTCTCGACGGCCTCGGTGTCCAGATCCCACATCACCTCCATGTGGTCGCTGACGAAGCCGAGCGGCACCAGGATCACGCCGCGCCGTCCGTGCAGTTCCTGGATGGCGTCGTTGACGTCCGGCTCCAGCCAGGGCTGGCTGGGCGGACCGGACCGGGACTGGTAGACCAGCTGCCAGGCCACCTCGGGCGCCGCCTGGGCCATCACATACTCGGCCACCGAGCGGTGCTGCGCCGGGTAGGCGCCGCCACCGCCGGACAGTTCGGCGTCCAGGGTGGGGATCGAGTGGGTGCAGAACAGCACTTCGAGCGCATCGCGGTCGATGCCGTTCGCCCCGGCCGCGGCGATGGCGTCCCGGACGCCCTCGATGAACGGCTGCACGAAGCCCGGATGGTTGAAGAACGGCCGCACCTTGTCGATCGCCACCTGGTCGGCCAGTCCGCAGTCTTCCAGGGCGTCGGCCCAGTCCTCGCGGTACTGCCGGCACGACGAGTACGACGAATAGGCGCTGGTCGGGATCGCCAGCAGCCGGGTGAAGCCACGCTGGAACGCCTCGGCGACCGCGTCGTTCAGGTACGGCATCCAGTTCCGGTTGCCCCAAATCACCGGCAGCGGCAGCCCGCGCTGCGCCAGCCGCTCCTCCAACGCGCTGCGCAACTCGCGGTTGTGGTCGTTGATCGGCGACACCCCGCCGAAATGCCGGTAGTGGTGCGCCACCTCTTCCAGCCGCTCATCGGGGATGCCGCGGCCACGGGTCACGTTGCGCAGGAACGGAATCACGTCGTCCTGCCCCTCAGGCCCACCGAAACCGGACAGCAGCACCGCGTCGTAGCGGGTCGGCACCTCGACGTGCCTGGGGCCGCCGGCGGCCTCGGGAGTGGCGCTCGGCACCACCGCACCGGGACTGAGATGGACGCCGGTCGCCGCCGGCGGCTTCATGCCCAGGGTGCTTCTCACGCCAGCACCTCGGCGACCTCGTCGACGGCGATCCGGCGTCCGGTGAAGAACGGCACCTCTTCGCGGACATGCAGCCGGGCCCGGGTGGCGCGTAGCTCGCGCATCATGTCGACCAGGTCGGTCAACTCGTCCGATTCCAGCGGCAGCAGCCACTCGTAGTCGTTGAGCGCGAACGCCGACACCGTATTGGCGATCACCGACCGGAAGGCCGCGCCCTTGCGGCCGTGCTCGGCCAGCATCGCCTTGCGGTCGTCGTCGGGCAGCACGTACCAGTCGTAGGAGCGGACGAACGGGTAGACGCACAGCCAGCCGCGCGGCTCGACGCCGCGCAGGAAGCCGGGCACGTGCGCCTTGTTGAACTCGGCGTCGCGATGCACGCCCATCGCCGACCAGGTCAGCGCCAGCGGGGCCAGTTCCCGGCTGCGCCGCAGCCGGCGAACAGCCGCCTGCAAGCCTTCCGCTGTGGGTCCGTGCAGCCACAGCATCAGGTCGGCGTCGCCACGCATCGCGCTGACGTCGTACAGCCCGCGCACCACCACGTCGCCGGTCTCGACGGCGGCGATCGCGTCCGCCAGCGCCTCGGTGCCGGCCACGGCCTGACCGATCTGGCCCTGACCGATCTGACCCTGCGCGGTCAGCGGATCGCGCCGCAGCACCGTCCACACCGTGAATCCGGTCGGACCCTGCTCACTCATCACAAACTCCCCACTCACTCACAACTCGTTTGTCAGTTTCACTGCTTCAGCACGGGCCTGTGGCACGACGTTGGCCAACCCGACCCCGCTGATTCCGGCCCCGACCATGCCGAGACCGTCGACTCGCTGGCCAGTCAACCATTCCCGCGCCCGGGCCAGGTCGGGCGTTCCAGGGGGCAGGATCGACCAGCCCGTCCGTCGGACGGCGACCGGCTCGGGCACCGGACGGCCCAGCAGCACCGAGGCGTCCGTCCGGACCAGCGCGGTCAACTCCCCGATCGACAGGCCGGACGTCACCGGCGCTTGTCCGCGGCGTCCGTAGGAGAGCCGCAGCACATCCCTTCCACCGGCCGATTCACGTAGCCAGGGCCATTTCGCGGTGGAATGGGTGAGCGCCTTCGCGGCCACCCCGGTCACCCCGGCACCGACCAGGACGCCGGTGCCGCGCGGCGCCGCGCCGTCCAGCCCGGGGGCGTCCAGCACCATCGTCACCACGTCGATCGCGGTGGTCGGCGGCACCACCGGCCCACCGAGCAGCCGGACGGCGACGTCCAGCGGCACGGCCAGCACGACCGCGTCGGCGTCCAGTTGTCGCCGGGCGGTGGTCACCCGCCAGCCGCCCGGACGCCGGCTCAGCTCCCGCACCGGCTCACCACAGCTGAGTTCGGCACCCGCCTCGCTCGCCGCGCTGACCAGCAGCCCGGCGAGGGTGTGCATACCGCCCCGCAGGCCGTGCACCGCACCCCCCGCGGGGGCCGCGTCCGCGGCCTGGGTGACCGCCGCCCGCAGTGGCGTCCCGGCGTCCAGCGCTGCCTCCAACCCGGGCGCCAGGTCGGCCACCCGGACCTGGTCGGGCGCGGTCGAGTAGACGCCGCCGACCAGCGGGGTGACCAGGTCGTCGAGCACCCGCCGTCCGTACCCGGCCCGGACCACCTCGGCCAAACTCCCGGACGCCGCGCGCGGCGCCGGCACCTCACCGACCACCGCCCGCACATCGCCCGCCTCGGGATCGGCGGGCATCCCGAACACCAGGCGTTTCGGGATCGGATGCGGCCCGGACGCGGTCTGTAGCCAGGCGCCGCCCGGCGCGGGCTGCGCGATCCGATCGGCGGCGCCCAGGTCGGCCAGCAGTTGCGCCACTGCCCCGCCGCGCACCGAGTAGCCCTCGGCGCCCACGTCGAGGGCAAGGTCGTCCACGACGACCCGGTCGAGCAGTCCGCCGGGTCGTTCGCCGGCCTCCAGCACCCTCACCGCGCAGCCGGCCCGGGCGAGTTCCCAGGCGGCCACCAATCCGCCGGCACCCGCGCCGACGACGATCGCCTTCATCGCCCCATCCTTCTCAACGACTGTCTCCTCAACGACTGTCTGCTCAACGACTGTGCACGTGGTCGACGATCCGGGTGAGCACCTCGGGATCGGCGCCCGGCGGCACGCCGTGGCCCAGGTTGAACACATGCCCCGGTGCCACTTCGCCACGACGCAACACGTCGTCGACGGCGTCCCGCAGCACCGGCCAGGGAGCCCCGAGCAGCGCCGGATCGAGATTGCCTTGCACCGCGGGACCGGTCGGCATCCGGCGCCAGGCCTCGTCCAGCGGAGTGCGCCAGTCCACCCCGATGCAGTCGACGTCCAGGTCGAGGACCCCGTACAACTCGCCCGCGCCGACCGCGAAATGCACCAGCGGCACCGGGCGGCCACGATCGTCGGTCAGGTCCCGGACGGCGTCGAAGGTCTTCGACGACGCTGACGCGACATGCGCGCGATAGATCGCGGCAGGCAGCGAACCGGCCCACGAGTCGAACAGTTGCACCGCGGACGCCCCGGCCAGCACCTGGCCACGCAGGAACCGTCCGGAGAGTTCCGCGCACCAGTCCAGCAGCCGCGCCCAGGCGTCCGGGTGACGGTGGATCATCGCCCGGGCGGCCAGGTGGTCCTTGCTGGGCCGTCCGGCGACCAGATAGGCGGCCAGGGTGAACGGCGCCCCGGCGAACCCGATCAGTGGATCCCGGCCGTCGTGCAGCAGCCGCAACGCCATCACGCTGCGCCGCACCGCTTTGCGGATCGGGTCGAGCGCATCGTCCAAACCTTCCGGCGGATTTTCGGCGAGCAGGGCATCGACGGCCTCCGGGGTGTCGACCGGCGCGGCGAAGACCGGGCCGACGCCGGGTTCGATCTCGACCGGCACCCCGGCGAGTTTCAGCGGCACCACGATGTCGGAGAAGAAGATGGCGGCGTCCACCCCGTGCCGGCGTACCGGCTGCAGGGTGATCTCGGCGGCCAACTCGGGGTCGAGGCAGGCATCGAGCATGCGGCGCCCCACCCGCAGCTCGCGATATTCGGGCAGCGAACGCCCGGCCTGACGCATGAACCAGACCGGGGTCGTGTCGGGACGCTCACCCCGGTAGGCACTGACCAGCCACGACGAGGCGGTGTCGGTGTTGAGCGGATGCGTCGCCGGCAGCACTGTCGTGGTCACATCAGCACCCTATTCTCCGTTGACACCGCCCACTGCCGTTATCCGAGGTCTATGCTGGCGCGGTGCTGTTGTGCCTGACCGCGAGCCATCGCACCCACGATTTCGCCGCTCTCGAGCAGTGGAGCGGTGATGCGGGGACGGCGCTCGTGGACGCCCTGCTCGCCGCCGACGGCGTCGCGGGCAGCATCGTGCTGAGCACCTGCAACCGTTTCGAGGTCTACCTCGATGTCGCGCCGCACACTCTGCCCGGCATCCAACGGCTGCGCGGTCCGCTCACCCTGCTGCGCGGCGAGGAGGCCGCACGGCATCTGTTCGGCGTCACTGCAGGGCTGGAATCGGTGGTGATCGGCGAGCCCGAGATCACCGGTCAGGTGCGGCGGGCGCTCAACCGTGCCGAGAGCCACGGCACCGCCACCGCTCGGCTGCAGCGGATCTTCTCCGACGCGCTGGCCACCCGGCGGCTGGTGCGGGAACGCACCGGTTTGGGCGCGGCGCGTCCATCACTGATCCGGCTGGCCCTCGATCTGGCCTCCCATCGGATCACCGATTGGGCCGAGCAGAAGGTGCTGCTGGTCGGCACCGGGCGCTACGCCACCTCCTGCCTGGAGGCGTTGCGTGACCGCGGCGTGCAGGCGATCTCGGTCTGGTCGCCGTCCGGACGCGGCGCCGGTTTCGGCGCCCGGCACGGGTTGCACCAGGTGAGCGGCCACGCAGTGACCGCCACGGCGAGCGCCGCCGATCTCATCGTCTGCTGCACCACCAGCCCCGAACTGGTGGTCGGTCCCGCCCTGTTCCAGGGCCAATGCCCGGTCACCACCCACGCCGCGGCGCAGTGCCCGGTCGGCGGGCCGCACAGCGGTCACCGCCGCCGGGTGGTCGTCGATCTGGGCCTGCCCCGCAACGTCGATCCGCAGGTGGTCGACCAGCCCGGTGTCGAACTGCTCGATCTCGAGGCGATCAAGCTGCACGCCCCGTTGCACCATCTCGCGGTGGCCGACGACGCCGAGGCGATCGTCCGGCAGGCCGCCGCGGCACACGCCGAGGACGCCGATTCGGTTGGGCCGGCGGTCGCCGCGTTGCGTTCCCACGTCGGCGATGCGCTCGAGGCCGAACTGACCCGCGTCCGCCGCCGCTACGACCCCGAAACCGCTGAGAAGGCTGAAGCCGCGCTGCGGCATTTCGCAGGAGTGCTGCTGCACGGCCCGTCGGTGCGGGCCCGCGAGCTGGCCGGTTCCGGACGCCGCGACGAGTTCCTGGACGGCCTGTCCGCCGTCTTCGGCATCGAACGTCCCGCCTGATCCCACCCTTCGCGGAGACGACGAAGGGCCCACAAGCACCCAGGGGAATGGTGCTCGTGGGCCCGTCGGGAGCCGCGTCAGCCCTGCGGCAGCTTCTTCGTCCAGCCCTTGGTGAGTTCACGGGCGGCCACCCAGCCGGCGTACAGGCCGTCCGCCTCGTCGCGACTCATCTCGGGCTCGAACACCCGCTCGACCGCCCACATGTTCGACAGGTCGTCGAGCGAGCCGTAGACACCACTGGACAGGCCGGCCAGCAGCATGGCGCCAAAGATCGTCGCTTCGTGGTTCTTCGGCCGGATCACCGGGATGCCGAGGATGTCGGCCTGCATCTGGCAGAGCAGGTTGTTCTTGACCGCGCCGCCGTCCACCCGCAGTTCGGGGATGGTGACGGCGTTGTCGACCGTGGCCGCCTCGACCATGTCGCGGGTCTGGTAGACCATCGACTCCACTGCGGCCCTGATGATGTGCAGCCGGGTGGTGGCGTTGCTGATGCCGATGATCGCAGCCCGGGCGTAGGGGTCCCAGGTGGGCGCCGACAGGCCGGTGAAGGCCGGTACCAGGTAGACGCCGTCGGTGCTCTTCACCTGACCCGCATACCACTCCGAGTCGGGTGCGGCGTGGATCAGCTGCAGGTCGTCGCGCAGCCACTGCATGGTCTTGCCCTGGGCGAACAGCACGCCCTCGATCTCGTAGGACGTCTTGCCCTGCACCGTCCAGCCGACGCTGGGGGTCAGGCCTGGGATCCGCTGCGGCTCGGTGCCGCAGTTGATGTTCAGCACGCCCGCGGTGCCGTAGGTCATCTTGCACTGACCCTGCTCGAAGGCGGCCTGGCCGAACAGGCCGGCCTGCTGGTCGCCGAGGTCGGAGCCGATCGGGATCGGCGCGCCGAAGCTCGCCTCGAGATCGCCGAAGTGGGCGTCGCTGGGCAGGATCTTGGCCAGCATGCTGCGCGGAATGCCGTAGTGGCCGAGCAGTTCCTCGTCCCAATCCAGGGTCTTGAGGTTCATCATCATGGTCCGCGAACCGTTGGACACGTCGGTGACGAAGGACTCGCCGCCGGTCATGTTCCACATCAGCCAGGTGTCGACGGTGCCGGCGAGCAGTTCACCGCGTTCGGCCCGCTCCTGAGCGCCGGCCACACGGTCGAGGATCCAGCGGATCTTGGACGCCGAATAGTAGGCGTCGGGGATCAGGCCGGTGCGCTCTTCGATCAGACCGCCGATGCCGTCGGCGACCCACTTCTCCACCACGTCCACGGTCTGCCGGGAGGCCCAGACGATGGCGTTGTAGATCGGCTCACCGGTCGACTTCTCCCACACCAGGGCGGTCTCGCGCTGGTTGGTGATGCCAGCCGCGGCGATGTCGGCCGGGGTCACGTCGGCGGAGCGCAGCGCCGTCCGCATCACCTCGAGCTGAGAGGCCAGAATCTGCTTGGGATCGTGCTCGATCCAGCCGGCCCGCGGGTAGTGCTGGGTGAGCTCCTGCTGGCCGAAGCCGACAACGGCACCGGCTTCGTCGATCACGAACGACCGCACGCTCGTCGTCCCGGAGTCGATCCCGAGGATGTATTTGGTCATGGCTCCCCTTCACATCAGTGTGGTTGGGTTGATTGGGTCCCTGGGCCGCACCATCGCGGGCGCCCTCGGGCACACCTTAGGAAGGGTTCACTGAACAGGTCAACCCTTGAACATACTTGTCTATACTTGTAGCCTCCGTGTTCCCCCGAGAAGGAGTTCCATGCTCGATCACCTCGACCTGTCCGCGGTGCGTGCCGTGGCGCTCGATGTCGACGGGACGCTGGCCGGCGCCGACTCCCTGGTCACCCCGCGCACGATCCGTGCGCTGACGACGGTGAGCCGGCTCGACCTTCCGGTGATCCTGCTCACCGGACGCACCCGGCGCAACGCCCTGGACATCGCCCGGCGTGCCGAGCTGCCGCATCTGGCGATCGCCTGCAACGGCGCCCTGATCTTCGACCCCACCACCGATGCGGACCTCGCGGTCAACCCGATGACCCTCGAGGACAAGCGGGCCTTCCGGGAGTTGGCCGACGACCTGGGCCTGGACCTCACCTGGTGGACCAGGGACCACATGTACGTCGCCGCCGAGGGTCCGATGCGCGAGACCATCCGGGTGCTCAACCACGAACAGGCCGAGATCGGCGATCCGGACACCCTGGACGATGCCGTCGTGCTGAAGATGATGGGCTGGGCGACCAACGACCGAATGGACGAGGTGGCGGACGAGATCCACCGCCGGCTGCCCGGTGTCCAGCGGTCGATGGACACCATCGTGGAGTTCGTGGATCGCGAGTCGACCAAGTGGCACGCCCTGGACTGGGTGCTGCGGCACTACGACATCGACGCCGCCGATGTGCTCGGCGCCGGCGACGGTGGCAACGATGTCGGCTGGTTGAGCCGGATCGGCTTCCCGGTCGCGATGGGCAACGCGCGCCCCGAGGTGCACGACGTGGCCCGCGGCGTGGCGCCGTCCAACGCCGACGACGGTGCCGCGCACCTGCTGGAGCGGCTGGCCGCGGCGCACGGAGCCTGAGATGGCTGCGCGCGCGATCCTGCCCGAGGTGGCCCGCGAGGGTGACTACCTGCTGGCCAGCTACGCCCTGGAGTTGCCCGCCGACGTCGACCCCTGGGCGCGGATCTCCCGGTTCGCGGTCGGCCAGACCACCGGCACCTGGGTCGAGGTGCCCGGGCTGACCCCTGAGCTGCGGGAGCGGCACGAGGGCCGCGTCGTCCAGGTGCTGCCGATGCCGCCCGCCGACACCACCACACACGCCGACGGCGGCCCGGTCGGCTACCTGGCCACCATCGCCTTCCCGACCATCAACTTCGGCGCCTCGCTGCCGCAGCTGCTGAACGCGCTGATCGGCAACGACGCCTCCACATCTTTGGAGGCAAAGCTGGTCGACCTGCAACTGCCCGGCGAGCTGGAGCGGGCCTTCGGCGGGCCTCGGTTCGGGGTCGCCGGACTGCGTGAACTCACCGGGGTCGTCGGCCGTCCGCTGCTGCTCAACATGCTCAAGCCGTGCACCGGGCTGCCGCCCGAGGTCGCCGCCGAGATCTTCGAGGCCACCGCGCGCGGCGGGATCGACCTGATCAAGGACGACGAACTGATGGGCAACACCGACTATTCGACGGTGCTGCGCCGGGTGGAGCTGTTCACGGCGGCCGCGGAGCGTGCGCACGCGGTGACCGGGGTGCAGACCATCTACCTGCCGAACATCACCGACCGTCCGGACCGGATGCTGGCCACCGCGAAGCGAGCCGTGGACGCCGGCGCCCGCGCGGTGATGGTGGCCTACACCACCGCCGGGCTGGGTGCGGTGGAGATGCTGGCCGATGAGGTCGGGGTGCCGATCCTGGGCCACTTCGCCGGCGCAGCCCCGCTCTATGAGGGCCCCCGCACCGGGATGAGCGCGCCGCTGGCGACCGGACTATTGCCACGGCTGGCCGGCGCCGACCTGGCGTTACTGGTGTCGCCCTACGGCGGTTACCCGATCTCACGGCTGCAGTACCTGCGCACCGCGCAGCAGCTGTCGTTGCCCCGTCCGCACCTCAAGCCGGCCTTCCCGGTGGTCGGCGGCGGCGTCCACCCCGGCACCGTGCAGCGCTTCATGGACGAACTCGGCCACGACATCGTCCTCGGCGTCGGTGGCGCCATCCAGGGCCACCCGGACGGCGCCGCCGCCGGCGTCCAAGCCCTGCGGCAGGCGGTGGACGCCGCACTGGCGGGCGTGGACGCCGCCGAGGCCGCCGCTCAGCACACCGAACTGGCGACCGCGCTCACGCTCTGGGGGACGCTGTAGGCGACTGGAACCGGTTTGTGGTGGGTATGGCGGCACTGCAATCACGTATCGAGCACTCGAACCACTTTGTGGTTGATATCGGTGCCCCCAGGGGTACCGATATCAACCACAAACCGGCTCGACCCTGATGAGGCTCACCCAACCGCGACCATAAACACCACGAACCGGTTCAGACCCGACTCGTCAGGCACTCGCTCGAACGATCCGCTCCAGGGATGCCAGCCCGATCACGCCGCGGTCGTCGCGGACGTCGTCGCCGGCCAGCACGACCGCCGGGGAGCCGAGCTCGCCGAGGTTCTCGACGACCACGACGGCGTCGGGGAAGGGGTCGTCGCGGGTGAAGTGGCTGACCGTGACGATGTGCGCGATGCCTGCCGCGGCGGCGGCCTTGGCGCCGCTCTCGGAATCCTCCACCACGACGGCATGGTCGGCCGAGATACCGAGCTGGTCGAGGGCGTACAGGTAGATGTCGGGGGCCGGCTTCTTGGCCGGGACGACGTCGCCGCCGAAGATGCCGGCCAGCCGGTCGCGGGTGGCCTGACCGAAGACGGCGACGGCGACGGCCTCGACGCTGGGCACCGCGGAGGTGGACGCGATCGCCACCTGCCAGCCGGCGTCCAGGGCCTCCTCGACCAACCGTTTGATGCCGGGACGGCCGGGGATCCGGCCGCTGTTGACGATCTCCTGGTAGTCGCCGCTCTTCTGCTTGTGCACCTGGGCGAGCAGGGCGTCCAGGTCGTCCGAACCGGGCAGCTCGATTTCGGGATGCTGCGACAGGTAGTGCCGCATCCGCTCCTTGCCGCCGCCCACCTTGAGCAGCTCGGCGTACTCGTCCTCGGACCAGCGGAACGGGTAGCCGAACTCGTCGAAGGTCTGGTTGAAGGCGACCAGATGGCCGTCCTTCTCGGTATCGGCCAGGACGCCGTCGCAGTCCAGGATCAGTGCGTGCTCGCTCACCGGGAGACGTCCTTACCGCTCGAGTGGAAGATGTCGGCGAAGCTGACGAACAGCTCCTTGGAGGCGGCGATCATCGGTTCGAAGAGCTTCACCGGCTCCCATTTGTTGCTGGCCTCGCACTGCTTGAGGTACTCCAGCGCGGTCTTCATGTAGGCGTGCTTGAGCGCGGTGGAGATGTTGATCTTGGTCACACCCGCGGCGATGAATTCGTCGAACTCGGCGTTGCTGAGACCGGTACCGCCATGCAGCACCACCGGGATGTCGCACAGTGCGAGAATCTGCCGGACTCGCTCGGGCAGCAGCACCGGCTGCGCGCTGTACATGCCGTGCGCGGTGCCCAGCTGCGGCGCCATCAGATCGGTGCCGGTCTCCTTGGCCACCTCGACCAGCTGTTCGACGGTGTAGGAGTGCCGGGACTCGTCCGAGCCGACGCCGTCCTCGACGCCGATGATGTTCTCGATCTCGCTCTCCACGGTGACCCCGGCGGCGTGCGCCTCGGCAACCACCTCGGCGGTCTCTTTGCGGGCCTGCTCCAGGTCACGATCGGACGCATCGAACAGCACCGACGACCAGCCCTGCCGGATGGCCAGGCTGATCACCTCGCGGTCGGGGCAGTGGTCCAGGTGCAGCGAGACACCGACCGAGGCGTTCTCGGCGGCGTCCTTGGCCGCGAAGTGCAGGACGCCGGCGCCCGCGGACTTCACCGTCTTCACCGAGGTCTGCAGGATCACCGGCGAACCCACCGAGTCGGCCGCCTCGACGACGGCTTTGATGGTCAGCGGGTCGACGATGTTGATCGCGGGAACGGCGTAGCCCCTGCCCTTGGCTGCGGTCACCAGGTCCAGGGTGTTGACGTAGGGCATGGGCTCCTCCAGATGACTTGTCGGGTCCAACGGTGGACGACACGTATGTACAACTATAGACAACTTGGCCGGAGGCTGACCAGCCCTCGACTTGACTAGCCCAATGATTCAGCCGAGCGCCGAGCCGCCGACCTCGAAGACGACCTTGCGGCCCTGCCCGACCAGCTCCAGTCCGGTCTCCCAATCCTCCAACGGAAGCACCTCCGAGATGAACGATTCCGCATCGATCCGGCCGTCGGCCAGCAGCCGCAGGGCGGTGCGGTAGCTCTGCGCGTTCTTGCCCCGTGACCCGATCAACTCCTGCTCGCGATTGACCAGCAGATCGAAGTCGACGTCAACCGCACCGTGGTAGAGCGCGACCAGGACCAGCCGTCCGCCGCGCCGCAGCAGCGGCTGCAGATCCCGCGGCCAACTGTTGGCCGCCGAGCACTCGAAGGCGGCGTCGGCGCCATAGCCGTCGGTGAGTCCGTTGACGAAACCGGCCAGGTCGGTGTTGTCGACGTCGACCACGTGGCTGGCGATGCCGCGGTCCAGCGCGCCGGCCAGGGCGGCGGCGTGTCGGGAGCGTCCGATCAGCACCGTGGTGGCGCCGACGCCGGTGGCGACCGCGCTGGTCAGCGCCCCGATCGCGCCCGGCCCGGTGACCAGCACCAGCTGCCCGGCCAACGACGGGCTGCGCTCGATCACCGCGTGGACGGCGATCGACAGCGGCTCGGTGAGCGCCGCGGAGAGCAGCGCGACGCCGTCCGGCAGCTTGTGGACGGCCAACTCGGGCATCACCAGGCTGTCGGCAAGGGCACCGTCGGCGGTGGTGCCGATGCCCCTGCGATACGGGCAGCGCTGGAACTGCTCGGCCCGGCAGTACAGGCAGGTGCCGCACAGGTAGGCGTCCGTCTCGAAGGTGACCCGGTCGCCAACCGCCAGGTCGCCACGGAGATCCGGCCCCAGCCCGGCGATCACCCCGGACGCCTCGTGGCCCAGGGTGCGCGGGATCAGTCCGCCGTAGCGACCGTCGAGCGCCGCCCGGTCGGTGCCACACACCCCGGCGTAGGCGACGTCGATCAGCACCTGGCCGGGGCCGGGCTCAGGACGGGGCACGTCCCGCAGTTCGATGTTGCCGGGACCGGGGGCGTATTTCACCAGGGCTCGCACCCGCATTTCGTACCACGGTCCAGCACGCTTGGCCAACGCTAGACATGTCTATACAACTCTGGTTAGCATCGACAACCAACCGCGCGGACGCACCGGGGCGCCCGCCGCAGCGGAAGGGACAACCTAATGCCGCAGTACCTGATGGGGATCGACGCCGGGACCAGCGTGATCAAGGCCGCCATCTTCGATGTCCACGGCAACGAACTCAGCCGGGGCGCCAAGAACGTACCGATCGTCAACCCCACGACCTATATGGCCGAAGAGGACATGGACACCGTGTGGGTGGCCGCCACGCTGGCCATCCGCGAGGCCATCGAGGGCTCCTCGGTGAAGCCGGAGGAGATCGTGGCCATCTCGGCGACCGGGCAGGGCGACGGCACCTGGCTGGTGGACGCCGACGGCCACCCCGCCGGCCCGGCGATCCTGTGGACCGACGGTCGCGCCGGCGACCTGATCGACAACTGGTACGCCGACGGCACGATCAGCCGGCAGTTCCAGACCACCGGCCTCGGCCCCTATGCCGGCACCGCCTCCGCCCTGCTGCGCTGGCGGCTGGACAACCAACGCGACCTGCTCGCCGGCGCCACCAACCTGTGGTGCAAGGACTGGATCGAATACAACCTGACCGGCGACCTCTCCACCGATCCCTCGGACGCCTCGCTGGCCGGCATCGACGTCCGCACCCGGCAATGGTCGCTCGAGGTACTGAACCACTTCGGGCTCACCGAGGTCCGTGATGTACTGCCCGAGCTGAAGTCCCCGATCACCCAGGTCGGCGGGATCACCGCTACCGCCGCCGGGCTCACCGGGCTGGTCGAAGGCACCCCGGTGTTCAAGGGCCAGATGGACATCACCGCCTCGTCGCTGGGCGTTGGCGTGGCCCGCCCGGGCGATTGCATGGCGGTGATCGGCACCGCCGGCATCGTCACCGTCGCCACCGACGACCTGAGCGGGACGATCGAGCCGGACGACGTCGGCTGGGTGATCCCGCAC
>JBDHZN010000083.1:0-13532 GCA_039811845.1 Micropruina sp. | reverse complement strand
AGGTCGGTGATCTCCTCGTTGAGGATGAACACCCGGCCGGCGGTGGGCTGCTCGAGCAGGTTCACGCAGCGCAGCAGGGTGGATTTGCCCGAGCCGGACGGCCCGATCACGCAGACCACTTCGCCGCGCCGGATGATCGTGGAGATGCCCTTGAGCACCTCGATCTGGCCGAAGCTCTTGTGCAGGTCGTAGATCTGGATCTCGTCGTCGCGGTTGCCGGTCGGAATCGTCGGGGTCGTCATCGGGTCGCCTTCCGCTGCTTGGCCTCCATGCGGCGCACCAGGAAGGTGAGCGGCAGGGTGATCACCAGATAGGTGAGGCCGGCGATCACCAGCGGCGTCATATTCGAGTAGGTGTTGGTCAGGTCGCGGCCGTACTTGGTCAGGTCGAACGCTTCCGCGCTCAACCCGATCACATAGATCAGCGACGAGTCCTTGGTCAGCGAGACCAGCTCGTTGGTCAGCGGCGGTGTGACGATGCGGAAGGCCTGCGGCAGCACGATCTTGCGGGTCGCCATGCCGGACGGCATGCCCAGCGAGCGGGCCGCCTCGGTCTGGCCCTTGGGCACCGCCTGGATGCCGGCCCGGATGGTCTCCGACATGTAGGCGGCGGCCACCAGGCCGAGCGCCATCCAGACCGCGCCGAACGGGTCGAACGGGATCTGCAGACCCGGGATGGCCAGCGAGATCAGGCTGAAGGCGAGCAGCACGATGATCGCCGGCACGCCCCGAAAGATCTCGGTGTAGATGGTCGCCAGCCAGCGGTAGGGGCCGATCTGGGACAGCTTCATCAGCGCCAGCACGGTGCCCAGCGCCAAGCCGAAGACGAAGGCTCCCAGGGTGTAGAGAATGGTGTTCTTCAGCGCGCTCAGCAGGCCCGGGCCGACGGTCTCGGCGATCATGTCGGGCCGGAAGAAGACCGACTGCAACTGGCGTCCGTCGGCGAACATCACGACCGCCAGGACGCCGAGGATGAGTACGCCGTAGTTGATCCAGCGGATCCGTTGGGCGCGGCGGCGCGGCGAGAGCTTCTTGCGGGCCGGCGCGGTGGTGGACGTCATGCGATCCCCCTTGCGGGATTGGCGCCTGGCTGCCCCGACCGACCACGGGCCGGCCGGGGCAGCAAGCGGGGTGAGTCAGTCCTTGGGTGCGTCGGTGCCGAACCACTTCTTGTAGATGGTGTTGTAGGTACCGTCGGCCTTCGCCGTCTTCAACACCTCGTTGACGACCGTCTGCAGGGCGGTGTTGTCCTTGCCCATGCTGAACCCGTAATGCTCATTGGTGTCGAATTCCTTGACCACCTTGGTGCCCGCATTCTCAGACGCGAAGTTGTACACCACGCCGTTGTCGTTGATCGCGGCGGCGACAGTCTTGGCCAGCACGGCGTTGGCACCGCTCGGCATGTCGTCGAACACCTTGACGGTGTAGCCGTACTTCGAGGCGTTGTCCTTGGCATAGTCCTGACCGGTGGTTCCGGCCTGCACGGCCAGCACCTTGCCCTTCAGGTCGGGCAGATCGGTGATCGTCGAATCGGAGCTCACCAACAGCGCCTGGGTCGCCGTGAAATAGGGATCGGAGAACAACGCCGCCTTCTCACGATCGGCCCGGATCGTGATCGCCGCGGCCGCCGCATCGCACTTCTTCGCCGCGAATACCGCGCCCGAGGTGATCTGCTCGAATTCGATGTCGAAGATCTCCTGGGTGACACCGAGCTTCTTGGCAACCAGGTCCATCAGGTCGACATCGAAACCGACCGTCTTGCCGTCCTGCTTGAACTGGAACGGTTTGTAGGCCAGGTGAGTGCAGACCACCAACTTGCCGGGCTGCACCAGGGCAACCGCTGCTCCGGAACTCTCCGTGGGGCCTGAACTGGGTGCGGCGGGCTGGCTGTAGTTGGCGCAGGCGGCCAACATGCTCAGGCTGAGTGCCGCCACGCCGGCCAGGGCTGCACGCACACGCTTGTTACTCGAACTCACGATCTCTCCTCGCTAGAGCGCTCTCCTCGCTAGAGCGGCATGGCCGCATACTGGCGCAGCCTTGTTACGGCGGCAATGCGGAACGCCGATTGAGACCGTGCCGTGACCTTTTGGTTGGTGGTGGACGCGGCTAGATTCGTCAGGGTGCAGTACGAGTCGTGGATCGACCGGCAGATCCGTGAGGCGACCGAGCGCGGGGAGTTCGACAACCTTCCCGGCGCGGGGAAGCCGCTGAACCTGGACCCCGACGAGGACTGGTGGATCAAGGCCAAGCTGGCACGCGAGGACCTCGGCGCGCTGCTGCCCGGCCCGCTGATGTTGCGGCGCGAGGTCGAACGCATCCAGGACACCTTGGCCGACGTCCAGCGCGAGAGCGTGGCTCGAGAAGTCCTGGACGACCTGAACGCACGGATCCGCGAGTACTACCTGCGGCCCGGCCCCGGGCCGCGGATCATCGTCCGACTGGTCGATGTCGAGGCCGAATTGGACGCCTGGCGGCGTCGTCACTGATCGCGGGAGATCCGCTCAGCGGCGTACTGCCCTGCCTGCGACAGGAGCGCCGACCAGCACCCGCGGCGCCGCATTGGACGCGGTGACCTGTGCTCGTCGGGTCGGCTCTGCCTGGATCTGCTGAATGCTGCCCGCACGGATAGCGGCGGTGATTGCGGCGGAATCGTCGGTGAACATGTTTCCCCCCATGGTCGATGTTCACCATTAGGAAACTACGAACCGCTCGTTTCGTACCTGCAGTAAATGAGCCGTTATCCGTTTGTTACCTCGGCCGGGGAATCGTCGTCCTCGACCAGATGCATCTCGTGCTCGAGCCGTCCTTCGAGGTCGGCTTTGTGCGCCCGGACGCGGGACAGGACAACCCCGCCCATCGCGATCAGGCCGGCTGCGATGGCGATCGCGATGCGCAGCACCGGATTGGCCCCTTCGCCCACCGAGAGCGCCACCACGGCGGGAGCGATCAGCAGCGCGACCAGGTTCATCACCTTGATCAGCGGGTTGATCGCCGGGCCCGCGGTGTCCTTGAACGGGTCGCCGACGGTGTCGCCGATCACGGTGGCCGAATGCGCGTCGGAATTCTTGCCGCCGTAGCGGCCGTCCTCGACCAGCTTCTTGGCGTTGTCCCAGGCGCCGCCGGAGTTGGCCAGGAAGACCGCCATCAGCACACCCGCGACGATCGCACCGCCGAGGAAGCCGGCCAGCGGGCCGACACCCAGGCCGAACCCGACCGCGATCGGTGCGGACGCCGCCAGCAGGCCGGGCGTGGCCAACTCGCGCAGCGAGTCCTTGGTGCAGATGTCGACCACCCGGCCGTACTCGGGCCGTCCCTCGCCGGTCATGATGCCGGGGATCTCGGCGAACTGCCGGCGCACCTCGAAGACGATCGCGCCGGCGGCCCGGGTGACCGCGTCGATGGCGAGCCCGGAGAACAGGAAGACCGTGGCTGCACCCAGGATCACCCCGACCAGGGTGATCGGCGAGACGATCTCGTAGGTCAGCATCGCGGCCGTGATGGCGTTGCCGGCCTCTTGGGTCAGCGACGACAGCGAATGGTTGACGGCGTCGGTGTACGAGCCGAACAGCGCGGTCGCGGCCAGCACGGCGGTGGCGATCGCGATGCCCTTGGTGATCGCCTTGGTGGTGTTGCCATCGGCGTCCAGCGCGGTGAGGATCGTCTCGCCCTGCTCGTCGACGTCCTTGCTCATCACGGCGATGCCCTGGGCGTTGTCCGAGACCGGGCCGAAGGTGTCCATGGCGACGATCACGCCCACGGTGGTGAGCAGGCCACAGCCGGCCAGCGCGATCATGAACAGCGACAGGATGATCGAACCGCCCGAGATCAGGAAGACGCCGCAGATTGCGGCGGCGATGATGCCCGCGGTGTAGACGGCCGACTCGAAGCCGACACCGATGCCGGCCAGCACCACGGTGGCCGGGCCGGTCAGCGAGGTGCGGGCGACGTGGATGGTGGGGCTGGAGTCGGTGCCAGTGAAGTAGCCGGTGAGCCACAGGATGACGCCGGCCAGCACGATGCCGATCGCCACCGAAGCCGCCGCCATCACCCGCGGGTCACCGGACAGCGAACGGACGGCCTCGGGCACAGCCGGCAGGTCGGCGAAGCTGCCCGGCAGGTAGACGAAGGCGGCCACCGCGGCCAGCACCGCGCCGGCAGCGGCCGAGGTGTAGAAGCCGCGGTTGATCGCGGTCAGGCCCGACTCGTTGCCGCGGATGCGGGTGATCGCGATGCCCAGCACCGCGGTCAGCGCGCCGATCGCCGGCACCAGCAGCGGGAACACCAGGCCCTGCTCGCCGAACGCGGCCTTGCCCAGGATCAGTGCGGCGACCAGGGTCACCGCGTACGACTCGAACAGGTCGGCGGCCATGCCGGCGCAGTCGCCCACGTTGTCACCGACGTTGTCGGCGATGGTGGCGGCATTGCGCGGATCGTCCTCGGGGATCGACTGCTCGACCTTGCCGACCAGGTCGGCGCCGACGTCCGCGGCCTTGGTGAAGATGCCGCCGCCGACCCGCATGAACATCGCCAGCAGCGCGGCACCGAAGCCGAAGCCCTCGAGCACCGACGGCGCCTGCTCGCGATACAGCAGCACTACGGCGGCGGCGCCGAGCAGGCCGAGGCCGACCACGCTCATGCCGACCACGCCGCCGGTGCGGAAGGCGATCTTGGCGCCCTCGATGCGGCCGTTGTCGCGCATCGCCGCGGCGGCGACCCGGACGTTGGCGCGCACCGCCAGCCACATGCCGAGATACCCGATGGCCGCCGAGAAACCGGCTCCGACCAGGAAGAACACCGAGCGACCGATCCGTACCGGCGTGTCGCCGGGCAGCAGGAAGAGCAGCCCGAATGCGATGATCGCGAAAATGCCGAGGGTGCGGAACTGCCGGCTCAGGTAGGCCGCGGCACCCTCTTGGACGGCGCGCGCGATCTCTTGCATCCGGGTGGTGCCTTCGTCCTCTGCGAGCACCTTGCGGCGCAGCCAGACGGCGTAGAGCAGGCTGATTGCCGCGATCCCGGCGATTGTCCAGACAATGGCCAGGCTCGTGGCGCCCAACTCGAGCATGCAATTCCTCCTCGACCGACGGCCGGAGACGGGGTGTCGTCCATCGGCTTCCCTGCGCGGGAAGTTCCGGGGAGTCTACGGGTCAACGGACGCCCGCGACAGCCAAACCGGCGAGTCGCGACGGCGAGTGATTATCTGAACGGGGAGCTTGCGAAATTGGCGGGGGTCCGGTTGGATCGCGACTGTCCGCAGTGCCGATCTCAAGGAGTTGTCCATGTCTGCCACCGCTATGAACCCAGCCTCCCGCGCCGCCGCGCTGAGCCGGATGGCGACCGAGGAGTTGGATGTCCTGGTGGTCGGTGGCGGTGTCACCGGTGCCGGCATCGTCCTGGACGCCGTCACCCGCGGTTTGCGGGTCGGCATCGTCGAGGGCCAGGACTGGGCCAGCGGCACCTCGTCGCGCTCCAGCAAGCTGCTGCACGGCGGTCTGCGCTACCTGCAGGCCCTCGATTTCAAGCTGGTCAACGAGGCGCTGCACGAACGCGAACTGCTGCTCGCGACGCTCGCGCCGCACCTGGGCAAGCCGGTGTCGTTCCTGTACCCGCTGACCAAGAAGTACATCGAGCGGCCCTACGTCGCGGCCGGCATCACGCTGTACGACGTGATGGCCCGGCTGGGCGCCAAGGCCACCTCGCCGTTCCACCGGCACCACACGCTGGCCGGCGTGCAGAAGCTGTTCCCCGACGTCCGGCCCGATGTGATGGTCGGCGCGATCCAGTACTGGGACGGCCGCGTCGATGACGCCCGGCTCACCCTGACCCTGGTGCGCACCGCCGTCGAGTACGGCGCACTGGCCGCGAACCGCGTCCGGGTCACCGACTTCGTCAAAACCAACGGACGGGTCAGCGGCGCCGAGGTCACCGACCTGGAGAGCGGCGAGAACTTCACCATCAAGGCCAAGCACGTGATCGCCGCCGCGGGCGTGTGGACCGAGGCCACCCAGGACCTGGCCGAGGCCCAGGGCGGGTTGAAGGTGCTGGCCTCCAAGGGCATTCACATCGTGGTGCCCAAGGAGCGGCTGAACGGCGAGGTGGGCTTCATCCTGCAGACCGAGAAGTCGGTGCTGTTCATCATTCCGTGGGAGCGCTACTGGGTGATCGGCACCACCGACACCCCCTACGAGCAGGACTACGTCCATCCGGTCGCCTCCCAGGCCGACATCGACTACGTGATCGACCACGCCAATGTGGTGCTGCAGAAGCCGATCACCCGCGACGACGTGATCGGCACCTGGGCCGGGCTGCGGCCGCTGCTGCAGCCGGCCACCAAGGGTGACGGGACGGCGTCCACCAAGGTGTCCCGCGAGCACACCGTCACCGAGGCGGCCCCCGGCCTGGTCACCATCGCCGGTGGCAAGCTGACCACCTACCGGGTGATGGCCGAAGACGCGGTCGACTTCGCGCTGGGCGAGGCGCAGGCGAAGGCCCGTCCGTCGCAGACCAAGAAGACGCCGCTGATGGGCGCCGCCGGCTATTCGGTGTTGTCGGCGCAGGCCGACACGCTGGGCCGCGAGTTCGGCTGGGACGCCACCCGGGTGACCCATCTGCTGAACCGTTACGGCAGCGAGATCAACACCCTGATCGCGCAGTGCCGCGAGCAGCAGGATCTGGCGAAGCCGGTCGAGCATGCCCCGGACTACCTGCGGGCCGAGTTCGCCTACGGCTGCACCCACGAGGGCGCGCTGCACCTGGAGGATCTGCTGGTCAACCGCACCCGGCTGACCTACGAGATCGCCGACTCCGGCCTCGCGGCACTGCCCGAGATCGCGGCGCTGGCCGCCGAGAAGCTCGGCTGGGACGACGCCCGGCGCGACGCCGAGATCGCCGCCTACACGGCGCGGGTCGAGGCCGAGCAGGATGCCGCCAGCCAGCCGGACGACGCATCGGCGGCGCAGGCACGATCGGCGGCGCCGGAGGTCGTGGACGCCGTCAGCTGACCTGGAGCGCCTCGCGCAATAGCGTCGCGTAGACGGCCTGCTCGTCTGCGGCGTACTTCGTCCGGGGCCAGAAGAAGCCGCGTAGGCCGTCGCCCTTGGACCGCGGTACGACGTGGACGTGCAGGTGCGGCACCGATTGGCTGATCACGTTGTTGATCGCCACGAAGCTGCCCTGCGCGCCCAACGCCGGCCCCATGGCGGCGGCGATCCTGCGGCAGGCGGTGATCAGCGGCAGCACCAGTTCGTCGGGCAGGTCGAGCAGCGTGTCGACATGCCGGATCGGACAGACCAGCACATGGCCCTTGAACACCGGACGATGGTCGAGGAAGGCGATCACCTCGGCGGTGCGCAGGACCACTTCGGCGTCCAGCCGTCCCTCGATGATCGCGCAGGCGATGTCACGGTCGCTCATTGGGTCATTGTGCCCGCTGCTGTGAGTGAGCCGCGCTTCCCAGAAGACCCGATGACTTGGCAGAATGCCCCAAGGGGAACTACTTCGGGTCACCCGAAGGCAAAATGGGAGAATTGCATGACGCGCGATCTGCTGATCGTTAGTACGCGCGCGCTCACGGCCACGGACCTGGGCGCTTCGGTGGCGGCCGTACGCCAAGGGCAACCTTGGACGGTGACCGACGATGGCGATCACCTCACGCTCACCTACCGCGGGCGACCGCTGCTGCGGCTGGCCGCCTCGACCCGATTGTCGGACGAGACTCTGCCCCGCTGGCAGACCCGGCTGACCCTGATCGGCGACGAACCGGAGCTCGGGCTCGAGGTGGGGCGCGCGGTGGCCTGGGAGGCGGACGGCGATCTGACCGAGTTGCCGGACGAGACCCGGTGAGCGCTCGGGACGCGGCGACGGATCGGGATGCCGTCCAGCGGCACAGCTGATCGGGCACGGTCGACGGTCTCGCCCCTCAGACGGCGAGAGCACGGCGCAACCCGATCGTCACCATTGCCTCCATGACGACAGTGATCGGTTCGCCCCTGGTCAAGCGGGGCCTGGCTGACATGCTCAAAGGCGGCGTCATCATGGACGTCGTCACTCCCGAACAGGCGCGGGTCGCCGAGGACGCCGGCGCGGTCGCGGTGATGGCACTGGAGCGGGTGCCGGCCGACATCCGGGCGCAGGGCGGTGTGGCGCGGATGAGCGACCCCGATCTGATCGCGGGCATCATCGACGCGGTCTCGATTCCGGTGATGGCGAAAGCCCGGATCGGGCATTTCGTCGAGGCCCAGGTGCTGGAGTACCTGAAGGTCGACTACATCGACGAGTCCGAGGTGCTCTCGCCCGCCGACTACAGCCACCACATCGACAAGCACGCATTCACCGTGCCGTTCGTCTGCGGCGCCACCAATCTCGGCGAAGCGCTGCGGCGGATCGCCGAGGGCGCGGCGATGATCCGGTCCAAGGGTGAGGCCGGCACCGGCGACGTGTCCGAGGCGACCAAGCACATCCGCACCATCCGTCGGCAGATCGCCGAGCTGAGCGCACTGGCGAAGTCATCGCCCGACGAGCTGTACGTGGCGGCCAAGGAGCTGCAGGCGCCGCTCGACCTGGTCCGGGAGGTGGCCCAGACCGGCGCCCTGCCGGTGGTGCTGTTCACCGCCGGCGGCGTGGCCACACCGGCCGACGCGGCGCTGATGATGCAGCTCGGCGCGGACGGCGTCTTCGTCGGCTCGGGCATCTTCAAGTCGGGCAACCCGGCCGCCCGTGCCGCCGCGATCGTCAAGGCGACCGCCCGGTTCGACGACGCCGCGGTAGTCACCGAGGCGTCCCGCGGACTGGGCGAGGCGATGGTCGGCATCTCGGTCGCCGACGTCCCGGCGCCGCACCGGCTGGCCGAGCGGGGCTGGTGACCCTCTCCCCCGCCCCCGTCACCGTGGGGCTGGTCGCCCTGCAGGGTGGCGTCCGGGAGCATCGGCTGATGCTGGAGTCGCTCGGCGCACGGGTGGTGCCGTTGCGCAGTGGTGCGGATCTGGTCGGGCCGGACGGCGTCCGAGTGGACGCGGTGCTGTTGCCGGGCGGCGAGTCGTCCACGATCGACAAGCTGCTGCGGATGTTCGATCTGTTCGAACCGCTGCGGACGGCGATCGCCGACGGGATGCCTGCCTTGGGCACCTGCGCCGGTCTGGTGCTGTTGGCGCGCGAGGTGGACGATCGGGCGCCCGGGCAGCGATCGCTGGGCGTCCTGGACGTCACGGTGCGGCGCAACGCGCTCGGCTCGCAGGTCGATTCCGCCGAGACTGAATTGGAGAGCACGCTCGGCCCGCTGCGGGTGGCGTTCATCCGCGCCCCGGTCATGACCCGGGTGGGCCCGGACGTCGAGGTACTGGCCCGGCGCGAGGGCCAAGTGGTCGCCGTCCGGCAGGGGTCGGTGACGGGAATCTCGTTCCACCCCGAACTGACCGGCGAGACCGCCTTCCATCGGCAGCTACTGAGTAGCGCCCATTGCAATAGTGTGTGACGCACACTATCGTATGAGGCATGGGCGATGAGTTCGACATCCATCTGCAGGAGTTGCGGCGCGGCACGGTCGTGCTGGCCTGCCTGCAGCTGCTGCGGGTGCCGGGCTACGGCTACGGACTGTTGGAGGCGCTTGACCAGCGGGGTTTCAGCACCGATGCCAACACCCTCTATCCGCTGCTGCGGCGGTTGGAGAAGCAGGGCCTGCTGACCAGCGAGTGGAACACCGACGAGACCAGGCCGCGCAAGTTCTACCGCACGTCGCAGGCGGGTGGCCGGCTCGCCCAGGTCCTCACGGCCGACTGGCACAAGCTGTCGACCGCCATCGATTCACTCAGCGATCAGGAGCACTGACATGACCGCCACCCTGACGCAGCGGTACATCACCGCCGCCATCCAGAGCCTGCCACCGGAGTCCCAGGACGACGTCCGGGCCGAGCTGGAAGCATCCATCGCCGACGCCGTCGAAGCCCGGGTCGAACACGGCGACCAGCCCGAGGCTGCCGAACGTGCGACCCTCAACGAGCTGGGCGACCCTGCCCTGCTGGCCGCCGGCTACGCCGACCGGCCGCTGCATCTGATCGGGCCGCGCTACTACCCGACGTGGTGGCGGCTGCTGAAGCTGCTGCTGCTGATCGTGCCGTTGTGCGTGCTGGGCGCGGTCGCACTGGGTCAGGCGCTGGCCGGGGGAGGGCCCGGCCCGATCGTCGGGCAGGCCATCACGGCCGCCATGTCCACGGCGGTGCATCTGTGCTTCTGGGTGACGATCGTCTTCGTGATCCTGGAGCGCAGCGGCGCCGGCCTCCCGGAGTGGACCGTCGACAGGCTGCCGGAAGCCCCCGAAGACAGCTCCGGACGGGCGAACCTGATCGCGTCGCTGGTGTTCCTCGGCCTGGCTGCTGCGGCGCTGCTGTGGGACCAGTGGATCGGCTTCTTCCGGATCGCCGGGCAGACCATCCCGGTGCTGAACCCGGGTCTGTGGCCGTGGTCGATGGCCGGAATGCTGGCGCTGCTCGCAGCCGAGGCTGGATTCGCGATCGTATTGTTCCTGCGGCGGCGGTGGAGCACCGTGCTCGCGGTGGCGAATACCGCGCTCGCGGTGCTGTTCGCCAGCCTGGTGCTCACCCTGCTCGGACGCGGACAGCTCGCCAACCCCGAGCTTCTGACGTTGCTCACCCAGCGCGGCGGCGAGGCCGATCTGACCCGCATCCTCGGCGTGATCGTGGCTTTCGGGGTGGTCGTCTTCAGCGTCTGGGACATCGTGGACGGCTGGCGCCAGTCAGCCCGTGAACATCGGTCGCGCGGGCATCGATAAGGTGAGCAGATGCCGGATCCGCTCCGCATCGCGTTCGTGTCGATGCACACTTCGCCCGCCGATCTACCGGGTTCCGGCGACGCCGGCGGAATGAACGTCGTCGAGCGCCACCAGGCGCTCGCATTGGCCCAGCTCGGGCACCGGGTCGACCTGATCACCCGGCGCAGCGATCCGGCCCAGCCCGATCTGGTCGAGTTGTCGGACGGCGTCCGATTGCTGCATCTGCCGGCCGGGCCGCCCGAACGGCTCGCGAAGAGCCTGATCGACGCCCACATCGAGGAGTTCTCGGCCGGGCTGGCGGGGCTGGACGGCGGCTACGACGTGCTGCATTCGCATCACTGGATGTCGGGCGTGGCCGCATTGCCGGTGGCGCGCGCGTGGGGCGTCCCGCATGTGCAGAGCTTCCACTCGGTGGCCGCACTGCCCGGCTCGGCGCTCTCGGAGGGCGAGCCGCCCGAGTCGCCGGCGCGGGTGCCGGGCGAGCGGCTGGTGGCCACCGAATCGGACGCCGTGATCGCGATCAGCGCCGCCGAGGCCCGCACCGTGGTGGAGCGCTGCGGCGCCGATCCGGATCGGGTGGTGATCGTGCCGCCCGGAGTTGACCGGAGCATCTTCCACCCGGGTTCGCCTCCGCCGGTCGAGCTTGTCGAGACCCATCCCTCACTCACGAAGCCTGCAGGACCCCCGCCGGTCGAGCTTGTCGAGACCCCATCCCCGCTGGTCGAGCTAGTCGAGACCGCTCCTTCGCCGCTCCAGCCTGCCGGTCTCCCGCTGGTCGAGCTTGTCGAGACCCCTCCGTCGACACCCTCCACCAACCCTCGCGGCTACCTGCTCTACGCCGCCCGTCTGCAGCCGCTCAAAGGCCCCGATCTGGCGATCGGCGCACTCGCCGAGGTGCCGGCCGAGTTGCGGCCCGACCTGCTGATCGCCGGTGATGTCTCGGCCGACTTCGCCGCCTACCAGGCCGACCTGCATGCTCTGGTCGAGGCGCACGGGCTGAGTGACGCCGTCCACTTCATCGGTCCGCAGCCGCGGGAGAAGCTCGCCGGGCTGATGCGGGGCGCCCGGATCGTGCTGGTGCCGTCGCACTCGGAGACGTTCGGACTGATCGCGCTCGAGGCCGAGTCGTGCGGGACGCCGGTGATCGCGTCCGCGGCCGGCGGATTGCGCGAGGCCGTGGTGCACGGCGAGACCGGACAGCTGATGGACTCGCGGCAGCCCGAGGACTGGGGCACCGCCATCACCCGGCTGCTGGCCAAGCCGCAGCGGCTGGCCCGGATGGGCGTGGTGGCGCAGATCCATGCCCGCCGATTCGACTGGGGTTGGACGGCGCGACTGCTCGAACTGCACTACCGAGCGCTGCGATGAGCGGCCCGTTCGAGGGTGTCGCCCGAGTGGTCTTCGCCCACGCGCATCCCGATGACGAGACGCTGGCGACGGGTGCACTGATTCAGTACCTGACCGAGGCGGGTTTGCCGGTGTCGGTGGTGACGGCGACCCGTGGTGAGCGCGGCGAGGTGGTCGCCGGTTCGGGCGCACCCCCGGCCGGCAGTCCCGAGTTGGACGCTCATCGCGAGGCTGAGCTGATGACGGCCTTGGCGGCGTTGGGTGCCGAGGGGCCGTTCTTCTTGGGCGAGCCGCCGGCCCGGGCGTCCGGCTTGTCTCGGCGACGCTACGTCGATTCGGGCATGCGCTGGGTGACACCAACGGTCGCCGGCCCGGGTGAGGATGCCGGTCCGGACGCATTCACCTCGGCAAGCGTGGCCGAAGCAGCGGCCGATCTGGCGGCGTTCCTGACGGCGTGGCGTGCCGACTTGGTGGTCAGCTACGAGGCCGACGGCGGCTACGGCCACCCCGACCACGTCCGGATGCATCACGTCGCGAGGGCCGCGGCTGACCTTGCCGGCATCGGTTTCGCCGAGGTGATCTCGATCCCCCGGGACGGCACCCCGCCCGATTCCACCGACGTCACCTGGTTCGACCGTTCGGACCGCCTGCCACAACTGTTGTCGGCCCTGCACGCCCACGCATCCCAGTTCACCGTGGACGGCCACGACGTCATCCACTCCGGCGGCCAGCGCGAGCCCCTCCAGTTACGCACCGGCGTCCGGCGCGCCTGAATAACACCCTGGGAGCTCGCAGCCCGAGAACACCCGGGTGGAAGAGATCCCGGCGTCCGCCGGGATGACATGGGTGCCGTCGGTCGAGCTTGTCGAGACCCTGCTCAATCAGCGTTGGTCGAGCTTGTCGAGACTCTGCTCAATCACCGTTGGTCGAGCTTGTCGAGACCCTTTCCACACAGACGCATATTTCTCGCCCCAAGTTCAGCCCGCACGCACTCCACGATTCGCAGCCCTATCCGGGTGGTCGGAATCGTTGGTGGCATCGTGGCCGTCGATGTTTGTCCACGAATCGTGGCGGAATCACTTCCGGAATCCCTTCGGCTGAGATTCGGATCTGCCACTGCAACTCAGATGCCCGTTTCATGTCGGGTTCCAACAGATTGTGGTGATGTTTGCACAACAAACATAGATTTGATAGCGATGTTTCACCGCCTTGCGCCCAGGGCAGAATGTGGTGGGCATCGCAATCGGCAGCGGGCCGGTCGCAGCCAGGAAACACGCATCCCCGGTCCCGCACCTGGAGAGCGTGGCGGATATCGGGGGTGACGAGGCGTTGTTCCCTTCCGACGTCCAGTACGCCGGAGGAGCCGCCCAGGATCACTGGCAGGATGCCCGCATCACACGCGT